>WGAR01000027.1 GCA_015494725.1 Thermodesulfobacteriaceae bacterium | reverse complement strand
GAAAAGCTGTTTGTAACTCCGCAAGAAATCGTAAAAGACTGGCGGAGGGGGAGGGATTCGAACCCTCGGTGCGGGGTTATGCCCCGCACACGCGGTTTCCAGCCGCGCCCCTTCGGCCGCTCGGGCACCCCTCCGGGGCTTCCTTTATTCTAAAACCCTTCCCGGTAAAATCAACCTTCCGAACGGAGTCTTTCCTCAACGCTTTGGACTTTGTCTCCCAAATGGACCTCCCGGTCCCGACGATCATCGATCTTTATGACGGTGAAGACCCGCTTGGCCCCGGCACCAAAAGGAATCTCGTGAAGCTCGGCCGCAAGATGTAAAAGTGCGGGACTATACTTATCTCCATGAGGGCCATCTCTACCTCCCGCCCTTCCAAATTTCAAGAAATCTCAGGGCATCTTCATGCATATAAACATTGTTAAAGAAGACCAGGACCTCCTCACACCGGAGGGACCTGAGGAGATCCGAAAGGCTTAAAAGCTCCCCATCGGTGTATTTTTTTCCGTAATGGATGCGGCCTCCCCGGCGCTCGCCGTGAAGCCGGAAATAAAGACGGGGAAGATCCCGCAGGAGGGAAAGAAACTCCGGAAAAAGCAGAGGATCAAAGGCCGGGACTACCCGATAGGTCTGCCAGAGGCGCAGGAGGAGCTCAGGATCCTCCCAGCGGATCTCCAGTGCGGGATAAGGAGGACCCTCCGGTACGAGCCTCCTCCATTCCGCAAAGAAGGGGGCGAGATCCTCCTTTTGGCATTTTCCGGGAAGTTGAAAGAGAAGATACCGGGCCGAAAGCCTCCGGCAGAGGGCAAGGGTTTCCCGGAGATATTCTCGGGTCTTTTCGGTAAGACGCAGGCAACCTACCTGATCCTTAAGATGCTGGATCTCTTCCCGGGAAAGACCGCTCTTCCGCCAGGTGGGAGAAGAGATCGGATGGGTGAACCCCTGAAAGGCCTTAAGCGAAAGAAGGAAGCCCTCGGTCTTGCGAAAGACCTTTTCCCAGTTTGAGAGGCTCTTTTCGGTGGGAAAGCGATAAAAAGTAGCGTTTATCTCTAGAGCCGAAAAAAGTTTTACATAACGGGAAAGAGCCACCCGATTTCCGCAGGTGCCGATCCAGACCCTCATCCCGTTAGAACAGGTACCCACTCGGTGGTCAATTTTCGGGCCCGGGAACATAACCCCGGGAACATGGTGCAGGCGATCCGACGGGCCTCTCCGGTGGGCCGCAAGCGGATTTCCCGGTCCAGGCGTTCGCAGTCCGCATAATTAAGTCCCTCCACAAAGGCCCGCCAGAAGATCTCGTCGCGCAAATGAGGGAAGGGATTGGCCGGAGTGGGACGGATCTCGTTCTTTTCGATAAGCCGGATGTAGATCAGGCTCCGGGCTGCCAGCAACTTTTCTTCGATGGGGCGCCTCTGCTTAAAAAGATAATAGGAGGTGAGACCGTCTCCCGGGGCCGGAAAGAGACGTCGCGAGGAACGGTGGGGCAGGGCCTGAAGGAGGAGATTGCGCACCCGCAGATGTACCCCGCGGGGTTTTCGGCGCGCCAGTTCCCGCACCAGAATTAAATGAATGTACCCTGCCTCTACATAGACTGTGGAATCCGGGGGCAGGGAGGAAAGGAATTCGAGAAGGGCCTCGGCCCGCAGATGATCCCGAAAGGCCAGACGCCCGGCATCGGCCCGGGCAAAGGCGCAGATCTTTTCCACCAGGGCTTCAAAGGAATCCCGCATGGAGGAATAAAAGTCCAGGAGCCGGCCGAAGGTTTCGTGTTCATGGTAATAAACCGGCCCCAGCTCCGGATCCCGGGCCACCTCCTGGGGAGAGGCTCCCTCGGCCAGTCTCTCCTGCATGCGGAGGACCCGTTCCAGATAGGGCTCTATCTGGAGGATGCGATATCCCCGCCGATAAAGCTCCCGTAAGTAAGGATAAAGGGTCCGAGTGTATTCCGGAAAACCGGATTCGCTTTCCTCAAGCATCCTTTCTAGCGAGATTCGTCCCTCCAGGTAGTCCGGAAAGAGGGGATGCGGGGGTTCCTCAAGGAGGATGTAACCGTGCTGTTTCATCAGATCAAAGGCCAGAGGTAAAAACTCCACCCGATGCGGCGAAAGCCCCACGGTCAGAATGGCCATTCCCCCTCCGGAAGACGCTGTTCTTCCGGTAACTCTTCATTAAATACATAAAGTTCCACCTCCAGGATAGCCCCGGAGTCCGTTTCGACCCGGGCCCGTTCCCGGTGGTATTCGTCTTCCACCTCGTCCAGGATAGGAATGATTTCCTCCGGCACTTCATAGATTTCGCCCCGGACGAAGTCCTGGGGTTCGGCTGGCCGGGCCGCCGGATACTCCCCCAGGTCGTAAAGGGCATAGCCCCTCACCCGCCCGACCCCCAGGAAACGCGCCGAGGCCAGAAGATAATGCAGGGGCTGGCCTCGCTTCAGAGTTCCATAAACGAAAAGGAGTTTCCCCATAGGTCTGGTATTTTAACCCAAAGTCTTTCCGTTTGCCTTCTCCAAGTGAAAAGTTAAAATATTGATTCAAATCAGCAGGTTCAGCCCAGGTAAGGAGGCCCAGGGATGCCCATCTATGAGTTTCAGTGTGAGGATTGCGGTGAGGAATTCGAAGTCCTGCTCAAGAGCCGCTCCGAGGTAGATAAGGTAAGTTGCAAGAAATGTGGCGGGAATCGGGTGAAACGCCTGATGAGCACCATAACCCCCATTGTGGATTCCGGCGGGGGAGGTTCCGATCGGCCCCGGGTGGCCGAAACCCACCGGTGTGACACCGGGACCTGCACCCATCTGGAACTTCCCGGGCACAGACGCTAACCCACCATGTCTTTAAGGGCGGTGCTCCTGGATGCGGAGGGGACCCTGGTCCACATCCATCCCTCGGTAGGGCAGGTCTATGCCCGGGTTCTGGCCGAAGAGGGCCTTAAGCTGGACCCCGATCTTCTCGATGCCCGTATCCGGGAGATCTGGCCCCGTTATCGCGGCCTCTTCCGAAAGGGGATTTCTCCTCGGGGGTGTCGCCGTCTGTGGGCGCGGATCTTCGAGGAGGTGATGGCCCCCTGGCTTAACGG
>WGAR01000026.1 GCA_015494725.1 Thermodesulfobacteriaceae bacterium | reverse complement strand
TCCCGATCCCATTGGGCCTCCTCAAGGGTCCTGAACTTTTTTATCCCCCGGGGATAGCGAATCAGGGGTCGAATGACCCCGGGCCTTTTCCCGCGTAAACGAAGGAGAAAGGCGGGGAGATCCGCGGTGGCCTCCTCCAGGGTGCGGTATTTTTTGATCATAGACCCTCCCATCGCTTGAGGTCCCGGACTTCAAGGCCCAGAAACTCGGCCAGACGCTGCACGAAAAATTCTACCATCTCCTGGAGATCCTGGGGACGATGATAAAAGGCCGGCATGGCCGGATAGATGGTGGCCCCGGCCTCGGCTGCGGCCAGCATGTTTCGCAGGTGGATGAGGTTGAAAGGGGTCTCCCGCACCACCAGAACCAGGGGTTTTCTCTCCTTGAGCATGACATCCGCGGCCCGCTGCAGGAGATTCCGGGCCGCTCCATGGGCTACGGCCGAGAGGGTTCCCATGGAGCAGGGGATGATGACCATCCCCCGGTACGGAGCAGATCCGCTGGCCGGAGGGGCGGAAAGTTCGTCCTCCCGGAAGACCCTCTCCGTGAACCGTAGTAGATCTTCGGGGGAGAGCCCGGTCTCGTGGCGCAGGACCTCCTCTGCCGCCCGGCTGATCACCACCTGGTTACCTATCCCGAGCCGTTTCAAAAGCTTGAGGAAGGCCACCGCATAGGGGGCCCCGCTGGCTCCGGTTATCCCTACCAGAAGCTTTCGTTCCATGGGCTAGGTCTTCCTCTTCCTGGCTTCCTCCCGGGCCAGGCGGTCGCAGCGTTCGTTTTCCGGATGCCCGGCATGTCCCTCCACCCATACCCATTCCACCCGGTGGGTTTTTAGCAACCGGGCGAGTTCTTCCCAGAGGTCCCGGTTCTTGACCGGCTTTTTGTCCGCGGTGCGAAAGCCGCTCCTCTCCCATCGGGGAAGCCATTGGGTGGCCCCCTGAAGGAGATACCGGGAGTCGGTGTGGATCCTCACCCGGCAGGGGCGTTTCAGGGCCCGGAGGGCCTCAATGGCGGCCCGTAGCTCCATCCGGTTGTTGGTGGTGGCCTCCTCGCCCCCGGTGATCACCCTTTCCTGCCCCCGGGCGCGGAGAAGGGCGGCAAACCCCCCGGGACCGGGATTTCCCAGACAGGCCCCGTCCACGAAGATCTCCACCTCGGGCAGGGCCTGGCCCTGGGTCAGGGCCAGATATTCCCGCACGATATCCGCTCCGGAGCTGGTCCCGATCCGTTCGGCCCCGGCCTCAATGAAACCCAGACATTGATCCAGGGTGCGTATGCCCCCCGCGGCCTTGATCCGGATGCGCCCGCCGGAGGCCTCCCGGAGAAGACGTACGTCCTCCAGTTTCGCCCCCTGCGGACCGAAACCGGTGGCGGTCTTGAGATAGGCCGCTCCGGTCTCGGGAATCCGGCGGGAAAGTTCCCTCTTTTCCGCTTCGGTGAGATAGCCGCACTCCAGGATCACTTTTACCGGGGCGGGTTCCGCGGCCCGTACCACCTCCTCCACCTCGGAAAGGACCCCGGAAAGCTCCCCGGCTTTGAGAAGGGCGAGATTCAGGACCATGTCCAGCTCCTGGGCCCCGAGATCCGTGTAAAGCTCGGCCTGAGCGACTTTTATCTCCACCGGCTCAAACCCCAGGGGAAAGCCCACCACCGTGACCACCCGTACCTCGCTTCCGGAAAGACACTTCCGGGCCAGCGGCACCCACACCGGAGGCACACACACCCCGACCATACCCAATTCCCGGGCCTCGGCACAGAGCCTTTCCACGTCTTTCTGGGTAGCGGTGGGTTTAAGCAGGGTGTGTTCGATATAGGGAGCGGGATTAATCGGTTTCATGCACCCTCTCCAGACACTCGAGATCGGCAAGATCCTTGGTTCTGCCAGAAAGTCTTTTCAATCTCTTGAGATCTTCAAGATCAACCACCCGCACCTCAAGTTCGTCCCAATGAAATATGCGGTGTCTTTTCCAGAGTTCCTCAAAGGGTATCTCGCTTCCCAGATGAAGATCGATTCGCCAAGGAGGATATCCCAGCTGAACAATATAGCCCTCCTCCTGTAAATCTTTTTCTGAAAGATCAGGATCCTTAAAGCCGAAATCCCTCAATGTCTTAAGTAAAGCCCTGGCATTTTTAGGGTTTAAATTGACCAAACATCCCATAATCCGGGCTACTTCCTTCTGCAGGGCAAGAAAAATACGCCAGGATTCTTCCGGCGAAAGATTCCGATAATAGGCTAAACTTTCTCTTTGGGAATTCCCGAGAGGGATCTTTTTCACCCGGGACATATTTCATCATACCCCTTGTCCGGCGGAGGCTTCAAGATATGATAGGGATATGAGGTACTATCCGGTTTTCTTGCGCCTGGAGGGCCGGCTCTGTGTGGTGGTAGGGGGCGGGGAGGTGGCGGAGCGCAAGGTGGAGGCCCTGGTTGAGGCCGGGGCCAGGGTGCGGGTCATCGCTCCGGAGGTTACGCCCCGCATAGCCCGGTGGGCCGAGGAGGGAAGAATCGAGCTCGAAAGACGCCCCTATCGCGAGGGGGATCTTTCCGGAGCCTGGCTCTGCGTGGCCGCCACCGATGACCAGGCTGTCCAGGAGGCGGTGTTTTCCGAGGCCGAAAAGAAGGGCCTCTTCTGTAACGTGGTGGATCGTCCGGAGCGGTGTTCCTTTATTGTTCCCTCGGTGATAAAGCGGGGCCGGTTGCAGCTGGCCATTTCCACCTCCGGGGCCAGTCCTGCCGCGGCCCGGAGGATTCGTGAACGTCTGGAGGAGGAATTCGGGCCGGAATGGGAGGTGTATCTCGAACTCATGGCCCGCTGGCGAGAGGAGATCATGGCCCGAGGGCTTCCCGAGGAGGAACGCCGGGCCCTCTTCACCCGCCTGGCCCTTTCCCCCCTTCCGGAATGGATCCGAAACGGTGACTGGCACTATGTCCGGGCCCTGGCCGAAAAGGAAGGGCTCTCCCTTCCGGAACCGGTTTGTTCTCCGGTGAGCCGATGAAATCCCGCGGGTTCACCCTGATCGAACTGGCCATCATTCTGGTAATCCTGGGGGTGCTGGTGGGTCTTGGGGCCGGGGTGGTGGGGCTTCTCATCCAGCGGGTGCACTATAATCAGACCCGGGAACGGCTGGAGGCCAATGTGGAGGCCGTGGTGGGAAGGGCGGAGCTCAATCGGGGCTGTATCCCCGCGGTGGACGACCCTTCCACCCCCTACGGATATTGCTCCTCCCTTCTCCGTAATCGGACCGATGCCTGGCGCAAGGATTTCCTTTGTCTGGTGGCCGACGAAATCGCCAATTACACCGCCAGTTGCAGTATCTGTGCCCGACGCACCACCTCCCTCACGGTGGTGGATGAGATGGATAACGCCACCCATTCCAACATCGCCCTGGTGCTCGTAAGCGCAGGTCCCAACCGCAACCTCCAGACCGCCATCCAGAATACCTCCACCAATACCACCGTTTATATCCCTCTTCCCGGGACTCCGAATTTCGACAATTACACCTCCTCCGAGGATCCTCTTCGTCCTCAATCTTATGACGATCTGGTGCGGTATGTCTCCCTTAGCGAGCTCAAGGGCAAGCTCCGGTGCGTCTATTCCGAGGAAAATCTGCGCATCCTCAACCACGAACTCCCTTACGGCTTCGTGGGGTCCGCGTATCAGGCCCGGGTGTATGCCAGAGGGGGGGTACCCTATCCCTCCAACGGAAAATATCGCTGGTGTGTGGAGGATCCGGACAATGCCACCGGGGCCGGGCTGAATTTCCTCTGTGATACAGGAGATCCTCTCTCCGGTAATTGCTCCTCCACCCCGGAGACCGACTGGCCCCGGTGTGACCAGTTGCTGGTAAACGGAACCCCTTCGGCTTCCGGAAATTTCGAGTTGACCTTCTGGGTAAGGGACAATAACGACCCCTCCGGAGGAGAGGACAATATCGCCTCCCGGACTCTGGTGCTGACCATCAATCCGGCCACCGCCGGAGGAGGCGGGGTCTGTGCCTACGGCAGTCCCATCACCCTGGTAAACCGGGGCGGAAACAGATACGTAAAGGTCGGGAATATCTGGGGTGGATGGTGTTCCACTATTTTCTCCTCCTGTATAGCCTTCCATTCGGTAACCGTTACTTCGAACCAGTGTCTGCGGGTATATCAGAACAGTTCTTGCCGGTCTCTGGAGAGGATACTCTTTTACGACAATCTTTATTCTGCGGATACCTCCCGGGATTGTGTGGTGAGTTACGTTAACGGCACCTTACAGGACTAGGGGAAGATAAAGTAGAAGGCAGGTTAGGGCCCCGGCCACCAGATCGTCACCCATGATCCCCCAGCCGGAAGGGAGTTTTTCCGCCTGGCGCACCGGCCAGGGTTTCACGATATCCAGGAGGCGAAAGAGGAGAAACCCGGCCAGCAGATAGCCGGGGCTTGAGGGGTGTCCCAGAAGGGCAAGATAGGCTCCGGCCACCTCATCGATGATCACCCGGGAGGGATCCTTCTGGCCCAGGCGTCGGGCCGTCCTTCCGGAAGACCATACCCCCACCAGGGAAAGGATAAGCAGGATCACCCCCTGCGTCCAGAAAGAGGCCGGGGCGAGCCCCCAGTAGAGAAATATTCCCACCGCTGAGCCCCAGGTGCCCGGCGCCCAGGGGATATGTCCGAGACCGAAGGAGGTGGAAAGGAGATAGGCCAGTGCGGAGACGATACCGGAATCCCTGGGGGAATTTTTCATGGGGTTTTTCCTTCTCCCGGGGCGGAGAGTAGTTGCGGGGTAAGATAGGAGAGAAATTTATAGATCAGGCGGGCGGCCAGGAATTCGGTTCGGGGATCCCCGGGAAGAGGAAGCAATTCCACCACATCGAACCCCAGCACCGGACGTTTAGAGGCGATCTTCAGGATTCCCAGGACCTCATACCAGGAAAGCCCTCCGGGTTCGGGGGTGCCCACCCCCGGGGCTTCTCCCGGATCCAACCCGTCCAGGTCACAGGTGACATAGACCGGGCCCGGGCCCAGAAGTCGATCCAGTTCTCTCAGAGAACCGGGACCATCCTCCCGGATTTTCCGGGCCCAGAGGACCCGGAGCCCCTGTTCGCGAATGTACGTGTATTCCTCCCGGGAGGCGGTGCGCACCCCCACGGCTATCACCTCCAGCCCCAGGTCCAGGGCCCTTCGCATTACACAGGCATGGCTCCAGGGAGTACCCTGATAACTTTCTCTGAGATCCGGATGGGCGTCGATCTGGAGGACCTTGAATCCGGGATACCTCCTCCGAAGGGCCCGGAGAGCAGCCAGGCTGACCGTATGTTCCCCTCCCAGCAACACCGGGAATTTGCCGTCGGAAAGGACCTCCTCCACCAGCCCCTCCAGCACGGAAAGGGCCTTTTCCGGGGCCACGGGCAATTCCGGTTCCGGAAGGGTGAGGAATCCGAGTTCACGATGGGGTTCTCTCCCGGTCTCTTCGTCGAAGAATTCCAGTTGTACGCTGGCTTCCAGGATGGCGGCGGGCCCGAAACGGGTCCCCGGACGCCAGGTAGTGGTGGCATCGTAGGGAGCGGGAATAAGGGCCACCCGAGACCGTTCCGGGGTCTCGGGTAGCCCCAGGAAGGTTCTCTTCATTACACGGCCAGCTGATTCCTCTCCGCCCGGATGAAGCGCTCCACGGTGCGGATGGAGCGCGGGAACTCGTGCCCTCGATCCAGAAGCCGGATCTCGCTCTTCTTGATCTCGAAAAGCCGGGTGATATCCTCGATGGCCTTGTCCACGTCGAAGGGCTTGCAGGAGAAGATGTCCACACTCAGGTAGAGTTTCTCCGGGAAGGTGTGGATGCTGATGTGACTTTCAGCGATGATCACGAAGCCGGAGATCCCCCAGTCTTCCGGCACCGGGGCGTAGTACTTGAACACATAAGGCGGCATGATCTTGGTCATCTGAATCTGGTCCGGGTATTCACTCAGGAAATTGTAAATGAAATCGATATCCATCAACTTCTCTCGGTTGCAGCCGTAACCGTCCAGAATGAGGTGCTGCCCGAAGCCGTATTCAACCTTTTCCGAGTTCTGGAGCTTTTTTTCCATGGCCGCCCTCCTTATGTATATTCCTATTCAACACAGGGCGCCCCCCGGCGCCTGGAATCCCCGGTGACCAAAAAATTAAGGGCAGCCACCCCGCATGGCCACCCTTGCGGGCAAAAGATACTCTCCTTTTTCCTTTTGTCAAGCTATGGGAAACGTGCTAACCTAAAGCTCCATGAACATCCATGAAATTCCCTTTGAGGAAATCCTCCAGGAGTCCGTACGGGTCCACGGACATCTCTGCCCGGGGCAGGTCCTGGGGGTGCGTCTGGCTCTGCTGGGGTTGCGTCTCATAGGCATAAAAGATCCGCGAGGAGCGGAACGCAAGAAATTTATGGTCTTTGTGGAGATAGACCGCTGTGCCACCGATGCCATCCAGTCGGTAACCGGGGCCAGCCTGGGGAAAAGATCCCTCAAATTCTATGACTATGGCATTATGGCCGCCACCTTTCTAAATCTGGAGACCGGAAAGGCCTTTCGGGTCCTGGCCCGGGAAGAGGCCCGGGAAAAGGCCAGGAAATACTTTCCCCACATCTCCGACCGGTATCGTCAACAGCTCGAGGCCTACCGGGTAATGTCCGAAGAGGAACTCTTTGAGGTCCAGGAGGTGGAGGTCCAGGTTTCCGAATTCGATCTCCCCGGAAGACCCCGGAGACGGGTCCGGTGCGAGGCCTGCGGTTGCTGGGTCCAGGACGGAAGAGATCGGGAGGTAGGGGGGCGTGTTCTCTGTCCTCCCTGCGCCGAGGGAGGTTATTTCAGGGTCCGGAGGAAGCTGGAGCAAATTCCAGGATAAGCACTAGGAGGGTCAATTCCGGGTTGACATAGCGTTCCAGGCCCTGGCGTAATTTTTCCACCAGATCGAGAAGGGACCATATCCTTTCCACCGGAGCCGGATCAGGGAAAAGTCCGGGGAATTCCTGGATCTTTCGGGCATAGAGGTAGGAATACCACAGCCAGAGACGCACCAGGTCCAGGAGCTCCGGCAGGTCGTTTTTTTTGCGGGCCAGGGCCTCGGCGGCCCTGAACTTAAGAGAGGGGTCTTCGTGTCTGGCTACGGTGATCAGACGATTGAGATCCTCAAGCAACCCCTTCTCCGAAAGGGATAGGGCCCTTCCCGGACTGCCCTCGGCCAGCAGGGCCAGGGAATGGGCCTGTTCCGGCTCAAAACCCAGCCGATCCTCCAGGATCCTCCGGATGAGATCCGGAGGCAGAGGCCGGAAGCGCACCACCTGGGTCCGGGAAACGATGGTGGGAAGCAGGTTCTCCGCCGAGATCGCGGTGAGGAAGAAATGAGCGTAGGCCGGAGGCTCTTCCAGAGACTTGAGAAGGGCGTTGGCTGCCTCCGGGCTCAGTCGCTCGGCCTCAGGAATGACCACGGCCCGAAGCGGGGCCTCCAGGGGCCGGAAACGCAGAAATTCCTCCGCCTCCCGCACCTGGGCAATGGAGATGCTGCTCTTGCCCGTCTGGGGACGCAGACACAGCACATCCGGATGGATCTCCTGATCCAGTTTCCTGCACGGACGACACTCTCCGCACCCCTCCCCCCGGGTGCAGAAGATTTCCCGCAGGAAGGCCCAGATCGAACTCTCCTTACCTGTCCCCTCGGGCCCCACCAGGAGATAAGCCTGCGCCAGTCTTCCGGTTTTGAGGGCCCTGCGAAAAAGGCGCACCGCGGGTTCCTGGCCCAGAAGCTCAGAAAGGTTCCGTAGCTTCATAGCTTTTCCTGATAATGCGGGCCCCGATGGAAGCCAGTTTCTCCTCTATCCTTTCGTAGCCCCGATCCAGATGTTCCAGGCCATAGATCCGGCTGACTCCCTCGGCGGCCAGGGCCGCCAGCACCAGCGAGGCGCTGGCCCGTAGATCATGAGCCTCCACCTCGGTCCCCTGCAGGCGTACGGGGCCCTTCACAATGGCGGTGCGTTTGTCCCGTTCTATGTCCGCTCCCATCCGCCATAATTCGGAAACATGGTGAAAACGATCCTCAAACAGGGTTTCGGTAACGAAAGATACCCCCCGGGCCTGGGTGAGGAGGGCGATGATCTGGGCCTGAAGATCGGTGGGGAAGCCCGGATAAGGGGCGGTGGCGATTTTGAGAGGTTTTAGCTCCTTTCCGGGACGGGCGTACAGGGTGTTTCCCTCGGATTCTATCTCCAGCCCGGCTTCCCTGAGCCGAAGAATGGGGGTCTTCAGGAAACGGGGCTCGGTTTCCCGCAGCACGATTTCCCCTCCCACCAGCCCCGGGAGCATGAGATAGGTGCCGGTCTCGATGCGGTCCGGAATTATGCGCAGGGGTTCCTCCGGGGGATGCAGTTCCGGGACCCCCTGAATCCGGATCTGATCCGTTCCCAGCCCCTCGATGCGCCCTCCCATGGCCTGAAGCATTTCCCCTAGGAAGACCACCTCCGGTTCGCGGGCCGCGTTCTGGATGATCGTTTCCCCGCGGGCCAGGACCCCGGCCATAAGGAGATTCTCCGTGGCGGTGACCGAGGGAAAATCGAAGACGATCTCCGTTCCGGTCAATCCCCGGGGGGCCCGGGCCAGAATATAGCCGTGATCCAGGGTTATTTCGGCTCCGAGGAGCTGAAGTCCCCGGGTATGGAAGTCCACCGGGCGTTTGCCGATGGGACATCCTCCGGGAAGGGCCACCCGGGCCCGTCCGAAACGGGCCGTAAGGGGTCCCAGCACCAGAATGGAGGCCCGCATGCGCCGAACCAGCTCATAGGGGGCCTCCACTCCCTCCAGCGAGGTGGTGTCCACCTCCAGAATCTCTCCCCGGGTCTCCACCCGGGCACCCAGGCGGGAGAGGAGCTCCAGCATGGTGTAGAGATCCAGAAGCCGGGGCCAGTTGAGAAAACGATACCGTCCCGGGGCCAGAACCGTGGCCGCCAGGGCCGGAAGCACCGCATTCTTGGCCCCGCTGATGCGAATCTCTCCGGAAAGGGGGAACCCTCCCTCGATCTCCAGGTATTCCCTCATCGATTCACCACGGCTATTCGCTCTATGCCCTGAAGATCCCGGACAAACCGGATCTTAAGACCGAGCCTTTCCCCTAGGGCCTTTACCCTTACCGCCTGATTATACCCCAGTTCCAGAAAAATTTGGCCTCCGGGAAGGAGATAGGTCCATCCCCGGGTCAGAGTCTCCCGGATATAAAAGAGGCCGTTCTTTCCTCCCCGCAGGGCCTCCGGAGGTTCGTGCTCCCTTACCTCCGGCGGGAGTTCCTCCCATTCCTCCTCGGCCACATAGGGGGGGTTGGAAACCAGGGCCACGAAACCGGGGCGGGGGGCCAGGGGATCGAGCCAGAATCCCCGGATCCAGCGGCATCTATCCGCTACCCCGTGGCGCAGGGCGTTCTCCCGGGCTGTCTCTAGGGCCAGGGGATTGAGGTCTATTCCTACCCCGGTGAGATCGGGCCTTTCCGCAAGGATGGAGACCAGGATGACTCCGCTACCGGTTCCCAGGTCCAGGATCCTGCCCGGGGGTATCTCCTGCTTGAGGAAGGTCTCCACCAGGATCTCGGTCTCCGGCCTGGGAATGAAGACCCCGGGTGGAACCCGGAAACTCCGTCCGAAAAACTCCACCTCTCCCAGCAGATAGGCCAGAGGCCGGCCGGAGATCCTCTCCCGGAGGAGGCTTTCGAACCGTTCCTCCGGGATCTCCTTTTCCGGGTAGAGATAGACCTCCAGAGGCCGCAGACCGGAAAGGTGAGCCAGGATCAGACGCGTTTCCCGCCGGGCTTCCTCTGGAGCGAGGCCTCCGCGTTGCAGGAACTCGGTGCCTTTTCGCAGGGCCTCCCGAAGGCGCATCAAAAGCCTTTGGGGCGCAGACGGTGCAGGACCACCTCGTGGGTCTCGTCGGAGGTGCGCAGGCGTCGCAGACTGGTGGCCACCTCGTATTCGTGTTCCGCCCGCTGGATAAAAGGAACCAGGACCCTGGCCCTTTCCCGATCATGGGCCAGATAGATCTCTCCCCCGGGAAGGAGATAGCGCCGGAAGATGTCCAGAAGGGGCTGGAAGAGACGCCCGGCATAGACCACCTCGGCTCCTATGATGACCTCGAATTCTCCCAGATCTTCCGGGTTCAGCCAGTCCAGACGGGATACCCGAACCTCAAGACCGTTGAGACGGGCGGAACGACGGATGAGCTCCAGGGGGACGTCTTCGTAGTCGGTCAGGGTGACCTCGTGGCCGAAGGCCGCGGCCGCCAGCCCCGGCACCCCCAGCCCGGCTCCTATCTCCAGGATCTTGCGGGGAGGCTTAAGGGTGGCCACGAAATCGGCCAGCACGATGGCTGCCTCCCACAGCCGGGCCCAGAAGGGGAAACTGTTATTGTCCCCGGTAAGGAACGGGTCCAGGCTTTCCGGACGGAAGAAGACCAGATTACGCCCGCGGATCTGAATGTTTTCCTGAACCAAAGGCCAATCTCCCTTCATTCCAGAGGTCTCCTGGCGAGTTTTATTCTAATATACCGGAAATGTCCCTTTCTCCAAATCTTTAACCGGAGCGTGCTTCCCGGGGGGCGGGAGAGCACCAGATCCAGAAGATCGGCCGGGCTGGAGAGGGATATTCCTCCGGCCTGAACGATGATGTCCGAGCCGCGGGGATAGAGCTGATTGCCCACCGCAAGGGGGGTCTTTCCGACCCTCAATCCGGCCCGGGCCGCAGGGCTATCGGGATATATCCGGGTGAGGATAAGCCCGGTGGGGGGAGATAAACCCAGGGTCTGCGCCAGGGCCCTGGATACGGGTACGGCCTCCACCCCCAGCCAGGCCCACTCCACCCTTCCCTGATCACGAAATCTCCGGAAGGCCTGTTTAATCACCCAGGAGGCCTCGGCCAGGGCCCTTCCGTAGGTCTGGGCACTCTGGACGTAGAAGCCGCAGAAGGTGCCATCCCGCAGGAAAAGAGGCCCGGAAACCTTCCGGGTAAGGAAGACCTCCATGAGATCGGCCCGCAAAAAGCCCTTCACCCTTCGGAGGGCCGGGGCCCTCAGGACCCACCCCGGATAGACTCCCCTCCCTCCGACCGCGGAGACCAGGAAAATGCGGGTTCCGGCCCCGGGCCAGGAGGAAAGGAAGTGCAGCCGTTCCACCTCCGGCACCTGCCGGGAAAGCTGCAGGAAGGCCAGTTCGGTAAAGGGATCGTAAGCCGCCAGGCGGGCGGAGAGGGATTCCCCCCCGGGGAGAAGGGCCTCGATGAACACGGCTTCCTTGACCTCCGGATAGGCCGCCAGAACGTACCGGCCCCCGGGAAGAAGCAGACCGGTGGTAACCCCGCGGGGATGATCCTCGAAGATGCGCTCCGCCGGACCCTGGGCGGTGAAGAGGGTCACCACCCGGGTAAGAGGGGGTGCCGCCAGGGCCGGTGAGGCCAGGAGGAAGATGAGCGCCCCCAGAAGGACCCTATAGACCACAAAGGGATAAAGGGTATGGGTGCGCAGGAAGCGGAGGAGAAAATGGATGGCCAGGATCCCGGAAATAAAGGCGGTGAACCAGCCCCAGAACATGAGCACCGGGGGAAACCCTCCCACCCAGGCCCTGATCCCCTCCAGAAGACCGGCTCCGGCGATGATGGGCGCGGAGAGGAGAAAGGAGAATCTGGCCGCTTCCTCCCGCCGTAGCCCCAGAAGCAGGGCCGCCGAGATGGTGATGCCGCTGCGGGAGGTGCCGGGTATAAGGGCCAGGGCCTGGGCCAGCCCGATGAGGAACGCTCCCCTGAGTCCCAGATCCATGAACCCTTTGGTTTTTCTCCCCAGGACCTCTCCCAGAATCATGGGCAGACTCATGAGGATCAGCATCCCGGCCACCAGAGAGGCCGAACGGAAATAATGGGAGGCCGCATTCTCTAGAAGTACCCCGGCGAAAGCCCCGGGAAGGGTACCCACCAGGAGAAGACCCCACAGCCGACGCCCCGGGCCCGGCTCCCGTACGCCCTTCAGCAGGGAGAGCCAGTCCCTCCAGAAATAAAGAAGGACCGCCCCCAGGGTCCCCAGGTGGATAAAGGCGTCGAAGGAAAGCCCTCCCCGGAATCCGAAGAAATTTTCCGCCAGGATCAGGTGCCCGGAACTGGAGACCGGAAGGAACTCCGTAAGCCCCTGCAGGATTCCCAGGACTATGGCACCGGTGCTCTGCATGCTCAGAAAAGCCTCTTTTTGACAAAGTATATCGCGGTGAGGATGGAGATCCCAAAGGAGATGCCCATCACGATCCAGAAGGCGTGGGGATTGTTCTGGAGGGGAAGACGAATATTCATGCCGTAAATGCTGGAGATCAGGGTGGGCATGGCCAGCACAATGGCCAGTGCGGTCAGAAACTTCATCACCACGTTGAGATTATTCCCGATGATGGAGGCATAGGCATCCATGGTCCCGGTGAGAATGTCGGAATAGATCTTGGTCATCTCGATGGCCTGACGATTTTCGATCTGGATGTCCTCCAGGGCCTCGTGGTCCTCCTCGGTGAGACGCAGATAGCGTCCGGACTGGATGCGGGTGAGAACCACATCGTTGCCCCTAAGGGCGGTGCTGAAATAGACCAGACTCTTTTCCAGACTCAGGATCTTGACCAGTTCCCGGTTGCGAAAGGAACGGTAGAGTTCCCGTTCATAATCCTCGATCAGACGATCGATGAGGCGCAGATAGCGCAGATAGAGGTTGGCCACACAATAGAAAAGAAGAAAGAGAAAGGAGACCGGCCTTTCCAGATCCACCTTCTGAACCCGCCCGGACTGGGCCAGAATCTCCTCAAAAAGAAGGTTTTCCTTGAGGCAGATGGTGAGAACCACCTCCTCGGTGATGATGATCCCCAGGGGGATGGTTTCGTAGCGGATGATATCCCCCTCGTGGCGGGGGTCCGGAATATGGAAGATGATGAGGAGTTGTTTCTCCTCGATCTCGATACGTGGGCGTTCTTCTTCGTCCAGAGGGTACTTGAGGAAGTCGGGTAGGATACCGAAGCGCGTTTCCACAAAGCGCAGTTCCTCCTCGGTGGGGGCCACGAGCGCCACCCAGGTCCCCGGCAGGGGTTTTTCCGCCGGAATCAGAAAACCGTTTTCCGAGCGATATATCCGAAGCATAGGCCCTACTACTTTAATCCATTCTTCCGAAAAAGCGACCCTTGAGCCGGAGCTCGGTAAAAATTCCGTTTATTCAAGATTTTGCACCTGTTCACGCACTTTTTCGATTACGCTCTTTACCTCCACGGCCAGATGGGAGATTTCCGCCGAGGAGGCCTTATGGGAAAGGGTATTGATCTCCCGGAACATCTCCTGGCAGAGGAAATCCAGCTTACGCCCGTGGGGGCCGGAAGAGGCCATGATTTCCTTAAAGTGCCGAAGATGGCTGTAAAGACGGTCCAGCTCTTCGGAAAAATCCAGTCGATCGGCCAGGATGGCTGCCTCCTGATGTAGCCGCATTGGATCCAGTCCCCTGTCCGCAAGGAGGCGCTGCAGACGTTCCTCCAGCCGGCGGTGCGCCTCCCGGAGATGGGTTTCCTTGCGTTCGGCTATGGCCGCAAGCCAGCGATCGAGTTCCTGTAGATGGGCCAGGAGGATTTCCCGCAGGTAGGCCCCTTCCTCCTCTCGCATCCGGGCCACTTCCTCCAGGGCTTTCTCCAGGGCCGGGGCCAGTTCCGACCACAGGGTCTCGATTTCCGGCGTCTCCTCCACCTGAACGAAGATCTCCCGGAGATGAAGGAGATCCCCGGCCGATAGCTCTCCGGCGAGGTCGTATTCTGCGGCCAGGGAACGCAGATGAAGGAGATACTGGTTCAGAAGCCCCCGATCCACGAAGATGCGGGCCGTATCCGGAGGGACCCCGAACAGCCGGGCCTGAATCTCGAATCTTCCCCGATGAAAGCGGTCCTGGACCTCGCGCCGGATCCTTTCCTCCAGGATCTGATAACGACGGGGCAGACGACAGATGATCTCCAGAAACCGATGGTTGAGGCTCTTCACCTCCACCCGCACCTGGAAGCCCTCGCCGGAATATTCGCCCCTGCCGAAGCCGGTCATGCTCTGCATGGTCTTTCCTCCCTGCGGTTTAGGGTTAGTAATTCGGTCGGGCCTTATACTTAGCACCTCTCCGGGATCTGCGAAACCTCCGGACGGGGTTTCCCCCAACCTCCAAGTCGTGGTAAATAGGAACTATGCGTTATCTAAGGGAACTTCGGCCGGATCCTACCCGTCTCATCCAGGAGAAGATGGCCGTGGCCGAGGAACTTTATACCCTTTGGGGGGAGAGTTTCCTGGGCGATCCGGAAATTCCGGAGCTTCTGGAACACTATCGCCGGGCGGTGGAGCACTCCAATCGCACCATGGAGCAGGCCGGGACCTTTCGGGAGTGCTATCTCTGTACCGTGGAGGAGGGGCAGGGCTGCTGCAAAATAGGACTGGAGAACGAGTGCACGGTGCTTATTCTTCTTCTCAATCGTCTGCTCGGGGTGGAACTTCCCCGGGAAAGGGAGGTCCCGGGGCGGTGTTTCTTTGTGGGGCCGCTCGGGTGCAAGATCCTGGCCCGTCCCATGCTCTGTCGCGATTATTTCTGCCGGCGTCATTATGCCCGCATTCCCGAAGAGACCATGGCCCGGGTTACCGCGGTCCTCAACCAGGAACTGGTGTTGCTCTACCGGATCACCTCTCTCCTCCGGGCCCGGCTCGAATTCTGGACCGGGGATTTTCTCCAGGAACTGGATCTCACCGGTTATACTTAAAACCCATGAGGAGGAGGGTTATGAAAAAATCCTTCGGGTTGATGATGGCGATCCTTTTACTGCTCTTTTCCTGTGCCAAGAAGGAAGTTCCGGTCGGTCCCCTGCCGGAGAAACCGGTGTCCCCTGCCGCCGAAGAGGTAAAGCCTCCCTCCGCACCCCAGGCCCGGGTCGAGGAGAAGCCCGAGGCGGTTTCTCCGCCCCCGGGGTTCACCGAGGAGACCCTGGAGGCGGCTGCGGCTAAAGCGGCCCGGCTTCCCCAGGAGGAACGCTGGAAGATTTACGGCCGCAGCACCCCTCCGCTTAAGGCCATCTTCTTCGATTTCGACGATTATCGTATCCGTCGCGACATGCTCCCCCGTCTCCAGGAAGACGCCCGTTTCCTCCTCCGTCATCCGGAATATAAGGTGGAACTTCAGGGGAACTGCGACGAGAGGGGAGATCGGGATTACAATCTGGCCCTGGGAGAGAAACGGGCCTTGGAGGTGCGGCGTTTTCTGATCAATCTGGGGGTTTCCCCGGATCGGCTCTCCACGGTGAGTTTCGGAGAGGAGAGGCCTCTGGCTCTGGGACATGACGAAGCTTCCTGGGCCATCAATCGAAGGGTAGATCTGGTAATCGTGAATAAACCCTGATCAGCCAAGGAGGAGAACATGAAAAGACGTGCGTTCTGGCTGGGATTTTTGTTTTTCTGGTTTTGGGGAATGGCCTGGGCTGCGCCTCCCAAGATCGCGGTCATAGATCTTCAGAGGGTGGTGCGGTCCTCGGAGGCGGGAAAGGAGGCCATGGCCAAGCTTCAGGCCAAGTTTCAGAGTCTGCAGAAAAAACTGGAGGCCAAAAGGAAGGAGATCGAGGCCTTCCAGCAGGAAATGCAGAAAAAGGCCCCGCTCCTTTCCGAGGAGGCCCGGGCCGAGAAACAGAGGGAGTATCAGAAAATGGTGCGTGAATTCCGGGCCATGCAGGAGGATGCCCAGTTCGAGATGAAAGAGGCGGAGAAAAAGGCCTTAAAACCCATCTTTAAGGATCTGGAAAAGGTCATCCGGCAGATGGCCCAGAAGGAAGGCTATGATCTGATCTTGGAGAAGAATATGCCCGGAGTCTATTGGGCCTCCCCGCGGGTGGACATCACCCAGAAGGTTATTCAGCTTTATAACCAGTATCGTCAGGCTCAGAAAAAATAGCCCTCATGATCCTGGCCGCGGATATCGGAGGCACCAG
>WGAR01000025.1 GCA_015494725.1 Thermodesulfobacteriaceae bacterium | reverse complement strand
GCTTCTCTTTTTTCGGAGGCAGAAAGACCGAGTCTTTCCAAAAAATTCCATATCCTTTCCCGCCATTCGGAGGGATAGCGGAAGAGCAATCGGGCCACCCTGGGGGGTAATTTTCCCGTGGCCAGAGCCTGACGAACCCTTCCCGAAGTTCGGGCCACTTCCTCCAGAAAGAAGTATCCCTCCGGCGTGGGGCTCAGGCCCAAGCGAGGAAAAACCCTGCGAACCACTTCTTCCGGAGCCAGGTATCTTCGAAACCGGACCACCACTTCGGCTTTTTCCACCAGATTTAATCCCCGCCAGAGATTGCTCTCCAGAGCCATTTCCTGGAGGCGCAGAGGGTCCGTTTCCGGCAGGATGAATACCGGAACCTCCTCCTCTCCCAGGGCTTCCCAGGCCAGAAGCCGTCCTTCTCCGGCCACGGGAAGAAATTTTTCTCCGGCCCGAGCCACCAGCGGGGGCTCCAGGATCCCGAAACGATGGATGCTTTCCCGGAGAAGGTCCCCGCGAGAGGGAAAGGAAAAGACAAAGGTTCGGGAGTCCAGGTCTATTTCCTGCCAGGAGAGCCGGGCCCAGCGCATCAGGAGAGGGTTTCTCCGGTAAGACGTTTCAGGGCTTCCAGATAGCGTTTCCGGGTCTTTTCCACTATTTCGGGGGGTATCTCCGGGGCCGGGGGTTTTTTATCCCAGCCGATCTGGAGGAGCCAGTCCCGAATGAACTGTTTGTCAAAGCTCTGCTGGGGACGTCCGGGTTCGTACTCATCCCGGGGCCAGAACCGGGAGGAGTCCGGAGTGAGCACCTCGTCCACCAGCAGGAGTTTGCCGTCGGCAAGACCGAATTCGAACTTGGTATCGGCGATGATTATTCCCCGGCTTTCCGCGTATTCCGCAGCCTTACGGTAGAGGGCCAGCGAAAGCTCGCGCACTTGCTCGGCAAGCTCGGGCCCGATAATCCGGGCGCATTCCTCAAAGGTGATGTTGACGTCGTGTTCCCCTTTTTCGGCCTTGGTGGAGGGGGTGAAGATGGGTTCCGGAAGGCGGTCGGCCTCGCGCAGACCCTCCGGAAGCTTTATTCCGCACACCGTGCCGGTTTGCCGATATTCCTTCAGGGCCGAACCGGTGATGTAGCCGCGGACGATACATTCCACCGGGAGCACCCGGGCCTTTCGCACCAGCATACTCCTTCCAAAAAGAATTTCCCGATAGGGGGCCGTTTCCTCGGGATAATCGTGCACATCGGCGGTGATAAGATGGTGGGGAACGATATCCTTCAGAAAATCGAACCAAAAAAGAGACATCCGGGTGAGGATACGCCCCTTATCCGGAATAGGGGTGGGAAGGACCACGTCGAAGGCCGAGATGCGGTCGGTGGCTACGATGAGAAGAGCGTCACCGAGGTCGTAGATGTCCCGCACCTTGCCCCGGGAGAGGAGTTTAAGCCGGGAAAAATCGGTTTTATAAAGGGCCGAAGCCATGATTATCTCCGGAGATTAAGCCGCAGCCCGGGCCAGCTTCCGGGTGCGTTTCTTGAAGCGGGAGGCCAGCCGACGATAACGTTCATAACGTTCCCAATCTTTCTCGGCCCTGGCTTTCTCCGCGAGTTCCCTGAATTTCTGAATCTTGGCCTTGAGCTCCCGCATCGAACCCCCTACCTTCCGCGGGGCTTCTTCGATACCATAGACCTTCTTGAGGGCCGAAATGAGCTCTTCCTTATTCATGCCGTGAACGCCGCTTATTTCCGGAATCTGAAGGGCTATCTCCCGCAGTTCCTTGATAGTCATCTTCTCGAGTTTCTTGGGGAGAGGGGGAAGCCCGCCCGCCTCCTGGGTTTCCTGAACCTCCTCTTTGATCTCCTCGGCCATGGTTCCCTCCTGCACGCCGTTTTTTTTCTCCCGAAACATAAACGCTTTAAACCGGATCTTCAAGTCGGTTTAATTTGTAGCTCGGGCCGGTTAAAATGAAGCGGAGTATGCTTCCCTGGGGGATTCTGGAAGAGGAGGACTGGCGTATCCTAAAAGATCTCTATGCGCTGGCTCCGGACTGTGCTAAGTTTCTGTCGCGACGTTTGCGCCTGGATCTGGAGGAGACCAGACGCAGATTGCGTCGCCTCGAATCCCTAGGGTTTTTGGAACGGGTACAGGGAAGATTTCTCAAAAAGAAGGGTCTGAGGCGTCCCAAACATATGAACCATACCTATTACGAACTGGCCCGGGAGGCTCGCCTGTATCTGCGTACATTACTCTTTGAGGAGGGTAGATCCGCATGACCGAAGAGGTGTCCTTTTCCAGCCCTGAACTCATGGAAGGTGAAAGCATAGAGGTCCCCGAAGTCTTACCCCTTATGGCCATAAGAGACATCGTGCTTTTTCCGGGGATGGTTATTCCCCTGTTTGTGGGCCGGGAAAGGAGTCTGGCCGCGGTATCCACGGCACTGGAGGGAGAAAAACTTCTGGCCCTGGTTACCCAGAAGGATCCCATGGACGAGGATCCTTCTCCGGAAAGGCTGTATCGGGTAGGGGTGGTGGGGCTCATCATCCGCACCTTTAAACTACCGGAGGATCGTCTCAAGGTTCTGGTTCAGGTGCTGGCCCGGGCGGAGATAGAAGAATTCCTCCAGATAGACCCCTTCTTCCGGGTGCGCATTCTCCCGGTGGGGGAGAGAGAACCGGAAAGTCTCTCCGTGGAGACCGAGGCCCTGATGCGTTCGGTAAGGGAGGTAGCGGAAAAGGTCCTGGCCCTGCGGGGGCTTCTCAATCCGGATATCTCCTCGCTTCTGGCTTCGGTGGAGGAGCCCGGGCGGCTTTCCGACCTTATCGCCGCTCATGTGCGCTTCAGGATCTCCGAGGCCCAGGATCTTCTTGAGACCTACGACGGCCTGGAACGCCTGAAAAAACTTTATCGTTATCTCCAACGGGAGTTCGAGATCGCAAGCCTTCAGGCCAAGATCCAGACCGAGGCCCAGGAAGAAATGGCCCGCTCCCAGCGAGAGTATTTCCTTCGCGAACAGCTGCGGGCTATAAAACGCGAGCTCGGGGAGACGGACGAGCTTGAGGCCGAGATCGAGGAGTTGCGGGAAAAGATCAAGAAGGCCCGGATGCCCCGCGAGGTGGAGAAGGAGGCCCTTAAACAGCTCTCGCGCCTGGAGATGATGCACCCCGATACCGCCGAGGCCACCGTCATTCGTACCTATCTGGACTGGCTTATCGAACTTCCCTGGAAGAAGAGCACCCGGGATCGGCTGGATCTCAAAGAGGCCAAAAGGATCCTTGACCAGGATCACTACAATCTCGAGAAGATCAAAGAGAGGCTCCTGGAGTACCTGGCGGTAAAGAAGCTCAATCCCGAGGCCAAGGGGCCCATCCTGTGTTTTGTGGGGCCTCCGGGGGTGGGGAAGACCAGCCTGGGGCGCTCCATTGCCCGGGCCCTGGGGCGGAAGTTCGTACGGGTTTCGCTCGGCGGGGTGCGGGACGAAGCCGAGATCCGGGGGCATCGGCGCACCTATGTGGGGGCCCTTCCCGGGCGCATCATTCAGGGAATAAAGCAGGCCGGGG
>WGAR01000024.1 GCA_015494725.1 Thermodesulfobacteriaceae bacterium | reverse complement strand
GATGGTAATAAATGTTTAGTCTTTGTGCCGGGGTAGCTCAGTCGGTAGAGCAGCGGACTGAAAATCCGCGTGTCCCTGGTTCGATTCCGGGCCCCGGCACCTTGATTCTCAAGGACTTGTCTTGCCTTGAACCCAAAGAGGCGGGAGGCTATACTGTCACTCTTCCCCATCTTCCGGAATGCCTCACTTAGGGGGATACCCTTGAGGAGGTTTTACGAAAGGCCAAGGAAGTCCTAAGGGAACACTTTTTCGAAAACTATTCTTCAGGAGGGGCCCTTGATCTTTTAGAGGTGAAGATTTTATTCAAAAATAGTGGGCCGCCCAGGACTCGAACCTGGAACCTATGGATTAAGAGTCCATTGCTCTACCAGTTGAGCTAGCGGCCCACCTGGGACCTTAAAATAACACCACTAGCCCGGGTGTCAAGAAAAGTGTTCCAAAATGGCTTCAATCAGGCCCGCAATGGTGTATTCCCGGGCCTCTATGCCCGGAGCGTGTCCCAGCTGGCGAAGGGTTTCACTGGTAATAGGACCTATGGAAGCCAGGGTTACCTTCCGAAGGAGTTCCTCCCGTCCGTCCAGAAGCCGAAAGAAATTACGAGCCGTGGAAGAACTGGTAAAAGTAACCACATCCACCCCCTCCTCCAGGGCCGCGATCAGAGCCTCGCGGGATTCCTCGGGAAGGATGGTCCGATAAGCTGTGACCACCCGCACCTCGGCTCCTCTTTCTCGAAGTTTTTCCGGAAGGATCTCCCGGGCCTCCGCCGCACGGGGAAGAAGTATCCTCCGCCCCTTAAGGTCCTCGCCTAAGAAGGCCTCGATGAGCCCCTCGGCCCGAAATTCCCGGGGGATAAGATCCGCGGAAAGACCTATCTCCTTCAAGGATTCTGCGGTGGCGGTGCCGATTGCCGCAATCTTGGCCTTGGAAAGGGCGCGGGCGTCCTTTCCTGCGGCATAAAGCCTCTCCCCAAAATAACGGACCGCGTTCTGAGAAGTAAAAATCAACCAGTCAAAACCTTCTATTTCCCGGATGGCTTGATCTAGTTCCTCAAAACTTTCTGGAGGAACGATCTTGATGGTGGGGATCTCTAGGACCTCGGCCCCCAGCTCCTCCAGACGCTCGCTGAGTTTGCTGGCCTGTTCCCGGGTACGAGTTACCAGGATGCGTTTACCAAAGAGAGGGCGGTCCTCAAACCACCGGAATCTTTCGCGCAGCTTGACCACTTCGCCTACCAGGATAATGGCCGGGGCCGAAAGCCCGGCAGCCTTGACCCGTTCGGAGATATCCGAAAGGGTACCCTGGGCCACCTTCTGACGAGGCGTGGTCCCCCATTGAATGACCGCCACCGGGGTCTCCGGAGAACGTCCCTGGCGTTTTAAGTTCTCACATATCCGCGGGAGATTTTTCATACCCATAAGGAAAATCAGGGTCCCGATGCGGGAAAGGGCCTCCCAATCGATGGCTGAATCCTTTTTACCTTCGGCCTCGTGCCCGGTGACCAGGGCTAAAGTGGAAGTATAGTGGCGATGCGTAACCGGGATCCCGGCATAGGCCGGAACCGCCAGAGCCGAGGTCACTCCCGGAACCACCTCAAAAGGAATATCGTACTCTAACAGGGCCTCGATCTCCTCCCCCCCACGTCCGAATACAAAAGGATCCCCGCCTTTAAGCCGTACCACCACCTGCCCGGCCAGGGCCTTCTCCACCAGAAGCCGGTTAATGCCCTCCTGGGAAAGGGTGTGATGCCCCCCCTTTTTTCCCACATAGATCTTTTCCGCCTGCGGTGGCGCGAAGGAAAGGAGGCGAGGATTGGCCAGATAATCGTAAATGACCACCTCGGCCCTTCGAAGGGCCTGAACCCCTTTAAGGGTAATAAGTCCGGGATCGCCGGGCCCGGCCCCTACCAGATAAACCTTTCCCTTTTTCATGACCGGAGTTCCTCGAGAATTTCTTGTCCTCCCCGAGAAAGGAGAATTTCGGCCAGACGAAAACCCAGATCCTCGGCCTCTTGGGGGCTGCCTGTAAGGCCTTCCCGATAGAATCTCCGCCCTTCCGGATCGGCGATGAATCCCTCCAGATAAAGCTGTCCCTCGGAAAGACGGGCATGGGCCGCCAAGGGTACCTGACAGCCTCCCTCCAGTCGGCGCAAAAAGGCCCTCTCCGCGCGGGCACAAAAGGCTGTTTCGGGATGATGCAGGAAGGATACGATCTTCCGGGTTTCAGCATCGTCACTTCTTATCTCCAGGGCCAGTATCCCCTGCCCCACCGCGGGAAGCATCTCTTCGGGGGGGAGAGATACCCTTTCCACAGGTATTC
>WGAR01000023.1 GCA_015494725.1 Thermodesulfobacteriaceae bacterium | reverse complement strand
TTCTGGGATACGGAGGCTAGCTATGGGAGTCGCAGATCTGGCCCTGGGGACACTGGTAGCCGTGGGTACGTGGAAATTGGTAAGACGAAAAGTGTTTCTTTTCTGGCGAAAAGAAAGTCCATGCACACACTGTCTTAGCAACCATTGTCCGTTAAAAAAATTTTTTAATCATAAAGATTCCTCTAAAGATAACGTTGGCCATTAACCATTCAGACCAGTGAATCCAGGCCTTGACGTTTAGCAAGATTCAGGTAGTACTTTTAGGCTAAAAGTATTAACGGTCTCCGGGTGCCCTGCGGAAGGCCGCGGGGTTAAACGGGAAGCCGGTGAGAATCCGGCGCTGGCCCGCAACCGTGACCGGGGACGAAAGCCGCTGGGAGCCGGCACCGTAAGGGCCGGCTCCTCGCCCGGGTGCTCGAGGGGTTAAGGCCCCGAGGGTTCCCGGGTGGGCCTGCCGGAAGCAAGTTTCCGGCAGGCGACAGGCCACTGGCCGGGCCACGGGCTGAAAGCCCGTAGGTCCGCCGGGAAGGCGCGGCGAGTAGGACGATCCGGAAGCCGGGATACCGGCCCGGAGGCCGAGGAAGGGAGCGGAGCTTCGAGGCTAACTGCTCCGTTCCCGAGCGGAGAAAGTGCCTCCGGGCCGCGGCCGGAGGCCGTCCCTCGGGAACCCTCCTCGAAGCTCCCTCCTTCAAAAAACCTTTGAAGGAGGGAGGTATATGGGTAAAAGGATCCTCTGCTGTATGATGGTATTTTTGCTGGGAATGGCCTTTCCGGTTCTGGCCCAGAACGGAAAGGAGACCGGAGAGGTGGTGATCACCGCCACCCGGGTGCCGGAGGACATCAAGCATCTTCCCGATGCGGTAACCGTGATCACCTCCAAGGATATCGATCGGCGGGAAGTCCAGGGCCTGTACCAGGCTCTCGAGGGGTATCCCTCCATCTCCATCAAACACAACGGATGGCTGGGTCAGTGGGGATATGTCCGGATCCGGGGAGGAAAAAATCAGGATACCGCCGTTCTTTTCGACGGGGTACGGATCTATGACCCCTCCTATCCGGCCGATGATTTCGGGGATCTCTGGTCCTGGTTCGATGCCGAAAACCTATCCCGCATCGAGATCGTGCGCGGCCCTCAGAGCGCCCTTTACGGTTCCAACGCCATGAGCGGGGTGGTAAACCTGATCCCCCGCAAAGGGGGAGGTCCTCTGGAAGTCCGCATGAAAGGCGGATACGGACGCTATGAGACCTGGCGGGGGTCCGGATACATTAAGGGACAGGAAGGACCGGTGGGATACTTCCTGGGACTTTCCGGGGTAAACACCGACGGCCTTTACCGGGACGATGAGTTTCGGCAGACCACGGTGGATTTAAATCTGAACACCCGACCCTTTTCCGGACGATCCGGGGCCCTGGGGACCGTTAAACTGGACTATACCCTGCGTTATTCCTACGGATACCTCAATTACCAGCAGTGGGACTGGACGAGTTTCCGGGCTTATAATGATCCCCATGCCGAGCGCCGGGAACAGATCCAGCTTCATCATTTCACTCTTACGGCCCAACCCCTGCCCTTCTGGAAAACCCGTCTCACCCTGGGATATCATCTTACCCGGCGGGATTACCTGGATCCCGACGACGGCATCCTGGGTTACAGGCCCGACGGATCCGCGGTAACCGATAGTTATTTCGACGGTTTTTACCGGGGGAAGGTCTATCCGGTGGTGTTTCAGAATGACTTTCAGCTTCGCGACTGGGGAACCTTCACCGCAGGCATAGAATACTATGAAGAAAAGGCCGATCTCTATAGCGCCACCGCCTGGGGCACCAAAGACTACGACGACGAAGTGCATACCACCTCCTATTTCGCCAATCTTTTCCTCCTGCTTTTAGAGGAACGTCTGGCCGTAAACCTGGGAGCTCGTATAGATGATCATGAGGAGTTCGGAACCCATTTCACCTACAAGATCGGGGCAGCCTATTTCCTTACCGATACCCTAAAGCTCAGGGGGAATCTGGCCACCGGGTTCCGGGCCCCTTCCATTTTCAATCTTTACGATCCCCGCTATGGGAACCCGGATCTTGATCCGGAAAGGAGCACCGGAGGGGATATAGGCCTGGAACAGGAACTCTTCGGAGGAAAACTGCGCTGGTCCCTTTCCTGGTTCAACACCCATTATAAGGAACGCATAAGCTTCAACTACGCCACCTGGCACTATTACAATTCCGGGGGAGGGGTGGCTACCGGACTGGAATCGGAGATCGAGGCCCGGCCTTTTCCCTGGCTCTCCCTGGCCTTAAACTACACCTACACCGAGGGGCAGGAGGATAAGTACGAGAATCTGGCCCTGGTACCTCACCATCAGCTGGGAGCCCGGTTAGGATGTAAATGGCGCAAGCTCGCCCTTAACCTTTATTATAAATATGTGGGGAGAAGGCCGGCCTACGACCATAAACATATAATCGCGGACTACAGTCGGGTGGACCTTACCGGAAGCTATACCCTTACGGACTACGCCGAGGTATTTTTCCGCGCGGAAAACCTTTTCGATACGGACTATGAGTGGGCTGCGGGTTATCGGGCTCCGGGATTCAATCTCTTTGCCGGGATAAAGATTAAGGGATTTTAGAGGCGGAAACATGGCCTCCCCCGTAAAGCACCAACCCCCTTCATACCCGGGGCGGGCTTCCTCCCCGCCCCGGAGTTTAATTCTCTACTATACCACCACCGGAACGGAGCTGGGGGCGCTGGAGGCGGCGCTAAGGGACCTTGCACGGCAGGGAATAGACGTGCCCCTCCGGGTCTTTTTCCGCGAAACGGCTCCCGGCGCAAGGGAGCTTTCCGCGCTCTCTCGCTCGGCCCGGGCCCTGGTGCTTCTTCCCCACGGAGGGCCCGAGAGCCTTCCCGGGCTCGAGGCTCTCCTTGAGAGCTTCTCCGGAGAGATTGTTCATGTTCAGCCGGTCTCCGGAAGCCCGGCGGATCTCTCCCTGGTGGAGGAATATGCCCGGCCCCGGAACGAGGCCTTTGAAAAACGAGTAAAGTATCTCTCCTACGGAGGGCCGGAAAATCTCAGGAACTTCTTCCTCCAGCTTCTCTCGGAGCTCGGGGAGGAAGTGCCGCCTCCCTCCCCTCCGAAAAGGCCTCCCTCGGAAGGGATCTGGCATCCCCGGGGCGGCTTTTTCCCGGATCTGGATAGCTATCTCTCCTGGCTCAAGGAGCATCTCGGCGAAAAGCGCCCCCTTGCGGGGATCTGGTTCTATCAGGGATACTTCGTAAACGGGGATCTCGCTCCGATCTCCGCTCTGGTAGAAGAACTAGAAAAGCAGGGCCTTGCGGCGCTTCCGGTCTTCCATAAGCGTTTTGTAGCCGAGGGCGAGGGGCTTTCGCCCAACCGGGTGGCCGAAATCTTCTTTAAAAAGGAGAACCGAACGCTAATCTCCGTCCTCATCAACCTTCAGCCCTTTTCGCACCGACTCCTCTGGCCGGAGACGGAGGAAATTTACCCTTTCCTCGATGTACCCGTGATCCACGGAATCCTGAGTTTTTCCGACCCCGAGGCCTGGAGGGACTCTCCCGCAGGGCTCTCTCCGCTTGAGGTCTCGATTTCCGTAGCCCAGCCGGAGTTTGACGGAGTAATCATCACCTATCCGGTGGCGGGAAGGGCTCAGGAAGAGATCTCCGAGCTCCTGGGAACCCCCATACCGCGCCTGAAAACCATACCGGAGGGAGTGCGGAGGCTGGCCGGACTTGCCGCAAACTGGGCCCGCCTCAAGCTCCTTCCCAACCGTGAGAAGCGCGTGGCCATCGTCTTTCATCATTATCCTCCCCGTGAGGATCGTATGGGCTGTGCCTTCGGGCTGGATAGTTTCGAATCCGTGGCCCGACTGATAAGACGTCTGGCCGAGGAAGGTTACGCCGTGGAAAGGGTTTATGCCTCAGGTGAAGAGATCGCCCGCGAGTTCCGGGCCCGCCAGATCTATGATCAACGTTATCTTCCCCCGGAGGAACTCCTCCGCCGCAACCCCATCCTCTGGCCGGTGGAACGCTTCCGTACCCGGCTGGAAAGATTTCCGGAGAGAATACGACAGGATCTTCGTCGGACCTGGGGAGAATTTCCCGGAAACTTTCTGGTCCTGAAAACTTCCTCCGGAGAGGGGCATTTCCTTTTTTTCGGTCTTAGGAACGGAAACCTCCTCCTCACCCTCCAGCCTCCGCGGGGAAAGATCGAAAAACTCTCCGCCGGAGAGATCCATCGTCCGGATCTGCCCCCGCCTTACCACTATCTGGCCTTTTACACCTGGCTGAGAGAGGAGTTCGGAGCTCACGCGGTGATCCATGTAGGGAAACACGGAACCCTGGAATGGCTTCCGGGAAAGAGCGTGGGACTCTCCGAGGGGTGCTTCCCGGAGCTGGCCATTGCCGACCTTCCCAACCTCTATCCTTACATCGTAAATGACCCGGGCGAGGGCACCCAGGCCAAACGCCGGAGCTACGCCGTGATTCTGGATCACATGATTCCTCCGCAGATGCAGGCCGGTCTTTCCGGAGATCTGGCCGAAATCTCCGATCTCCTGGAGGAGTATCGAACCCTCAAACGGGAAAATCCGGACCTGGCCCTGGGGACGCGCCGGAAGATTCTGGAAAGAGCCCGGGAAAGCGAACTCTTTGAAGAGCTACCCTTAACCCCGGAAGAAGCCGAGAAAGATCCGGAGGCCTTCCTTTCGGCCCTTCATGCCTATCTGGAAGAGGTGGCCGGAACCCATGTCAACCGGGGGCTTCACATCCTGGGAAAGGTTCCGGAAGGGCGCGATCTTGAGGAGACCGTAAGGGCCATTCGTCGCCAGAGCACCCTTCCGGAGACCGAGATCCGGCAACTCCTTTCCGGAATAACCCTGGAGATGGATAATCTGATCACGGGGCTTGCGGGAGGGTTTGTTCCGCCCGGCCCTTCCGGGGCCCCCACCCGGGGAGCGGTGGAGGTTTTACCCACCGGACGCAACTTCTACAGCGTGGATCCCCTGAGGGTTCCCTCCCGGGTGGCCTTGGAGCGGGGAAAGCGCCAGGCCGAGGCCCTGCTTGAACGTCACCTTCGGGATCACGGCCGCCTCCCCCGGACACTTTCCATGGTGCTCTGGGGCTCTCCCACCATGCGCACCCGGGGAGAGGATTTTGCCTGCGCCCTGTGGCTCCTAGGGGTTGAACCCCACTGGCGGGAGGACGGCCGGGTGTCCGGGATCCGGGTGCTCCCCCTCACCGAGCTCGGACGGCCCCGGGTGGATGTATGTCTCACGGTAAGCGGCTTCTTCCGGGACGCCTTTCGCAACCTCATGGAACTCTTCGACCGGGCAGTGGCGGAGGTGGCCTCGCTTCCCGAACCCCCGGAGATGAATCCCCTGGCGGAAAACTTCCGGCGGGATCTGAAAAGGCTCCTTGCGCAGGGCCTTTCCGAAGGAGAGGCCCGGCGCAGGGCCTGTTTTCGGGTCTTTTCCGAGCCTCCGGGAGCTTACGGCACCGGAGTGGAAAGTGTGCTTGAGGCCGGGGCCTGGAAGGAACGCCGGGATCTCGCCGAGGTCTTCCTCACCACCATGGGTTACGCCTACGGAGAAGGCCTCTACGGAAGCGCCGCCGGGGATACCCTGCGGCAGGTACTTTCTCGCACCGAAGTAACCTATAAGAACGAGGACACCCGGGAGATAGACATCCTTTCCTGCGATTGTTTCAACGCCTATCACGGGGGGCTTAATGTGGCGGTAGAGGCCCTTTCCGGGCGGAAACCGATCTCCTACTCCGGAAGCACCGCCGATCCGGAACAGCCGGTGGTACGCACCACCGCCGAGGAAATGCGTTTCCTTTTCCGGATCAAGGTTCTGAATCCGCGCTGGATCGAGGGCCTGAAGCAGCACGGTTTCAAGGGCGCCGGGGACCTATCCCGGATAGTGGATCTCATCTTCCAGTGGGACGCCACCAGCGATGTGGTCTCGGACCGGATGTGGAAGGCCCTGGCCGAGACCTACGCCCTTTCCCCGGAGATGCAGGAATTTTTCCGGGAACACAATCCGGCAGCGCTCTTAAATATTGCCGAAAGGCTGCTTGAGGCCGCCCATCGCGGCCTTTGGAAGAACCCCGATCCGCAACTCCTCGAACGCCTGCAGGATCTATTCCTGGAGATGGAAAGGGAGGTGGAATGAAGGGACTATTTATAAATTTCCCTCCTGTGGCCGACAAGATGGACAATTATCAAAAATTCTTCTCTATCAATCTCGTATATTATTCGATAGTTTCCCACGCGCAATTTATAAAGTCCTTTAAATTTACCCCTAAGAGGCACCGGACGGATAATATCTATCTGCTCTGCGAGCCACTCAAGTTTGTATTTAACCCTGCGTTTGATGTCCGGAGGAAGACGTTTAATACTTTGAGCCGCGGTAGGAGTAAATTTTACGGTGTAAACACTCAAGAAAAGACCTCATCCAACGAAAGCAGTTCTTCTCTTTCTTTCTCCTCTAAACTCTGTCTTAATTTCTTTTCCGCCCAGGTAGAAAGCTCCTCTCCAAAATCCGGATCGAAAAATTCCTCAAGCACCTGGCGTAATATTTCCTGCAATTTTTTCTCTTCTACCATAAGAGCCATAACTTTCCTCCATCAAAACTTCCTTTTAAAGAATACCAAACATTTTGGGATCAAGCCATGACCGAACTAATGAAGCCTTACGAGGGGCTGGTGATAAAGCGGGGCGAGCGCATCCTCTGCGCGGAGTTTCTTCGTCCCCACACCGTGATCTCCACCTGTCGGGTAAACGGAGGAATCCGGCAGGACCTGCGGTTCCTGGCCAATCATCAGGCCTGTGAACCCAGGCCGCACCCGGGCTGCGGACATGGGGCCTGTCTCGCCGGCCGCGACCCCGAACGCTATCATCGCTTGATCTGCGAATATCACGGTCTCCCCCCGGAAAGGACCGCTCTTCTCGGAACCGCGGCTAATATGTATCTGGCCGGATTCTCCCGCCAGAGTTTCTCTCCCCCTGCCGACGGAAAGAAGACCTCCGGAGAGCTTGTGGTCTTCTGTGCGGCCACCGCCGGGGTGGAGACCAATGCCGGCCGGGCCGGGGATCCGGCTTCCTTTTACGAGGAGGAAGGCCGTTTTCTGCGACTCGACGGAAAGGCCCCCTCCTGCGATCGCCGGGGAACCATCGTACTCATGCTCTTCATTAACCGGGCCCTTACGCCCGGAGCCCTGGTGCGGACGGTGAAGATGGCTACCGAGGCCAAGGTGACCGTACTTGAGGAACTGCACGTGGCCTCGCGTTATTCCTGCGGCCTGGCCACCGGTACCGGGACCGATCAGATCGGGGTGGCGGCGCTCTCCCACGGGGGGCGTCCCCTTTCCGGGGCCGGAAAACACGTAAAACTCGGAGAACTCATCGCTCTGGCCGTACGGGAAGCCCTTTTCCGGGCCCTGGCCCTTCAGAACAAGCTCACGCCGGATCTGGTACGCTACGCCCCGCGACTCCTACAACGTTACGGACTCGGTGAGGAGGACCTGCTGGTGGCCCTGCGCGATTTCCTCCCGGCACCGGTCCATGCCTGGCTGGAGCGCAATGTACGCCCGGTAATGAGTGACCTGGGACTGGTGTCCCATCTCCTGGCCTATCTTCACCTCTGGGACCAGGTACGCTACGGAATCCTTCCCCCGGAGATCGCAGCCGAGGCACTCCTGGATCAGGCCGCACTCATGGCCTGCGCCCTTTCCCAGCGCAGAGGGGATTTTCCCTCCTTCCGGGAAAAACTCGCCGCAGAAAAGAACGACCCCCGGAGACTCCTTCTTGCAGCCCTGGCCCTGGGGTTTTCCGCCAAATGGCACCATCCCCTGGGGCGAGCCGTGGGCGTGATCCCGGAATGAAGATCCTAAAACCCCTTTCAGGACTTTTCCTGCTAATCCTGGCCGCAAGTATTGCGGGATGCCGGAAGGAAAAACCCTCGCCTCCCAAAGCCCTCTTCGTACCCCTGGGGATCGAGGTTTCGGGGATCCCTCCCGAGACCCCGGTATCTCTATACCGGGCCTCCGGGGACCCGGTGCTGCGTTATCCGCCGCTGGCCAGCCAGGATCTTCTCCTCATCTTTCCCTGGAAACCGGGGGAGGTCTATCGCCTAAAAGCCGGCCCTACCTCGCTGGTGCTGAGGGCCCCGGCCTCACGACCTCTGGCCACCCTGGAGGTTTTTGCCCCGCTGGGAAGTCCCGGACAAAAGATCACGGTGGAAAAAAAGAGAACCGCACTCAAACTCACCCTTCTTTCCCGAAAGGAGGCCCCGGAAATAGGCCTTCTCGTAACCTCCTTCGTCCCCGAGTTAAACCTCTCTCTTTTTTCCGGAAACTTTACCCAAAAATACTCCCTCCGGGGAGAATTTGCCCGTCGTCTTCTGCGTCCAAGGATATATCTTCCCCCGGAGAAACCCCGACGACTCCAACTTCTTTTTCGGACCCCCGGGCGCACCGCCGAAGTGGATCTGATCCTCAAACGCCGGATCTTCGACCTTCGGGGGAAGGTGCGTCTGGTCTCCTGGAAGCTTCCCACCGAGGAGTCGGGGCTCAGTCTGCGCTACCGGCGGGAGGGGCTCCTGGTGGTGCCCAATCCGCTTTTCGAAAGGCTGGGATATCTCCTGGGACTAAGGGCCCGGGGCTATTCCCGCTACGAACCTCTGGCCTATGAAACCCTGGAATTCCGGAATCTGACCGATGTGCCTCTCAACCTGGTGGTGCGGGGTGAATTTCTGGAGCCGGAAAGTCGCAAACCGGTAAAGGGATTCTATCCCCCGCGTTTCGGCATGAGTGGACACGCCCGAAAGCCCCTGGCCCTGGTCTATCTTCCTCCCCGGGGAAGGGCCCGGGCCGTGCTTCCCATCTACGCTCGAAGGGTACCCCCGGGGGAATATCTGGCCCTGATCAGGGTCTATCCCCTGGGAGAGAAGACCCCCGTTCTGGTCAAGACCCGGCGCATCGGTCTTACCCGCGGAAGCCCGAAACTCGCCGCGGGGCTGCTTCTTATTCTCCTTGCCGGAGGGGCTTATTCCCTGATAGTGTTTCTGGGGCTCAGACGGCTGCTTGCGGGCTTTCGTCTGCGCGAACTTTCCCTGGTGGCCCTTTCCGGAGCCGTGGGTTTCGGGCTGGATTTCCTGGGAGGGATCCTCTCCAACATCCTTTACGCCCTCCTCGGCCCCTTCAATATCCTGGTGGGAGGACTCATTACCGAGGTGGTGCATTATGCGGTCTTCACCGCGGTTTTTGTCCTGGTGCCACGGCCGGGATTCGCCACCCTTTCCGGACTGCTTCATTATCTCATGGGAACAGTTCTCTTCGGAGGCCTTCGGGCCACGGACCCCTTTTTCGTGGGGTTCAGGCTCCTCACCCTGGAGACGGCCCTCTGGATCTTCAGGGTCTATGCACGTCCGGAAGGCCATCGCACCATCCTCGCCCTGGGACTCGCCGACGCCCTGAGCACTCTCAGTTCCCTGGTGCTCCATATGACCTTTTACCGACTCTTTTTCCCGGAGTGGTATCTCTGGCTCTCGCTCCTGGTCAAAGGATTCCTCTATACCCTGGTAGGGGCGGCTCTGGGGGTCCGCCTGGGATTACATCTCCGGGAGATGGAAAGATGAAAATCCTTGCGGTCAGAGACCTGACCTACCGGTATCCCGGAGGAAAGGACCCGGCCCTGTGCGGGGTGAGTCTCACGGTGCAGGAAGGAGAAATGGTGCTTCTGGCCGGAGAGACGGGTTGCGGAAAAAGCACCCTTCTTTCTGTGCTTTGCGGACTGATTCCCGGGGCTGCAGGAGGAGAGTTTTCCGGAGAGGTGGAGGTTCTCGGACAGAGGTGGCCGGTTTCCCCCGGAGCCCTTTTTCCCCGGGTGGCGGTGGTCTTTCAGAATCCGATGGAGATGCTCCTTGCCGAGACCGTGGCCGGGGAGGTAGCCTTCGGGCCGGAGAACCTGGGACTTTCCCCCGCGGAAATCCACTCCCGGGTGGAAAAGGCCCTTTCCGAGGTGGGGCTTTCGGGTTTTGAGTCGCGCAGACTCGAGGAACTCTCCGGGGGAGAACGCCAGCGGGTGGCCCTGGCCGCGGCGCTGGCGGTAAACCCCAGGCTTCTCCTCCTGGATGAACCCCTGGCCCAGCTCGACCCCGAGGCCTCCCGCAGGGTGATGCATATCCTGCGAAAACTTACCCGAAAAGGCATGACCGTGATCCTGGCCGAGCACCGCCTGGACCTGGCCCTTCCCTGGGTGGACAGGGTCTGTTTTCTCGAGGAAGGTCGGGTGATCTTTGAAGGACCGGCCCGGGACTTCCGGCCGCCGGAAAGACACCTTCCCCGGCCCGGGATCTCCTCCCCCGGCGAGGTCCTGATCGAGGTGCAGGGGCTTTCCTTTTCCCGCCCCGGAGGGCGGGAGGTCTTCAAAAACTTGCATCTCCGCTTTCGGCAGGGGGAAAGGGTGGCCCTTTGCGGCCCTAATGGTTCGGGAAAGACCACCTTCCTTCATCTCCTGGCCGGGCTCCTCCGGCCCTCGAGGGGAAGAATCGAGATCCGGGCCCGAAAGGGAAAAGACGCCCTTCTTCTGGGACTTCTTCTTCAGGACCCGGATCTCATGCTGGTAAGGGAAAGTGTGGAGGCCGAACTCGCCTTTGCTCCGGAAAATCTGGGACTTTCCCCGGAAGAGATAAAACGACGGGTGCTCTCGGTGGCCGAAAGGCTGGGATTGCTTTCCTTTCTTTCCAGGGTGCCCTTTTCCCTTTCTCGCGGGCAGCGCCTCCGGGTGGCCCTGGGAGCGCTTCTTACCGGCGCCCCGCGTATCCTTCTCCTGGATGAACCCACCACGGCCCAGGACGCCCGCCATATGGCCCGCCTGATCTCCTCCCTTTCCGCGGATCTCCTCCTGTTTTCCACCCATGACGAAGAGGTAGCCCGGGCGCTGGCCACCCGGGTCCTTTATTTTCGAAACGGTACCGTGGAGGAAATACAGCCATGAAAAACCTCCATCCCTATACCAAGCTGGTCCTTTCTTTCCTGGTCTCCGGGCTCTCCGTACTTCTGGACCAGCCCCTATCTCTGGGGCTGCTGGCCCTCTTCTCCCTGGGCCTTTTTCTACTTTCCCGGCCCGAGGGACGCATCCTTAAAACCCATCTTTTCCTTGCGCTCACCACCGTCTGGGGCATCATGATAAGCCAGGGACTCTTTTACCAGGACTATCCCCGAACCGTGCTCCTCTGTCTCCTTCCTCCGGGGGAACACTTCTCCGGCCTCTGTTTCATCAAGGAGGGTTTCTCTTACGGATTGATCCAGTCGTTGCGGCTGCTTGCAGCCCTTTCGGCGGGGCTTTATCTGGTGACCTCCACCTCCCGGGAACTCTTTTTCCGGGCCGTGGCGGCCCTGCCCCTTCCCCGGGGATTGACCCTGATGGCGGTTTCCGCGGTGCGGTTCCTGCCTGCGGTGGCGGAAAATCTGCGCCTGGTAAGACAGGCCCTGCGTCTGAGAGGCTACCGCCCCTTGAGACACGGCCTTCTTCACACCCTGCGGACGGAGCTCTCGGTTTTTTATCCCCTGATCTCGCTGGCGGTGCGCCAGTCGAGAATCCTCGCGGATGCCCTTCTTACCCGGGGGTTTGATCCCCTATCCCCGGGCCGGAAGCTCTTTCTTCCACCCTGGCCCACCCGCGAAAAATGGCTCTCCGCCGCCCTACTTCTTCTGGGACTGGCTGTGCTCGCGGTTAAGATCCTTTTCTGGCTATATCTTCAGGAGGTCTTTTATGCCCCGACTCTGCGCCCCCTTTATGCCCTGGTCAGGAATTATCTCTAAAACGCTTAAGACGTTCGGCCTCGAGCAGAGTTTCGGGTTTTCCGGAAAATTCCGCCCCGGAAAGGAGGCGGGTTCCTCGTGCCTCGGCCGCCTCAAAGAGAGGCCCGGCCCAGCGCCGCCAGGAAAGATCTCGCAAAAGATGATGATCCAGGATAAGGACCCCGGGACCGAGGTCTCTGATTATGCGGAGGAGATTCTCCCGTGCCATCTCCAGGGCCCGGAGACCGAACCTCGGGCCCAGATAGGTGGAGGGGCCATCCACCAAGAGGAGGTCCGGTTGCTGCTCCAGGAGGAAATGCACCACCTCGGGCCTCACCGGACCGGACACATCCGAGGTGTGCACAAAGACCTGGCCCCCGGCCCTTACCACCACCGAAATCACGCACCCGAACCGGGGATCCGGACCGTGAAAGAAAGGGCCGGAAAAAAGGATCTCTCCCCCGGGAAGTTTTATCCTTCGGCCTTCGGCCACCTCCCAGTGCACGCCGGACCGGATGAGTCTTTCCAGGAATTCCGCCGCCCGATGGGCCTGGTTGCGGTTGATGTTCCGCACCGGGTCCTTAAGAAAGACCCGTTTCCCCCGAAGATCTTCCGCCCAATCGGGAAGATAGTGATCGAAATGATAATGGGTAATCACCACCAGCTCGGCCCCTCGGAGTCTCTCCCGGATAAGGGACCTGGCCCGGGAAAGCCGTTCCAGTTCCAGACGATCCGGAGGGAGACCGTATCGTCTGGGGCCCAGGGCCGCCCCGGGATCGATAAGGATCCTCACCCCGGAGCACTCCACCTCCACAGCCATGGAACGCACCCCCAGACTTTCGGCCGCAAGGATCTCCACCCTCATGCCCTCCAGGATAGCCGCAAACCCGGCCTGCGAGAAGTGCTGTGGGGCCTTCTCTTTTTCTTTCTTCTGGTCTCCGGACTCAAAGCTCAAAAGATCAAGGCCTTCGGGCTTGAGCTGCTCTGGGACTACCCCCTGGGAGACGTGTCCTTCCAAGTAAGAGCCGGACACACACCGGATTCTTTCGTGCGTTTCTCCCCGGACGGAAGATATCTCGCCCTGGGCACCTTCTCCGGAAGACTCCTTCTCTTCCAGAGCAGCACCGGAAGGATCCTCTGGGAAAAGAAGATCCCGGAGGCCATGGTCAAACGGGTGGCCTTTTCTCCGCAGGCAAAGATCCTCTATTACGGAGAACAAGGTCCGGAAGGGGCGGTCTGCGCGGTAAAGGTCTCCTCCGGTAAAACCCTCTGGTGTTTTTCCACCGCCCGGGACCTTCTCCGGGGCGAACCCCCGGCCCCGGGTGATGTTTATGGAATCTATCAACTGCCCGGGATCTATCGTCTCCGGGTCCTTCCCGGGGGCGATCTTCTGGTGCTCGGGGTACACTCCTGGTTCGACCGAAGGGTCCGGGCCTGGCGCAGGCTCTCGCGCCTCTATCGTCTGAGCCCGGAGGGCAGGGTTCGCTGGGCCTATCCGGCCTCCGGTCCGGCCCCGGTCACCATCATTTATGCAGACAGTGATCCCACCGGGGATCGCGTGGCCCTGGTGTCCCTTCTTCCCTCGGAATATCCGGAAGACCTCCGTTTCCCCGGCCCCCCGCCCCAGAGCTTTGTGGCCCTTTCCGGGGAAACCGGCCGGGAAACCTTCCGTTACCTCCTCCGTCCGCTCCGGCCTTATTTTGATCGGGTTTCGGCCTGGGAATCGGTGGCGGTCTCCCCGGACGGACGCTTTGCCGCTCTGGGTACCGGCGACGGAAGACTCTTCCTTTTCGATCTTACCGTCCCCAAACTCTCCCGGATCCTTTCCCTGGCCACGCCCATCCTCTTCGGAAACT
>WGAR01000022.1 GCA_015494725.1 Thermodesulfobacteriaceae bacterium | reverse complement strand
TTGAAGGAGTTATAAAGCCAGTAATCATAAAGATATCCCACCCAGGTAAGGCTCTTGCTTCCGAAGGTTTTCTGGGGATAGAAGACAGCCTGAACCATGCTGGAACCTTTGAGCCCTCGAGCTGTAAGAACTGATACCGAAGTTCCGGAGGAAACCAGATTTAAAATTTCAAGGAAGATTTTATTAAGAGCTCTTTCTAAAGCTATACCACTGGAAGCTCTAAAAAAAGTATCAGGCTCTCCATTTTTGTCTTTTTTGTCCCATTCTTTACAGCAGGTAGAATTATAAGAATTTCCAGGATCGCATAAAGGTCTAGGAAAAGTTACGTTTTTGCTATTAGTTATGTTATAATTTGGAAAATTGAACGGAAATCCATCATCGCAATTAGCTTTATCGTTAAAACTTCCCCAGGCAGCAACTGTACGCATAGAATTTAGACCATCTTCATCTTCCGAGAAAGTATAAAGTGTATATATAGTTGCAGTTTGAGTTCCATTAAAATCATTTCTTAAATCCTCTACGTGAAGTCCTCTTGCCGGACCATCAGGGTCTATATCCCCGTTCCATTTTCCATCGGAAATCAAGATTACAAAATTTTTGATACAAGGAGCCGCTTTACCTCCATAATAAAAGGGGTCGTATTGGGAACTTCGGTTAATGTATGCGGAGTTGGACTCATAATCATGATCGTTACGCTGAGCCAAGAAGTCCCAGGCTTCCCACAGGGCCTCTCCAGTAGGAGTTCCTCCATAAGGAATTTCGTCTTGAAGGGCATTTACCAAAGCCGCAAGATCATTTTGAGAAAAAATATACCGTATTTCGCCCTCTCTATAGTTATCCCGGCCAAATACCATAAATGTCAGACGCAAATTGGAAAAACTTCGTTGAATAATACCTTCTCGACTTTTTAATGATACTTTAACGTTAGCGTAACGATCAGAAAACGTTCCAAGCTCACATTCTCCTCCGTGATCTATGATAGAAATCAAAATATCTTTCTGAGGGAAAGGAGGTGAAGAGCTATTATAATTTTGTGGTCGTATGTAATATCTACAATGCAAATCTTCATCATCAACATACCTTTTACTTCCTTGAGGATGTAAAACGCAATAAGAGGAGTTGCATTCCGCTTTTCCACCGATAAGGGCCTTTAGAGCTACATCTATTCGTGACATAGTTAAAAAATTCAAGAAATTGCCTTTTAAACAGTTTATTGTACCTCTATTGCCGTTGGAGCTGCAATTGCAAGAAGACTCTTCCCAATATTTTTCGGAAGAATTGTAAGAATAGCATTTGTCAGCTTGAAAGTATCCATAATATGTATTGGAACCATTGTAAGAAAGATCTACTTCACCTGGATCTCCACAGTCAGCTGGTCCCCATGTATAGTAATAACCATCGAATTCACAATCATAATAGGCAGGAAATTGCATGCTACCGGAATAATCCATTACTAACAATACGTTAGGTTTAAGGGAGGTACTTATAAAAGGCGGAGTGGAACAATATTTAGAAGATAAAGCCTGAGAATATCCAAATAAAAGAAACATTATTATTGAAATTATTACTTTAAAATTCCATCCTGTAATCTTCAATAAAACCTCCTTTTTGTTTTGAAGCCCATTTTACGAAAATATCCTAGAACCAAAATACTCCGGATCTTTAAGAATTGCGTGAAAAAATTGTGGAAGATTTCGGGACTTTTCGAGAAAGCAGGATCCCAAAGCGACTGGATTTTTGAAAAATAATAAGCTCAATACCCTGTCTTTCCGCCAGGCGACGGGCCAGATAAAGGCCGAGGCCTGCGCCCTTTACCGGATGAGGGGAAAGATCGTTCATGATGAGGAGATAAGGACGGCCCTGCCTGCGTCCGGTGCGGATCCAGATGTCCTTGCAGGAATGCCGGAAGGCGTTTTCCAGGAGAAGGAAAAGAAGGAGTTCAAGCTCCGGGGAGAGTGGGGGAGAGGAACCCCTAAAACTTAGGTGGACCTTCCGGGGGCCGAACTGAAGCTCAAGGCGGTGGAGAAGGTCCCTGAGATGGTCGGTAAAATCGCCTGCAGGAGTAAAGGGTTCTTCGAGGGACCCCCGAAGAAAACGAAGCAGGGTTTCAAGGTCCCGTTCCATGGCCCGACAGGCCTCCTTGAGGCGGGAGGCCGCCTCCGGAGAGGGAGATTCACTCAGGATCTCAAGGTTTACCTTCTGGGCGGAAAGGAAGTTTCCGAAACGGTGGGAAAGAGCGGCCAGAAGTAGCCGTAAAAACTCTTCCTGCTCCAGACGACAGCGTTCATAGGAGATAAAGAGACGATAAAACACGTAAGAAACCGAAACAGCGAGCATACCCTCCCATAGAAAGAGATAGAGCATCCAGCTTTTCAGGGAGGGACGGAATGATCCCTGTCGGGTTAAAAGATTTATCTCCAAAAGATAACGGAAAAGAACCGCGGTAAAGAGTACGGTCAGGGAAAGGAAAAGGATAAGCAAAAAATAGAAAAAAAGCTTGCGCGCTTCCCGGGTGTGAAAACGACTAAACATCTAGAGTTCTTCTTTTAGAAGATACCCCCGGCCCTTAAAGGTTTGAAGGGCCCCCTCGGGAAGAAGGCGGCGCAATTCCTTGATATAGCTTCTCAGAGTCTCTTCGTTCACAATCACATCCTTCCAGACCTCCTCCAGGATCTTTTCCTTGGGGATCACCTTTCCCCGGTGTTTCAGAAAGAAAAGGAGAAGATCCCAGGTGCGCCGGGAGGGAACGATCCTCTCCTTCCCCTTGATGATCATACCCCGCTCAAGATCTATCCGCACCTCGCCGAGACGATATTCTTTCCGGCCTTTATCTTTCCGGCGCAGAAGGGCCCTGATCCGTAGCTCGAGTTCGAGCACCTCGAAGGGCTTGACCAGGTAATCGTCGGCTCCGAGTTCGAAACACTCCTTCTTGGAATCCAGGCCCTGTTTGGCGGTAAGGATCAATACCGGAAGATCGGGATACTCCTTGCGCAGCTCGGCCAGGAGCAATTCTCCCGGAAGGTGAGGTAGCATGAGATCGAGAACCACGAGATCAAATTCCCGGGACAGGGCCTCTCGCCAGTAACGTTCGTCGGAAAGCCAGTGGGCCTCGAACCCCTGACGTTGCAAATATTCCTCCAGCGAGGGCCCCAGGAGGGGATCATCCTCGATAAGGAGAATCGAGGGTTTATTCCAGGCACTCAAAGCTCTCCACCGTCAGGGTCTCGGCCCTCGCATACGGCCCCGGACCTTCTCTTGCCAATATTAGCTGGATATGTCATAAAGTAAAGATTATGAAACCCAGGGCGCTGGTGCTGGCCGGTTACGGAATTAACTGCGAACGAGAAACGGCTCACACCCTTAAACTGGCCGGGGCCGATCCGGAGATAGTACATCTCTCGGATCTCCTCTACGGGGAGAAACACCTGAGGGATTTCCATCTTCTCTGTTTCCCCGGGGGGTTCCTGGATGGGGATCACCTCGGCGCCGCCCAGGCCGCGGCTCATCGCCTGCGTCATGCCCGTATTCGCCATTCCTCCGAACGACTCATGGACCAGATCCTGGAATTTATAGCCGCCGGAAAGTTGATTATGGGAATATGCAACGGCTTTCAGCTTCTGGTGAAGCTGGGGCTGCTTCCGGGCCTGGAGCAACGCTACGGCGAACGGAGGGTAAGCCTCACCTATAATGATTCCGGCCGTTTCGAGGACCGCTGGGTGTATCTAAGGGTGAATCCTTCCTCGCCCTGTATCTTTACCCGCGGACTGAGCCGGCTTTATCTCCCGGTGCGCCACGGCGAGGGGAAACTGGTGGTAGAAAACGAGGAGGTGCTCTCCAGCCTGCGGCAGGGGAATCAGATCGTCCTCCAATACATCCACCCCACCACCGGCCAACCCACTCAGGAATATCCCTACAATCCCAACGGTTCCGTGGAAGCCATAGCCGGCATTTGTGATCCCACCGGCAGGATCTTCGGCCTCATGCCCCATCCGGAGGCCTTCCATCATTTTACCCATCATCCCCGCTGGACCAGGGGAGAGATATGGGAGGAGCCTCCGGGGCTCAAAATTTTTAAAAACGCCGTGGAGTACTTACGGGATACTTTTCTCTCCTGATGGAGGAATCTCCGGTTAAACCTCTGCTGCTCTGGCTTTTGGATCTGCGTCGCTATCTCCTGCGGATCCTTCTGATCCTGTTGATCCTGAGTCTCTTTTTCCTCTGGGTGGCCCCCCGGGTGTTGATCTGGCTTCAGGCCCATTTCGGTCAGAAACTGGCCTTTTTCGGGGTAGCCGAACCCTGGCTGGCCCTCCTTAAAGTGGCCTTTCTCTCGGCCTTTGTGGTCTGTTTCCCTTATCTTCTGTGGCTGATCTGGCGGGCCATGGCCCGGGTCTTCGGCCTGGGAAAGCTCTCCGGCTTCCTAACCCTCCTTATCGGAACCATGCTCTTTTACGGGGGTATGCTTTTTTGCTTCTTTATCACCCTTCCTTACGGCATGAAATTCCTGCTTTCCTTTCAGAGAAAAGAGATCGTTCCCACCATCTCGGTGGGCCATTTTGTCAATTTTGTGGCCCTCTTTCTTCTGGCCTTCGGGCTTATCTTTGAATTACCCCTTTTTATGATCCTTCTGGCCTGGGTGGGAGTGCTCGATCCTTACAAGGCGGTCCGCTACCGCCGACATGCCATCCTGATCATCACCATCCTGGCCGCGGTGATCACCCCTACGCCGGACGTATTCAACCTCAGTCTCATGGCCGTGCCCCTTTATCTCCTTTTCGAGGCCGGACTTCTAGGGGCACGTCTTGCCGTGCGGCGGAGATCAAAACTTCTGCGGGGAAATGCCGGATAGGGCCTCGGCTAAAGGCGCGGCTTTTTCCGGAGGCATGGCCGCAAGGATCCGGGCCACCTGATCGCTTTTCATGGCCGAAAGGATCCTTACCGCCATATCCTGGTCCATGTTCATCAGAAGGCGGGCCGCCTTGGAAGGACGCATCTCCGAATAGGCCTTAACCAGGAGCTGGAATCGTTTCGTCTCTATGGTGCGAATCTTCTTGAGTTTTTCATCTACGGAGTTCTCCAGTTCCAGCAGGGCGGCGAGCCTCCTTTCCACCTGCTGGTCCAGCAAACGGAGACGTTTTTCTCGCAGGGTAAGTTGTTTGGCCTTCTCTTCCAGTTTCTCGCGTTCGATCCGCAGGGCCTCAAAGATCTCCGGGGGACACCGGGGTGTGGAATCCGTCTTTTCCTCAGCCCGGACCTCAGGTGGGTTGAGATGAAGATGCAGGAAGGTGCCCAGACTAAGGGAGAACTTGACTAGGGCCAGTAAAAAGATAAGGACCAGGAGCCGTGATGGACTTAGCTTTTTCCGGCCGATCATCTTTTTCGAGAACGGGACTCCCGCATAAGGGTAAGATCGTCGAGTTCCCGATAAAAGACCCTTTCTTCTTCTCGACGATATCGCCACCAGAGCCTTTCCCGGAGTCTCTCCGAGACCCTTCGTTCCTGATAGGCCCGACGTAATTCCGTCTTCAGGCTTTCCATCTCCGAGCTTCGGGCCTTAAGTTTTTCCTCCAGGCGAAAGGTCTCCCGAAAGAGGCCTTCCATTCCTTCCCCCAGCAAACGGAGATCCCCTCCGGAAAGGTCTTTTTGCCGGAGTTCCTCATAGAGAGAGCTTCGGGTATCCCGCACCGTTTGAAGATCCCGTCGGGCCTCCTCCAGGGCCTTCAGGGCCGCAGCCAGCCTCTCCCGGGCCCGCTCTTCCCGTAACTTGCGGATATAGACCAGGGTATCCAGGATCCGGGGAGGTCTTTTCACGAAATCACCTCCTTAAGAGCCCGGAGACTTTCCTCGAGATCGGCCCGTTCCTCCACCTCCTGCCGCAGGAAGGCCTTGATGGCCTCTATTTTTTCCAGGGCTCGATCTATTTCCGGATTGCTCCCCTTGACATAGGCCCCGATGTTGATCAGGTCCTCGGCCCGGCGGTAAATAGCCAGAAGGCGGATCAGCTCCACCGCGGCCTGATAGTGTTCGCGGGAGGCAAGATCCCGCATCAAACGGCTCACACTGGAGAGAACATCTATGGCCGGATAATGCCCCTCCTGGGCCAGATCCCGCGAGAGAACAATGTGACCATCGGCGATGGCTCTTACCGCATCCGCCACCGGTTCGTTGAAATCGTCCCCTTCCACCAGGACGGTATAGATCCCGGTAATACTTCCTCCCCCCCGTTTGGGGCCCATTCGTTCCAGAAGCCGGGGCAGGTGGGCAAAAACCGAGGGGGTATATCCCCGGGCGGTGGGAGGTTCGCCTATGGAAAGCCCCACCTCCCGGGCAGCCATACAGAAACGGGTCAGGGAATCCATCATCAGGAGCACGTCCAGTCCCTGGTCGCGGAAGAATTCCGCCACCGCCGTGGCATAGTAGGCCCCTCGCATTCTCAGGGGAGGGGGCTCGTCCGCCGTGGCTACCACCAGCACGGAGCGCCTGAGGCCTTCCTCCCCCAGGTCCCGTTCGATAAATTCCCGCACCTCTCTTCCCCGTTCTCCCACCAGGGCGATAACGTTTACGTCGGCCTTGGTATGGCGGGCGATCATCCCCAGAAGGGTGCTCTTTCCCACCCCGGAGCCGGCCATGATGGCGATTCGCTGGCCTTTGCCCACGGTGAGAAGGGCATTTATGGCCCGAATACCCAGATCCAGCGGTTCCTGGATACGATCCCTTTCAAAGGGCCGCAGGGGATCGTTGTAAAGGGGATAGTTCTCGGAAAGATAGGGCAGGGGCCTTCCGTCCAGGGGCTCCCCCAGGGCGTTGACCACTCGTCCCAGCAATTCCCTTCCCACCGGAGCCCTTCGATCCTCACAGGCCAGGACTCGATTTCCGGGTTCGATCCCGATGGGATTTCCCAGGGGAATGAGAAGGAGCCTGTTCTCCCGGAAACCGGAAACCTCGGCCAGAATTTCCCCGGAAGAGGTTTTAATTCGACAGAGATCACCGATTTTGAGCGGGGGCCCCTCGGCCTCTACCACCAGCCCCACCACCTGCTTCACGTAACCGCAGGATAACACCGGTTTTACCCGGGCCAGGGCCAGACGATATTTTTCCAGCGAATTAACCCTCATGCCCCGCGGCCTCCTCCAGGGCCTTTAAGATCTCCGCCCAGCGGTTCTCCAGGGTGGCATCTACCGTGCCGAAATCGGTCTCCAGGATACAACCCCCGGGGGTAACCGAAGGGTCCTCCTCCAGACGGATCTCCGCAAAACTCCGTGAGGAAAGACTCTGAAGGTTCAGGGCCTTGAGGAACTCCGCCTCCTGGGGATGGACCTTTATCACCACCCGGGCCCCCTCAGCCACCTCCTTAAGGGCCTCCCTTATGACCCTAAGGATAATGGTTTCGTCCCGAAGGGTCTCCTTGAAAAGGAGCTTCTGGGCCAGCAGTTTGAGAAGCCCCAGAATCTCTCGATCCAGGGAAAGCACCGCCCGGGAAGCACTCTCCCGCAGGGAAGCCATAAATTGATCCACTGCTTTAATTCTTTCACTTAATTCCGCTTCAAGCAGGGCTTTTTTCTGTGCTATTTCTTTTTCGGCCCGGCTCTTTCCCTCCAGGTACCCTTTTTCAAACCCCTCGGCGTGTCCGGCCTCAAAACCTTCCCGGTACCCTTCCTGATAGCCCTGTTCGAAACCCCGCTGTCTCTCCAGGGAGAGCTTTTCCTCCTCCGCCGCACCGGTAGCCGAGGCCCGTTTTTCCGCGGCCCATCGGCTTACCCGAACGATGGAAGACTTGAGGATCCTAGACAAACTCCTCCTCCCCGCCTCCCAGGATGATCTTCCCTTCCTGTTCCAGACGCTTGGCCACTTTGATGATATTCTGCTGGGCCTTTTCCACATCCGAGACCCGCACCGGCCCCATGACCTCCAGATCCTCCTTGAGGAGGGTGGCCGCCCGCTCACTCATGTTGCGGAAGAACTTCTCCCGTACCTCCTCGGAGGCACCCTTGAGAGCCAGGCGCAGATCGTCGGTGGAGATCTCCCGCAGGAGGGTCTGAATGGCCAGATCGTCCACCTTGAGAAAGTCCTCGAAGGTAAAGAGGTACTTCCGGATCTCTTCGGCCAGGGTGGGATTTTCCTCCTCGATATCCGAAAGGATCTCTTCCTCCAGTTCGCGTCCGGCATGAGAGATGATCTCTGCAGCCTTTTCCGTTCCCCCCAGTTTTTTGCCCAGCACCCCTCCCACGGTTTGAAGCTCTTCCTCCAGGGCGTTGCTGATCTCCTGCACAATTTCCGGATCCACCTTATCCAGGAGGGCGATGCGAAGAAGTACCTCCGAACGGATTTTTTCCGGGAGAAACTGGAGGATCTGACCGGCCAGATCGGAGTCCAGGTGTACCAGCACAATGGCGATGGTCTGCGGATGTTCGTTGCGCAGGAAGTTGGCCACGGTCTTGGGGTCCAGTTTTTTCAATTTTTTGAAGGTTTCCGGACCGATCTCCTTTTTAATTTCCTCCCAGAGGATCTTGCCCTTTTCTCCGTAGGCCTTGACCAGACTTTCTTTAAGAAATTCTTCCGGGGAGACCGAAAGATCGGCCATGATCTCTTTGGCCTCTATGTTAGCCTCCTCCAGCACCTTCTTGACCGCCTCCGCCGGCACATAATCGAGTTTGGCCATCTCCACGCCGATGCGTTTGATGTCGTCTTCGTCCAGATATTTATAGACCTGGGAGGTAAATTCTTCCCCCATGACCATAAGGAATATGGCTGCTTTCTGCGGGCCGGTAAGCTTTTCCGGGTCGAGTTTGGCCATTTAGGCCGCCTCCTTCATCGAGGCTTCCTTAAGGGCCCGGGCCCGTTCCTCCGCCGACTCCTCAAGCAGCCATTTCTTCACCAGAAGAGCCGCCCGTTCCGGACTGCTCTGGACGATACCCAGGGCCATTTCGTGCGGCAGGGGTCGGGCCTCCTCTTCCTCCAGGGCGGCTCTCTCCTCGCCCTCCGCCATCTCCATCTCCGCAGGGGGTTTCTTTTCCACCAGCCCTTTTACCAGCGGACGCACCACCAGAAGTAGCACCAGGACCACCACCAGGAATTCCAGAAGAGGCTTCAGAAAACGGCTTAGATATTCCATCCACACCGCCGGCCCCTTGATCTTTTCGGTGTGGAAGGGGAAGGTGGAAACCTCCACCACATCTCCCCGATCCGGGTTATATCCTACCGCTCCCTCCACCAATTTTCTTATCCATTCCAGTTTAGCCTGTTTTTCCTCTTTGGGGATACTCTTTTCGTCCACCAATACCGCTACAGAAAGACGCTTTACCTTTCCCGGAGCAAGGGAGATCTGTTTGAGGACCCGGCTGGGTTCATAATTCCGGATAATCTTCTTGCGAGAGGAAACCTCCCCCGGGGTCTTCACCCCTAGATTTCCCTCGGCCTTGGCCGCGAGCGCTCCCTTTACTCCCGCCGGGCCTCCGGCCGCCCGGGAGGTCTTGGAGGACTCCTCTATCGATTCCGAGACCACCGCGGTCATTTCCGGATCGTAGGATTCCTCCCGCACCGAACCCTTATCAAAGTCTATCTCCAGGGATACCTGGGCCACGGCCTTCCCCGGCCCCAGGGCCCGGGCCAGCAGTTCCTCCACCTTGGATTTGTACCATTCCTCCAGACGGCGTTGATAGGCCAGCTGCGTGGCCGAAACCTCCTCTTCCGCACGATGTCCTCGATAAAGAAGCCTTCCGGTGGAGTCCACGATGGAGATGTTTTCCGGGGTAAGTCCGGTAACCGCTCCGGAAACCAGGTTTACGATACCCAGGATCTCCCGGCGGGTAAGCTGATACCCGGGCTTAAGCGCCACGAAAACCGAAGCCTTGGGGGGTTTGGCCTCCTCGATAAAGAGACTCTCCCGGGGGAGGGCCAGATGGACCCGGGCATACTTTATGGCCCTCAAACTCATTATGGTGCGGGCCAGTTCCCCCTCCAGCGCCCTCTGATAATTGACCCTCTGCAGGAATTCCGTGGCTCCGATGTGTCCCTTATCAAATAATTCGAAACCCGGACCGGGGCCCCCTACCAGACCCTGGGCGGCGATCTCCATCCGCAACTCCAGGACCTTGTCCCGGGGAACCCGAATGGTCCCCCCGGGCTCCAGTTTGTAGGGAATGTTCTTGCTTTTGAGATAACTGACCACCTCGGCGGCACTGTCCTGGGGCAGGCCCCGATAAAGAAGCCCCCACTCCGTGCGGGAGGCCCAGAGGATCAGGCCTACGAGTCCGGCCACGGTAAGAAGGATGAGGACCCCTCCCAGGATCTTCTGCTCCCTTCCCAGACCCTGATAAAAGGTGCGCAGCTGTTCAACTACCTCGCGGGGTTGAGGCCACTTCATAAACTTTCACCCTTTAGATCTGCATCCTCATGATCTCCTGATAGGCCTCCAGGATCTTGTTTCGGATCCGCAGGACCATCCGGAAGGAGAGTTCGGCCCGGGCCAGGGCCATACTCAGCCCGGCCACATCCGTGTCCTTGCCCGCAGCAAAGGCCTGAAGCCTGAAGAGGGCCTCCTTCTGGTCCTGATCCACCTCCCTGAGTTTGGCCCGAAGAAGCTCCTCAAACCCCCGGGGCTTTTTATCTGGAGGGGCGAGAATATCCGGCCAGGCCTTAAGGGAAAGGTTCTGAACTTTCATGGTTGACCTCCTAACGCAGGATGTCCAGCGTTTTGAGGAAAAGATCCCGGGTAAGGTTCGCCACGGTGAGATTGGCTTCATAGGCCCGTCCGGCGGAAAGCAGTTCCACCATTTCGGTGAGGATGTCCACATTGGGGTATTTCACCATCCCCCGGGCGTCCGCATCCGGATGGGAGGGATCATAGACCTCCTTGAATGGAGCCGGATCATCCACGATCCCCACCACCTTCACCCCCTCGACATCCTCTCCCTCCAGGGGTTCGGCGGCCAGAATGACATCCTTGGCCCGGTAAGGGCCTCCTTCAGCGGTGCGAGTAACCTCGGCATTGGCCAGATTCATGGCCGCCACGTTAAGTCTGGTCCTCTGGGCCAGAAGACCCCCTGCGGCCAGACGAAGGGCGGTAAGCAACCTCATAATTATCTACCTCCCTCGGTGATGGCCTCTCGCATGAGCTGGACCTCCTTTATCAGGGCCTGAACCGTGGCCTGATAAAGGAGGTGATTCTCCATGAGTTTGGACATTTCCTCCTCCAGGGAGACATTGTTCGGGGTCCCCACGTCTTCGGGTTGTATGGTCTCTATCTTTCCTTCCGTGGAGACCAGGGATAGATGGCGGGGACGGGTGCGCCGGAGGGGAAGGGATTCCTCTCCCAGGTAGGCCCGCATGATCTTTTCGAAGGGGATGTCTTTGCGTCGATAACCCGGGGTATCTACATTGGCAATGTTGGCCGAAAGGACCTCGTGTCGCAGGATGCGCAACCTCAGGCTGCGGGCCACTACATTCCAGGTCTTCTCGAAAAGACGTCCGAACACCTCGGCTCACCTCCCGTTAAATTTCTATAGCAAACCCTGTGCCCGATAGGCCCGGAGTTTGTTCCGCAGGGTGCGTACGCTGATGCCCAGGAGTTCTGCGGCCCGGGTGCGGTTCCCTCCACAGGCCCGGAGGGCTTCAAGGATGGCCTCTCTTTCCAGCTCTCGTAAGGGTTTGAGCGGAGAAGAAGGGGAGGGGGCTTTCTCCGGGTCTCCCGGGCTCCATAAAAGGTCCTTCAGGGTTATTTGCGGCCCCTCGCACCACAATACCGCCCTTTCCACCAGATTCTTGAGTTCGCGTACGTTTCCCGGAAAATCATAGTTTTGAAAGGCTTCCATTACTTCCGGTGCGAATCCCTGGATGGATTTTCCGTAGGCCCGGGCGAACTCCCGCAAAAAATGCTGGGCCAGAAAGGGAATATCCTGAGGACGTTCCCGGAGAGGAGGCAGACGCACGGGGATAACGTTAAGACGAAAGTAAAGATCCTGGCGAAAGCGTCCGGCCGCTACCTCCGCTTCCAGGTCCCGGTTGGTGGTGGCCAGAATCCGCACATCCACCTTTATGGGATAGGCCCCTCCCAGACGATCTATCTCTCCCTCCTGAAGCACCCGGAGGAGTTTGGCCTGAAGGGGCAGAGGCATTTCGCTGATCTCGTCCAGGAGGAGGGTCCCTCCGTCTGCCAGTTCGAATTTGCCTTTCTTGCGGTGGAGAGCCCCGGAAAAGGCCCCTTTTTCGTACCCGAAAAGCTCCGATTCCAGCAGGGCCTCGGGCAGGGCGGCGCAGTTAATGGCCAGGAAAGGCCCCCGGGCACGATCACTGGTCTCGTGGATCCAGCGGGCCAGCACCTCCTTCCCGGTCCCGGATTCTCCGGTGATAAGGATGGGGGCTTTACTTCGAGCCACCGAACGCAGCTTCTCCAGGAGGGCTCGCAACTTCGGGTCCCGGGTGAGGAACCTTTCCTCCCCCGTCGGTCCGGCCGCGTCGTGAAGGGCCTGAAGGATCAGTCTTCGGAGCACCTCGGGGTCGGTATGCAGCAGCCGGAAGTCATAGGCCCCGGCTTTGACCGAGGCCACGGCCTCTTCCAAATTCACCTCCTCGGCCAGAAAGATCACCCGGGATCCGGGCCAGCGTCTTTTGAGGTCGTCAAGAATTCGACGCGGAGAAGGACCCTCTCTTGACACCTCGACCACCATTACCGCAGGGCCCTGGTTCGGAGCGGGAAGCTGGGAAAGATCCGAAAAGGAAAGACACTCCACCCCTTCGGGGGATAGGAGGTCCTTCAGGCCCAGGATTTCCGGCCGTGCGGAAACCAGCCAGATGCTTGTAGCCATGATTCTAATATATTACCTCTCGGGCCTCATCCACCAGCTGAAGGCTCCGCAGAATGCCCTGCGCCAGACGGGCCTCGGTGGAGTTTCCGCCGGCCAGTTCCTTCCACACGGAAAGGGCCTCGCTGCGTCCCATCTTTTCCAAATATACCCCGGCCA
>WGAR01000021.1 GCA_015494725.1 Thermodesulfobacteriaceae bacterium | reverse complement strand
AAGGACAGCCTCCTTGCACCGGGAAAGGACGACCTTGGCGGCGATATCATACTGCATTTCAAATAAAAATTATCTCACCCTTCAGATTTAAGGCAAGAAAAAGCCCCCTCCCTGGCTGGAGGAGGGGGATAAAAAGCTCAGCAATTATTGAGACCTCTTTAACAGAAGTCGTTCAAGGAGGCGGCGGTGGGTGGCGTCGTCCGGGGCCCGGCCGTGTCTGCGGACCACCTTCTCCCAGAAGGCCCGTTCGGCCATCCGCCGGTGGCAGGCCAGACAGGTCCCCACCCGCTCAATCCTCCGGATCTCGGAAAGACTGAAAGGCCTTGCTCCGTCGTGGCTTGTGGCCTGGATCTGGCGCCCCTTCTCGTCCACCAGCCGGTCAAGGGCATAGGGGAAGGGGATGCCGTTTGCCTTCCCGATGAAGATCCCGGTCCCGAGGCCCAAGGCCCTGGGATTGGCGTGGCAGTCCTCGCAGGAGCGGGGCTTCGGACGCACGGTGTGCGGCTGGACCGGATTTGAGGCCAGTCCCCAGGTGCCGTCTGGAAGGCGAAAGATATGGTTCAGGAAACGGACCTTCCCGTCCGGGCCGATCTGGGTGAAGATGGCCTGGCAGCCCGGAATAAACGGGGCCACCTTCCCCTCGGCGTTTATCCCCAGAGCCGGGCTTTCCCAGCGCAGATAGGAACGGGTCTCGCGCCAGCGAAAGGCCCCTTTCACCCGGTTCCCCTCGCGGGCCTCCATGCTTTCGTCCCCCGCCTTGCGATACCGCAGCCAGTCCCCGCTCCGGGCGGTGAGATCATGCTGGGCATGGCAGCCGTAACACTGCGGGGCCCACACCGCATGGCAGGCGTAGCACTCAAGCCTTCTCGCATGCCCGGGAATGGTCATGGCCGCCGCGGCCCGCGGATTCTTCCTGATCACCTCCGGGACCTGGGGCACGGGATGCTCCTTTCCGTCAAGTTTCCCGATAAGGATCACCCGCCGACCCTCGCGCTTTAAGTTCGCAAGGCGAGTCCCGCGGGCGGTCTTGAGCGGGGCGTAGCCCTTTACCGTTCCGTGGCAGTCCTCACACTCTATCTCCACCGCCTCCTCCTTCTTGCTGTAAATGTTTCCGTCGCCGTGGATCTCACGCTCGGTGTGGCAATCCTGACAGGAAAGGCCCCGCTCATAATGGATGTCGGGAAGGAGGTGGTTATAGCATTTTCCGTGAAGCTTGCGCCCGGCCTTGACCCCCGGCTTTCCGCTCCAGGGCGAGCAGTAGCCGTCGGATTCCATCAGCCCGGCGTAGCTCATGCCGATGCGCCCGCCGCGGTTGTGGCAGTGCTGACACTGAAAGACCGGGATGCGGGTGGTGATGCGGTGCACCCGGGGGTAGCCCGGTTTATCGTGCGGGATGGCGGAATCTCCGCCCTTGTAAAGGCCGTCGTTATCGTAGATCACATGGCAGGCCGCGCATCCGCTGGCCCGATAGTCCCCGGGGCGCTCCTTGCCCCGGGTCCAGACATGGCACCTCAGGCACTCGGCCCGAAGATAGTCGTCAACCGGATGGTTTGTCGGGGAGATGGGTTTTGCGGGGTCATAGACCGGAAGACCGAGGAGTTCGGGAAGGGCGCCGCGGTCGCGGGGAACGTTCCCGTCCTCGTCGCGCACCGGATAGGTGGCGTAAAGGGCCCGGCGGGTCTTCTGCGCGGCCCAGGTGTAGCGGGCGGCGCTGATGATCCCGGCGCTGGTGGCGTGAAGGCTCTTTTGGAGACGGGAAACGATATCGGCATGACACTGACCACAGGTTTGAGAGATCACCCGGAGGTCCGAAGGGTTGCGCCAGAGTCCGCGATGGGCCTCCTCCTTGGTCTTTCCCTCCGGGTTTCCCCGGTGGCAGAACACGCAGGAGAGCCGGCCCATGACCGGGTTTTCGGCGATCTTTTCAATCCCCCGGTGACACCTGAGGCACCCGCTACCGGCGAGCGCAGGGCCCGCAAGAAAGAACCCCGCAAGGAGAAGGATTATAACCCTCATCACGGCCTTATCCTCCAAGATTTAAAATTCCGCCTGGAGGCGGCTGAAGACCGCAAGTTTGTCCTCTTCGTCTCCCGGGTTGAAATTGAAACTCCGGCTCGCATACCCGTTTACGCTATCCTCAAGATGGGCAAAATCAAGGCCGAGGTCCAGGGTTAGATAGCGGTGGAGGCGCAGGGTGAGCATCCCGAGAAAATCGTAGCCCACGGTGGAGTCCCTTCCCCGGGCCTCGGTGTCCCCGAACCAGCCCGCGGCAAGCCATAAGCGCAGGCGTTCCGAAAAAGCGTAGCTCAGACGGGTCTGGAAGGTGGTGAGCCCGTAACCGTTGTTGGAGACGTTCACCGCGGTGTCGTCAAAGCCGGTATCCGTGGGGCCCTGGACGGTAAGGATCCCGGTGTAGCCCCAGTAGCCGTAGGTGCCGGAGAGGGCCATGAGGGGAAGAAAACCCTCCCCGTCCTTATCTCCGCTTGCGTGGGTGAAAAGGAGGGAGAGGGCGGCCGGGCCGAAGGTCTTTTCCGCCTCAAGCCGAAGGAGCCAGCCCGAGGCGTCGTCCGGGGTGCCCAGGATCTCACGGTCGGTGAAGGACCCGATAAGAGCCGCCCGGAGAGTGAGGTCCTCGCGGGGCTTCCAGGTGAGCATCCCGCCGTAGTTTAAGTGCGGCCGGGTGTGCTCCGAGGGGCCTCCGGCGGGGTTGGCGTAGTTTTCGGCGACCTCGGCATAGAGGGCAAAAAGGGAAAGTTTGAGCCCGGGGGAAAACTTCCGTTCCCAGTCAAGCTCGTAGTGCACGAAATCGTCGTGCGCCAGGTCCTCCTCGCCCTCGTCGAGTTCCGCAGCAAAAAGACGAAAGTCTCCGAGGCGCTTGTTCCGGTAATAGAGAGCCAGGGCCAGAGGGTTATAGTCCCAGTCCGCGGAATAAAGCATGTCCCGGGCGCGGTCCGAAAGGGGAAGGATCCCGGCCTCGGCCGAAAATCCGCCCCCGAAAGCGTAGGAGAGGACCGCATGCCGCACCTTAAGGCGCTTTTCCGTGGTGGTGAGGTTGGCGTGAGTGTGTCCGAGTTCCACCTGAAGGTGGCTGCGGAGACGGGAATCAAAGACCAGATCCAGGTTCTGGCGAATGCGGAGGCGGCTTGCGTTAAGGGTCTTCCGGTGGGTGTGGACGCTATAGGAATTTATGCGGTACTGGCCGCCAAAGGCGATACGCTTTACCGGAGGGGAGATCTCCGGGGCCTTCTTTGCGGGGCCGGAAGGCGCGGCCACGGAGGGCTCTTTTTCCGCAAGGCGGCTTTTCAGCTCGGAAAGTTCCCGCCTTAAGGCCTCAATCTCCCGATCTTTTTTCCTGAGTTCCGCCTGAAGGGCCCTAAGCTCGGAAAGCACCTCGGTAAGACTCGGCTCTCCGGCGGCCCGGGCGGAAGGAGCGAAAAGAAAAAGCACAGCTAAGAAAACCGCAAGGCCTCTTGCCATCCTCTCACCTCCTTTTTACAAAGCGGGGCGGGCCTTCGCCCGCCCCTGAGGAAGGTATGGGATTTGGGTTAGGCCTTATGGCGCTTAAAAGCTTATCTGAACCACGGTCTGGATCCGGAATCCGTCGTCAAGATTAGCGGTCCCGGTGGGAGAATAAGCGCCCCAGTGCTCGTTAAACCGCGTAGCCGAAATGCGGTAATTCTTATCAAAGTTCACCCACTCCGCGCTTACGAGAAGGATGTTATTCCCGGTAAGATAGTAGGCGAGCCCCACGATGTAGTGGTCAGCCTGATCGTTTCCGCTGGAGATAAACTGCCCCTCGGCGTTATATCCATTGTCATCGTTGGGATCAAAGTGGTCCCAGCGGGCGTAAAGGTGGAGCTTTTCGTTGAGCACCGGAAGCACGAAATCACCGTAAATGGAGTAGAGGGTGGTGTCCATTTCGTCATAGGAGGTGGGGTTATTAGGATCGTTAAAGAGCACCCAGGAGCCATCGTTTTTGTTGGTGGAAGTGCTGTACTGGGCGGCGATCATGAACCAGGGGTGCTGATAGGAGATCATGAAAAGGTTTACGTTATAGTCCGGATCGTCAAATTCTTTACCCGTTTTGGTAAACGTCGCCTGGTTATTACCCTCCCCGGAGATCCCGAAATAGCTAAACTGAAGACCGGCCAGGGGGAACATCCCGCTCGTGGAATAGGGGAAGGGCCGCAGCGTGAGCCGCACCTCCACGGCCTTGTTCGGATTGTTATCCCCGCTTGAATAACCGGAACCGTTCATATAAGAGACCCAGAAGGTCCCGTACTTTCCGGTGTAGTGTTTGTAGATGGGGTAGTGGGCGGTAAGCTGCTTTACGAAGTTCGGATCAAGCTTTCCGCCCAGGTTCCCGGCGATGGAGACCCCGCGGTCCGCGGAGTTGAAGGTCCCGAAGAACTCGCGGGGCATGCAGCCCTGCATACGGTAGGGGTTGATGTGCTCCTCAAAGTCAAGCCAGGGGAAGTGCCCCTGACCGAACTCCATCTTGAGATCCGTGAGGAATCCGAAGTCCGGAAGCTTGAACTGGGCGTAGGCGTACTTGATGCGCAGGGTGTAACTTCCGGCATTCCAGCTCCTCTGAAGATCCGGGGTAAGGCGGAAGGAGAGCCAGGGGTTGATCTTCTTCTTGAAGTCAAAATAGGCCCGGGTCACGCTAAAATAACTCTCTCCCCTCTCCTTCCCTCCATCAAAGGGGCCGTAACCGTTGGTATAATCAAGATAGGTAAGGGTTCCGAGCTTTACCCCACGCAGTCCCTTGGGCAGGGCCAGCCCCTCCTTCTGGATCTCTTCTGCCGCAGCCTTGGCCACCTCCTCCTTCTCCTTCTTAGCCTCGGCCTCGGCCTCGCGCTTGATCTCCAGGGCCTCCTCCTCGGTAAGGATCCCCTTCTTCACCAGCACCCGCAGCAGGGGATCCTTAATCTCGGCCCTGACCGACGAGAACCCAAAGGCCAGAAACACCGCCACCGCCAAAAACACCGCCAGCCATCTACCTCCTCTCCTCATACCTCATCCCTCCTTTTAAAGATTTTTAATTTCCTCGGCCCGGAGGAATTTTCTCTCCCCTTCCGGGACCGAACTTTGGCCAAAAAGTGAAATTTTTGCGTCAACACCCGAAGTCCTCCTCTTCCTCCTCGGTAGAATTGGTGGAATTGTCGTTAAGCCAGGGGGCGTTCTTTAGGGGAGACTCTTTCTTGATCTCCTTGCCCTTCCCCGCCGCGGGAGGAGGGGAGGGGGGCGAGGAGGGGAGGCTCCCCGCCCCCTGCGCAAACATCGCCGCGAGGAGGATAAAAAGGATCAGAATAATCCTTAAGCCGCCTTTCGCGCCCATTTCTCCCAGACCTCCCAGGGTTTTTCGCCCTCGGTTCCAGAAACCTTGACCACCTTCACCCGGCTGTCATAGAAGGAACAGGACCCTCCGATGGGATCCGAGAGACACACGTTCTTCAGCACCGGGTCGGCCAGCATCACCGGGTTGGCCGAAAGCCCCACCGCCCGGCGCACATCTCCAGGAATGCGCTTTCCGTCCACCACCTGATCGTAGGCCCCGTAGCCGAAACGCCCGTAGCCGTGGCAGACCGCCACCGTGCCCGGCCGGATCCCCTCATATCCCCTGACCGCCCCCTGAACCTTCAAGGCAAGACCATTTCTCACCCGGATCACGCCCTCGGGATTGGAGGGGCTTATGAGCCGCACCACGTCCCCATCCTTAAGACCCAGCCGCCGCATGTCTTGGGGGTTCATCATCACGTAGTTGGTCCCGAATTCGGCGATCTGGGTCCAGTAGTTGCAGATGGTTCGGGACTGGCCCACCAGGATGGGCTTGAAGGTAAAGAGCTGGAAGGCATACTCCTCCGGCCAGGTCACGGGTTTCCCGGAGGCGTCCTTAGCCGGCTCATAGATGGGAATCCCGGAGAAGTGTTTTCCGGTGAAGCTGTGCCGGCCTTTAGCCACGTTCTCCACAAAGAGGTTGAACTGACTTGCGAAACGGTGCCGCATGTGCTTGCCCTCGTAGGCCCGGCTTGCGTCCTCAAAGCGTCCGCCGCGGTTTAGCACATAGACCACGCGCCGGAAGATCCCCTCCCCTCCCACGGTCTTCCGCCAGTAGGCCTCGTCAAAGACGGCCCGGGAGAGATGGCGGCGGGCCCTGCGGAAGATTTCTATCTCCCGATCCGAGGCCTTGGGCACCGGGCTTCCCTCCAGAGCGATATTCGCCACCATCTTGAGGTACCAGTCCTCGGGCTTACGAAAATCCCAGCCCGGGCCGAAACCGTCCTTGCCGTAGCCCGGAAGCCCGAGCTTTTCCGCGATGGCCAGCATCACGGCCTCCATGGAGCAGGGCATCTCCTGCCCGAAGACCCGCACCTTCTCCGTTAAGGCCTCCACCATGGGCTGGCGGATCTTTGAGACCTTGACCGGGATGGCCGGGGTGGTGTGAGGGGTGCCCCAGCGCTCCCAGATGGCCGTATCCGGAAAGATGTAGTCCGCATACTGAGAGGACTCCCCGATCACGATGTCGCAGGCGATGATGAGGGGAATCTTCCCGGGGTCCTTCAGGATCTCAAGCTGCTTGGTTGAGGCCGGGATGGAGTAAGCCGGGGTCCCCTTGTGTAGGAAAAGGGCCTTTATGGGGTAGGGATAGCCGTCGGCCGCCGAAGGCAGCACCTCCTGATAGACGTTTCCGGTATAGGGATACCAGGGGCGCTTGGCCGGATAGCCGTATTTCTTAAAGAGGGTAGTCTTCTCATAATGCCACTTTTCCCGGGTGAGGGTCACCCCGAAGTGGCCCAGTTTTCCGGGGTGCATCTTCTT
>WGAR01000020.1 GCA_015494725.1 Thermodesulfobacteriaceae bacterium | reverse complement strand
CCGCTCGATCAAGTTTTTCAACCTTGCGCTTGAGCCTTTCCACAGGTGGCCTCTCTCTATGATACGGCGCAAGAATTCCCGGTCCTTTACCCGGGCGAGATCCACCACCTCCACCCGGCGAAGAAGGGGAATCTCCTCCTCAAGGACCTTGAGGAGCCTTCCGTACTCCCGGTCCTCCAGGGGCCGGCCCAGATAAAGGGCCACATCGATGTCCGAAAGTCTTTCGGAAAAATCCCCCTCCACCAGCGAGCCGAAAAACACGATGTCTGCCTCGGGAAAGGCCCGGGAGAGGGCCTCTCCCACCAGTTCCATGTATCTCCTCTTCCTTTCGGTAGAGATACCCATCACGAAAAGTACCTTCTTGTGCGGCGGACGATCTCTTTTTCCGTAAAAAGTATCTCATAGTCCGGAAGATCAAGTTCCCGGGAAAGCTCCTCCGCAAGCCTCCGGCAGGCCTCCTCGGTCTCGGCATGGATCATGGTGTAAAGATTATAAGGCCAGTCGGGATAGGTCCGACGAAGATAGCAGTGGGTGATAAAGGGCCTTGAGGCGAGGCTCTCCCCCACCTCCTCAACCCGTTCCTCGGGCACCCTCCAGGCCACCATGGCGTTTCCCTCGTATCCAGAAAGATTGTGCCGGATCAGGGCCGAAAGCCTGCGGATGATCTTCTTTTCAAGAAGCCCCTTTACCGCGGAGAGGACCTCCTCCTCGGTGACTCCCAGGCGCTCGGCGAGGGCAAGGTAGGGTCTTTCCGTGAGGGGAATTCCCTCGGCGGAAAGGATATCCACCAGGTGCTTTTCAAGCTCGGTGAGCCCTAGATCTTTCCCCATAGCATAAATATCCCCAGAAGGATAAAGATGGTGCCGGAGAGAAGGCGCAGGTGTTTTACCGGAAGGAGATCCCCCAGGAGGCGTCCGGCAGCCACCCCCACGGCCGAGGCCAGTACCAGGGCCAGCGCCGCCCCGGCAAACACCGGAAGAAACCGCTTCTCACGGGCCGCGAGCATAAGGGCCGCAAGCTGGGTCTTATCGCCCAGCTCGGCAAGAAATACGGTCACCAGGGTCACCCAGAAGGCCTTCATCATCCGAACTTCCCCTTCAGGAATTCCTCGGTGCGCTTGTCCCGCGGCACGGTAAAGAGCTGGGAGGTGGGACCGAACTCCACCAGTTCCCCCAGATAAAAGAAAGCGGCGTAGTCGGAGACCCGACCGGCCTGGGCGATGTTGTGGGTCACGATCACGATGGTCACGGTCTTTTTCAGCTCCACCACCAGCTCTTCGATCTTGGCCGTGGACTTGGGGTCTAGGGCCGAGGTGGGCTCGTCCATGAGAAGCACCTCGGGTTTTACCGCCAGCGCCCGGGCGATGCAGAGCCTCTGCTGCTGGCCCCCGGAAAGATAAGTACCCCGCTTGTGGAGGCTGTCCTTCACCTCGTCCCAGAGAGCGGCCTTGCGCAGGGCCTCCTCCACCAGGCGATCGGCTTCCTCCCGCCGCAACCTGATCCCCAGAAGTTTGTACCCGGCCAGTACGTTGTCGTAGATGGTCATGGTGGGGAAGGGATTGGGTTTCTGAAATACCATCCCCACCCGGCGTCTTACCACCACCGGATCTATCTCCAGGATGTTCTTGCCCCGCAGAAAGATCTCTCCCTCCACTCTGGCTCCGGGAGAGAGTTCGTGCAGCCGGTTAAGACAGCGGATAAAGGTGGTCTTTCCGCATCCCGAGGGCCCCATGATCGCGGTGACCCGCTTCTCGGGGATCTTGCAGGTAACCCCCTTCACCGCGGGTTTCTCCCCGTAATACGCCCACAGATTACGAATATCGAAGATGATGGGACCCCGGGGGTCCACAATGGTTTCCTTATTTCCCATCTCCGGAGAGCCTCCTGGCCAGAATCCTGGAGATCAGATTCAGCCCCAGGACCATAAGGGTCAAAACCGCACTGGCCCCCCAGGCCTGACGGATCCAGTCCTGATAGGGACTGATGGCATATTTGAAAACCGTAAGAGGCAGGGCATCTACCGGTTGCAGGGGATTAAAATTCCAGAAGGGGTTCCCGAAGGCGGTAAAAAGAAGCGGTGCCGTCTCTCCCATAATCCGGGATAGGGCCACCAGAATTCCGGTGGTAATCCCCACCAATCCGGTGGGGATGAGGACCTTTATGACCGTGCGCCAGTAATTCACCCCCAGACTCAGGGAGGCCTCCCTCAGGGTATAGGGAAGCATACGCAGAATCTCCTCGGTGGAACGCACGATCACCGGAAGCATCATCAGGGAAAGGGCCACCGCCCCGGAAAGGGCCGAAAAATGTCCCATAGGCCTGACCAGCCAGAGGTAACCCACGATGCCCAGGACGATGGAGGGAACCCCCTGGAGCACATCCGCGGCCACCCGCACCACCTCGCCGAAACGCCCCCGGGCGTATTCGGAAAGATAAACCCCGCTGAGGATACCCACGGGAATGGCCAGGACCGAAGCCAGCATGGAAAGCATCAGGGTCCCCACAATGGCGTTGCCCACCCCTCCATCCGGTTCTCCGGGAGGCGTGGGAAGGTGGGTAAAGAAATTCCAGGAGAAGGCCGGAAGTCCCAGCCTGAAGATCCCATAAAGAATATGGAAAAGAGGAAGGGCCGGAAGAAAGGCCAGCACGGTGATTACCACCAGAGCCGATCGGTCCTTAAATTTGCGCCAGAGAATACTTCTCATCGCACCTGAAGCCTGAGGATGATTATCCGGGCCAGGATATTCACCGCCAGAGTGATGAGAAAGAGGAGCAGGCCGATCTCGATCAGGGCCGAAAGGTGAATGTCCCTGGAGGCTTCGGTGAACTCGTTGGCGATCACGCTGGCCATGGTGTTGGCCAGATCCCAGGGGCTTCGCGGCATCTCCGAACGGTTGCCTATGACCATGGTCACGGCCATGGTCTCCCCCAGGGCCCGCCCCAGGGAAAGAAGAAGCCCGGCCACGATCCCCGAAAGACCGTAAGGAATGGATACTCCCCGGATCACCTCCCAGCGGGTGGCCCCCAGCCCATAGGCCGCTTCCTTGAGTTCGTGAGGAACCATCCGCAGGACCTCCCGGATAATGGAGGCCGCATAGGGAAGGATCATCACCGCCAGGACCAGGGAGGCCGTGGGAAGCCCCAGCCCGAAGGGAATGACCCCCAGCTTCATCTCCACCCAGCGTACCAGGGGGACCAGGTAAAACAGGGCCCAGAGCCCGTAGATCACCGAGGGAATACCGGCCAGAAGATCGATCACCGTGGAGAGAGCGTCAGCCACACGCGGCGGGGCGTACTCGGCCAGAAAGATCCCCGAGGACAGGGCAAAGGGCAGGGTAAGAATGAGGGCCCCGAAGGAAGTAATGAGAGTGCCCACCAGGAAGGGAAGGGCCCCGAACTTCTCGTTCACCGGGTCCCAGATCCGACCGACCAGAAAATGCCATCCGAAGGCCTTCAGACTGGGAAGACTCCCCCAGAAAAGGGTAATACCGATCCCTAGCACCAGGAAGACCATTCCCAGGGAAAACCCCCAGCACAGACGATAAAAAATACGGTCCGGGTCACCCCATCCCATGACTCTCCTCTTTTAACCATAGTTTGGCCGGCGGACAACCCTTAAAATTGCAAATCGGGGCCCCCGGCGGGACCCCGATCCCATGCCCCGAAAAAATCGTCTTTTTATTTACCTTAAAAACACGCTCTGGCCCGGAAACTTTACTTGCACCTGCGGATGGGTTTTCCCCGATAGGTGATGGAACAGATCAACTTCTCATCGATACGAACCACGTTTTCCGGAAGCCGGGCGTAAAGGAGCGATTCATTGTAGGCCTGTCCTTCATGCACGCACCACCAGAGAAGATCCACCAGGGCCTTGGCCCGCTCAAAGGAACGCCCTCCGTAGGCCTGTTCCTTATACACCAGGATCCAGGTCAGGGCCGAAAGGGGATAGCCATCCGGGGCATCGGTGTCGGCGATGAGCACCCGAGTGTCCGGCGGAATGTGGGTTCTAGCCGCAGCGGAGATGCTCTTCAGGGTGGGAAGGACGAATCTCCCGGCCCGGTTGCGTATGGCCGCCACCGGAAGCCGGTTCTGATAGGCATAAGCCAGTTCGATGTACCCGATGGCCCCGGGAAGCTGTTTCAGATACCCGGTAACCCCCTCGTTTCCCTTGCCCCCGATCCCTGCGGGCCAGCGCACGGCCTTACCGTAACCCACCCGCTTTCTCCATTCCGGGCTAACGCGGGAAAGATAATAGGTGAAATTATAAGTGGTGCCGGAACCATCGGAACGATGCACCACCACTATGGGAAGGGCCGGAAGCCTCTTTCCCGGATTCACCTCCGTGATCCGGGAATCGTTCCATCGCTTGATCTTTCCCAGGAAGATATCCGCCAGGACCTCCGGAGTGAGCCTCAACCCCGAGGGCACCCCGGGGAGATTATAAGAGATGACCACCGCCCCGATGGTCATGGGGAGGTGGAGGATCGGCGCAGGGGCCTTGGCGAGTTCCTCGTCGTTCATGGGGGCGTCCGAGGCCCCGAAGTCCACCGTACGGGCCAGGATCTGCCGGATCCCTCCCCCGGAACCTATGGACTGATAGTTCACCTTTACCCCGGTTTTCTGATGATAGATGTAGAACCATTTGGAATAGAGGGGATAAGGAAAGGTGGCCCCGGCTCCGAGGAGGGTAATCTCCCCGGCCCAAACCACCGCTCCCCACAGCAACATCCATACCAACCCTACCAGGATCAATCTGCGCATCCCTGCACCTCCCTGTTTTTTTCGGGTTCTATTCTTCCGAAAAATTGTGAACCTTTTGTGACGGAGAGAGGACTTTTTCGGGCCACAGAAAGACGAAAGAAGCTGCCTTTTCCGTGGGCTCCAGGAGGAGCCGACCCCGGTAGATCTCGGCGATACGCCGGGCCAGGGCTAGCCCCAATCCCAGCCCCGGCCCTTTACCCAGCCGGAAAAAGGGTTCGAAGATTCGTTCCCGATACTCCTCCGGCACCCCGGGGCCTTCATCACGGACCCTCAAAAAGATCTCCCCGTCTCTTCTTCCCCATTCCACCCGAATACTTCCCCCGGGCGGGGAAAAACGCAGAGCATTCTCCAGGACCTTGGTCAGGGCCTGAACCAGATGATCATAATCGCCCTGAATCCATAACCCCTCGGGTCCAGAGAGATTAAACCGCACTTTCTTCCCCTGAGCCAGGGGGGCCATAAGCTCCACCGCGGTCTCCGCCAGGGACCTTATCTCCAGGGGTTCCCCCCCGCTGGCCTCCATTCTCTCCAGAGAGGAAAAGAAAAGAAGATCCCGCACCAGACGGGTCAGCCGGTCGGTATGCTCCTTGAGAGCCGAAAGGGCCTTGCGGGGAAGGTCCCCGGAGGGCAGAAAATCCTCCAGGGTCTCCACATAGCCCCTCAGGGCGGTGAGGGGGGTGCGGAATTCATGGGCCAGGGTGGCGGAGATGAGGCGGTTTTTCTGCGCCAGTTCCTTCTCCCTGGTCACCTCCAGGAGACGCAGAGCCGCCAGGTCCGGACTTATCCTCCGCCCTTCGAGCCGCCACCATCGCCCCTCCCTTTCGAATTCCAGCCGGGAAAAACCCTTCTCAAAAAGTTCGCCATGAAACTCCACCAGCCCGGGGAAGGGAAGTTCGAGAAGGTTGGAGGGCTCCCGGGAGGGAAACCATTGGCGCAGGGAAGGGGTAAGGGCCTGCAGGTGCCGGTTCTTATCCACTAGGGCCTCGGGCCAGGGCCAGACCTCCCAGTATCCCCTCTCCCCGGCCTCACCCTCGGTCGGAAGCCCGGTTCCTTGCGGTACCGGCTGATCCTCCCCCCTGGCACCGGGGAAAAGCCTCCGGCGAGACCTGTATCCCAGAAAATAAGCCAGAACCAGCAGCAGGGGAAAAAGGATCCATTCAAGCATGCAGGGATCTTATCCGATAACCCACACCCCAGACCGTCTCGATCCACTTGCCGGCTGAGCCCAGTTTCTTACGCAGACGTTTGATATGGGTGTCCACGGTCCGGGCATAACCTTCGTACTGGTAACCCCAGACCCTATCCAGCAGGACCTCCCGGGAAAAGACCTTCCCCGGGGCGGAGAGCAGGGTGGCCAGCAACCGGAACTCCGTGGGGGTGAGTTTCACCTCCTGGCCCTCCACCTCCACCCGGAACTGATCCTCATAAAGCACCAGAGGGCCATAGGTAAGGACCCTGGGTCCTTCCTGACGGCGTACCCTCTTCAGCACCGCTTTGGCCCTGAGCACCAGTTCCCGCGGACTGAAGGGCTTGACCACATAATCGTCGGCCCCGAGCTCGAACCCCAGCACCCGATCTACCTCCTCCCCCCGGGCCGAAACCACAATAACCGGCACCCCGGAAAGCTCCTCCCTGAAACGCAAATACTTCAAGATCTCCAGCCCATCCAGATCCGGAAGCATCAGATCCAGGATCACCAGATCCGGAACGGCATAACGTAAGCGTTCCAGGGCCCGGGCTGCCGAATCCGCCACCTCCACCCGAAACCCTTCCCTTTCGAAGGCCAGACGTTCCAGTTCGGCCACATCCGGTTCGTCCTCTACGATAAGCACGCGCAAACCCGCTTTCATTTCCCTCTCAGGATATAAAGGGGTTTTACCCTGTCAACCGCAGAAACAGGGCCACCTCGGAAAAGAAGCGAGGACGAAAGGCCCTTATCTTCTCGTTCTTACGGGAGGGATGCACCCGGTTGCTGAGAAGGACCACCGCCACCTCCCTTTCCGGAACCAGCCAGAAGGCACCACCGGTGTAACCCAGATGCCCCAGGGCGGTGCGGGGAAAGAAAGTGCCGGTGCTGGAATCCCGGAACGAAGGGCGATCGAAACCCAGGGCCCTCAGACCTCCCCGCCCTCGAAACCCCCAGAAATAGCGCAGGATCTGCGGAAAAAGCCCCCCTTTTGGCCGGCCCTTCCAGACCTCCAGCAGAACTTCCAGGAGGGCCAGCACCGCCCGGGCACTTCCGAAAAGTCCGGCGGCCCCCGAAACTCCGCCCAGGACCCGGGTGTTCTCGTCGTGCACCTCCCCGCGGAGCCAGCGCCCGGTAAAGGGACACCTTTCCGTGGGAGCTATCCTCCGGGAAGGGACCCCCTTGTCCAGGGGGCGAAAAAGGAGCTCCCCGGCGTATTCTGGAATGAGCTTACCCAGGCTTTCCTCGGCGTATTCCTCCAAGGGTCTTCCCGAAACCCTGCTCACGATTTCCCCCAGGAGAAAAAACCCCAGATCGCTATAAAGCTCCCCCTCACCCGGGGAAAAAACCGGGGGTTCGGAGAGGATAAAGCGCAGAAGGTGTTCCCTTCTCGCGGTCCGGGGAAGGGCCAGAAGCCGCTCAAAATAGGGACGCCAGGCCGGAAATCCCCCCCGATGGGAAAGGAGATCCCTTACGGTCACCCTTAAATAGGCCTTCTCCCCGAAATATTCCCGGGGAAAAAAACAGGAAAGCGGAGCTCCAAGGGAGAGTCTTCCCTCCCCGTGAAGGCGCATTACGGAGATCGTGGTGGCCAGGGGTTTGGTAAGCGAGGCCAGGTCGTAAAGGGTATCCTCCTCGTTTTCCTCGGGCCGCGGGAGAAGTCCCCGGTAGCCCGCGGTTAAAAAGACCTTTCGGTCGGGGGTTCGGATACCCACCACCGCACCGGGGAAAACCCCGGTCTCCACCCCCTCCTGCAGAAGTTTCCAGAGAAGGAGATAACCCTTCAATGCGGCCTTTCCAGTCCGGCCAGGATCCGCCGGAGGTCCTCCACGGGGATTTCGTATCCCCTTCCGCAGAAATGGCAGGTCACCCGGGCGGGTTTCCCGTGGGCGATGAGTTCAAGCAATTCCTCCCGACCCAGAGCGGCCAGAGCGGCTTCCACCCGTTCCCGCGAACAGCGACACCGATAGCGTACCTCCCGACGTTCAAGGATCTCGATACGTCCGGGAAAGATACGCTCCAGGATCTCCTCCGGGGAAAGCCCCTGGGAGAGGAGTTCGGTTACCGGGGCCAGGGTGGAAAGGGCCTTTTCCGCGCTGGCGATATCCTCCTCATCGGCCTGAGGCATACGTTGCACCAGGAACCCTCCGGCCTCCTTGACCGAGCCGTCCACATCCACCAGCACCCCCAGGGCCACCGCAGAGGGTATCTGTTCGGAGATGGTAAGATAATAAGCCAGGTCCTGGGCGATCTCCCCGGAAACCAGGGCTACCGAACCCTGATAGGGCTCCTTGAGCCCCAGGTCGCGGGCTACGGAGAGAAACCCGTTCTTGCCCACCGCGGCCCCCACCGCGAGTTTTCCCTCGCGGGGTTCCAGATGGACCTCCGGATGCTGAACCGTGCCCCGGAGGTTTCCCTCGGCATCCCCCTCGGCCAGGATCTCCCCCAGGGGTCCCCCTCCGTTTATCTGGAGCATGACCCGTCCGGTCTTGAGATCCGCGGCCAGAAGCGCCGCTCCGGCCAGGGCCCGACCGAGAGCCGCAGTGGCTGTGGGGGAAAGCCCCTGAAGCCTTCGCACCTCCTCCACCACATCCCGACACTCCACGGCAAAGACCCGAAAACTCCCCTCCCGGGCCAGTCCCCGTACCACGTATCCCATTCCTAGCCCTCCTTCAGGATCTCTTTCACCCAGGCCGGAACCACCTGGCTGGCCGGTCCGTAGCGGTGCTCATGGAAAAGGGGGGCGTTTTCCGCAGGCTTGAGGTTGATCTCCACACAACGGGCCCCGGCGGCCCGGGCCACCTCCACAAACCCTGCAGCCGGAAACACCGTCCCCGAGGTCCCGATAGCCACGAAAAGGTGGCAGCGGGAAAGGGCCTCATAGACCTCGGGAAGATGGAAGGGTTCCTCCCCGAACCAGACCACATGGGGCCTTAAGCCTCCGGGCCTCCCGCAGCCCGGGCACGGGGTCTCGGGAAACACCTCCCCGGTCTCGCGAAACACCCCGCCGCAGTGCTCACAGCGGATCTTGAGAAGCTCCCCGTGGATATGGATCACACGCCGGGATCCGGCTCGCTCGTGAAGGTCGTCCACATTCTGGGTCACCAGGAGAAACTCCCCGGACCAAGCCCTTTCAAGGTCCGCGAGGGCGTAATGGGCCGGGTTGGGCTTTACCCGCAGGAGATCACGCCTCCGGGCATTATAAAATTCGTGCACTAAACGGGGATTCCGCCGAAACCCCTCCGGGGTGGCCACCTCCGAAAGGTCGTACTTCTCCCAGAGCCCTCCCGGATCCCGGAAGGTGGGGATACCGGATTCGGCCGAAATCCCTGCCCCGGTAAGGATCACCAGTCTCCCCTTCATAGATGTTTCTCAAGCTCCCCAAGAAAGATTTCCACCTCCCTGAGCCGGGGCAGGATCTCCTCGCAGACAAGGTCTTTTTTTACCACCTTTTCATAACCGTGAGCCAGAAGATTTCTCAACCCGGCTATCCGCGCAAACTCGTAGGCAAATTCCGGAGGGAGCAGGCCTCGATCCCCGAGTATCTCTATGGCTTCCTGATAGGACTGAGGGATTCCCAGCTCCCGAAAGCGGATCATCATCTGAGCCAGGGCCACGCAACTGTCTGCGGTAAGATAAAGGTAGTGCAGCAGGGCCCCCCGATAGATGGGATCGGTTTCAAACCGTTCAAGGCAGTCCTTTTCTATGCTCCGGATAAGGGAGAGATATTCACGCACCCTTTCCATCTTCTTAAGAATACGTTCTTTATCGTTATCGTTCATCTTCCGAGGATCCGCCGACGCATCTCCCGAAAATCCAGGGCCAGATGCAGGGTCTCCACCTCAAACTCAAATCGGGCCCCCCGGTCTCTCTCAAAAAGGAGTTTTCCCTCCCGAATGATGTTTTCAAGGAGGATGAGGTTTTCCGTACGGTTGAGGACCACCAGATCCAGATCATCCCGCTTCAAGGCCCGGGAGCAGGCGGCGTAAAGCTCCAGAAAACGCCGATGACTGTAAGGCTCAAGATAAACCGCGAGATCGAGGTCGCTTAAAGGCCCGGCCTGTCCGGCGGCCTGCGAGCCGAAAAGGTAGGCGAACTTGACCTCCGGAAAGGCCTCCCAGACCGGAAGAAGTTTCTCCCGGATTTCCTGGAAAAGCCGGTCCTTTTCCTCCATATAACCAAGTATAATCAAGCCCTCGACCTGATTCGATTCCCCTCCGGAAAAATCCTTTCTTCTCCCCAGGAGCCGGGGGAGGCAGCGAACCCCCGGCCCCGGAAAGACATATTATTTTCCTTCCATCTCCTTGCGGGTGCGGATGAGTTCCTCCACCACCGAGGGGTCGGCAAGCGTGGAAGTGTCTCCCAGGTCCTCGTATTGCCCGGAAGCGATCTTACGCAGGATACGCCGCATAATCTTTCCGCTTCTGGTCTTGGGAAGTCCGGAGACGAACTGAATAAACTCCGGCGTGGCGATGGGACCGATCATTCGACGTACGTGCTGTCGAAGTTCGTTCTTCAGTTCCTCGCTCGGCTGGTAGCCTTCCTTGAGGATCACGAAGGCATAGATGGTCTCTCCCTTAACCTCGTGAGGGATACCGATTACCGCGGCCTCGACCACCGCCGGGTGAGCCACCAGCGCACTCTCCAGCTCCATGGTTCCCAGCCGGTGTCCGGAGACATTGATCACATCGTCCAGTCGGCCGATGATCCAGATATATCCATCCTCATCCCGCCGGGCCCCGTCCCCGGTATAGTAATAACCCGGAAAACGACTGAAATAGACCTGTTTGAAGCGCTCGGGATTCCCCCAGACTCCCCGCAGCATCCCGGGCCAGGCCCGTTTCATGCAGAGATGTCCTCCCTCGTTCACCTCGGCCTCGGTGCCGTCGTCCCGCAGGATCACCGGCTCCACCCCGGGAAGGGGTACCGTGGCCGCCCCGGGTTTCTGGGCAATGGCATAGGGAAGCGGCGAGATCATGAATCCTCCGGTCTCGGTCTGCCACCAGGTATCCACGATAGGACAGCGCCCCCGGCCCACGTGTTGATGATACCAGAGCCAGGCCTCCGGATTGATAGGTTCTCCCACCGAGCCCAGAATACGCAGGGAGGAAAGATCGTACTTGTGCGGCCACTCGTCTCCCTCCCGCATCAGGGCCCGAATAACCGTGGGAGCGGTGTAAAAGAGGGTCACCCGGAATTTCTGTACCAGCTCCCACAAACGCCCGGGATGGGGATAGGTGGGGACCCCCTCAAACATGATCTCCGTGGCCCCCAGAGCCAGCGGACCGTAAACGATGTAGGAGTGCCCGGTGATCCAGCCGATGTCCGCGGTGCACCAGAAAACATCCGCCGGACGGAGATCAAAGACCCACTGGAGGGTATGCGCTACATAAACCATGTATCCTCCGGTGGTGTGAAAGACCCCCTTGGGTTTCCCGGTGGATCCGGAGGTGTAAAGGATGAAAAGGATGTCCTCGGCGTCCATCTCCTCGCAGGGGCACTCGTCCGGGATCTCCGGATCGTTTATCAACTCGTGATACCAGAGGTCCCGACCCTCCACCCAGTCGATCTGGTTTCCCATCCGTCGCACCACGATACACTTTTCCACGGTGGGGCAGTCCTTCAGGGCCTGATCGGCGGTCTTCTTGGATTCTATGACTCTTCCTCCCCGCCAGTAACCGTCGGCGGTGATCAGAATCTTGGCCTCACAGTCCTGGATGCGGGTCTTTAAGGCCTCGGCGGAAAACCCACCGAAGACCACGGAATGAATGGCTCCGATCCGGGCACAGGCCAGCATTACTATGGGAAGTTCCGGGATCATGGGAAGATAGACGGAGACCCGGTCGCCCTTCTTGACCCCGAGCTTCTTGAGCACATTGGCAAAGCGCGAGACCTCCCGATGAAGCATCTGATAGGTATAGACCCGTACCTCTTCCTCGGGTTCCCCCTGCCAGATGATGGCCGCCTTGTTGCGGTTGGGGCCGGCGAGGTGTCGGTCGAGGCAGTTATAGCAGGCGTTGAGCTTCCCGCCTTCAAACCAGCGGATCTCGGGTTTTTCAAAATCCCAGTAGCAGGTGCGATCCCAGAGCCTGAACCAGGTGATAAGTTCCTTGGCCCGCTCGCTCCAGAATCCATCCGGATCTTCCAGGGAATACCGGTAGATCTCCTCATACTCGTAGCGGGAGGAAATATAGGCTTGATCCCGTTCGGCCTGTGGGGGATAAAAGACGCGTTCCTCCTTGAGCAGGGCTTCAATCCTGCGGCTTTCGGCCATAGTGCACCTCCTTAAGTTTGGGTGGCGTTTTTGATCCAGGGTATCAATTCCTTGAAGGCCGGGGTGCCGGCCCTCTCCAGCCATTCATAAACCAGCATCTCCGTGGAAACCACCGCTGTTCCCACGTCCCTCAAACGGGCCAGCCCGTAATGAAAGTTCTCCGGCGTTCGGGAGGAGGTGGCATCCCCCACCACTATCACCCGATAGCCCTCCTCCAGGGCCGAGAGGGCGGACTGATACACACAGATATGCGTCTCCGCCCCGCAAAGAACGAGATAACGCCGGGCCTTCTCCCGGATGAGGGAAGCAATTTCCGGATTTTGAAAGACACTAAACTCCGTCTTGTCTTTTATTTCCACCTCCTTTCCCAGAAGCTCAAGGACCTCGGGAACGTATTCCCCGAGCCCTTTACGATACTGGCTGGTGGCCACGATGGGTACCTCCAGGATCTGGGAAGCCTTTATCAACAGCCTGAGATTCCTCACCAAACGCTCCGCCTCCCATAGGGCCCGGACCAGCTTTTCCTGAGGATCGATGAGCAGAAGCAGGGACTCTTCAGGACGCACCCGCATAAAAACTCCCCCTTCTCCGCCAAGCGATTATCATATATAGAAACTAGATTATAGATTTAAAATCCTTAAAAAGGAACCCTCAAGGCATGCATCCCCGGGAAGCCCTGGAGTGGCTCCGGCAGCACCAATTCCACGGGATAAAACCCGGCCTGGAACGCATTTCCGCCCTTCTCGAGGCCCTGGGGAGACCGCAGGAACGCTTCCCCTCCCTTCATATCGCCGGGACCAACGGCAAGGGCTCCACCGCAGCCCTTCTCCAGGCAATACTTTCCGCCCACGGTCTGCGCACCGGACTTTATACCTCACCCCATCTGGTTTCGGTCACCGAACGTTTTCGGATCGATGGTCGGGAAATCACCCTGGAACGTCTGGCGGACATACTGGCCCGCATTCGACGGCAGGTAGAAAGGCTGCGACTTCCGATCACCTATTTCGAAATCACCACCGCCGCGGCCTTTCTTTATTTTGCGGAGGAAGGCATAGACATGGCGGTGATCGAATGCGGCCTGGGGGGGCGGCTGGATGCCACCAATGTCCTTAAACCCCGGGTTGCGGTGATCACCTCCGTAGCCCTGGATCACATGGCCTATCTGGGGCGGAGCCTGGAAAGGATCGCCCGGGAGAAAGCCGGAATCCTTAAACCCGGTCTTCCGGTGGTGGCAGGACACATGCCCCGCAGGGCCCGGGAGGTAATCCGGGAAAGGGCCTTTAGGCTGCAATGCCCCGCGGCCTTCTGGGGGCAGGACTTCCGGGTGTTGCGCAGCGGGAAAAGATTTTCCTATCGAGGGAACCTATGGCATTTGCAGGAACTGGAACTCTCCCTGGAGGGTGAATTTCAGAAATACAATCTCGGAACAGCCCTCCGGGCACTGGAGTTCCTGAGAACCGAGGGATACGTCTTTCGGGAGGACACCCTGCGCCAGGCGCTGAAACGGGTTTCCTGGCCGGGACGGTTCGAGTTCCTGCCTGTGGGACCCGGAGTGATTCTGGACGGAGCCCACAACGAGGAGGGCACCCGAGCCCTGCTTCGATCCCTGGAGAGGAAGGGGATCAGTGAATACACCCTTATTTTCGGGGCCACCAACGAGGGAGGGGAAAAACCCTATCTGAGGATGCTGCAAAAACTGATCTCTCGGGCCAAAGTCGTATTTCTCTGCGAACCCCCGGGCCCCAGAAACCCGGTTACTTTAAAAGAATGGGAGGCCAGGAAGTTTCCCCCTTCCTGGCCTCCGCTACGTCCCTCCTCTCTCCCTGAGGCCCTGGATCAGGCCCTCTCCCTCCCCCTCCCGGTGGTGATCACCGGTTCCCTCTACCTGGTAGGGGCTGCGCGGCGGCTCCTTCTCTCCTAGGCCAGGACATAGGCCTCCTCGCCGTGCTCGGTAACGTCAAGCCCGGTGTATTCCGTCTCTTCGTCCACCCGGAGGCCCGAGAGGACATCCACCACCTTGGCCAGAATAAAGGTGGCCACCAGGGTATAGACCACCGTGGCCACCACCCCGATCACCTGGGCCGAAAACTTAACCTGCGGGGAAAGGACCCCGGCCATAAGCGTTCCGAGAATTCCTCCCACGCCGTGAATACCCACCACATCCAGGGCGTCGTCGTAGCCCAGACCGTTCTTGGCCAGCACCGCAAAGTAACATATTACTCCGGCCAGGATGCCGATGATCACCGCCCCCTGGGTACTCACGAAACCCGCGGCCGGGGTGATGGTGGCCAGACCGGCAATAGCCCCGGAACAGGCCCCGAGGGTGGTGGGTTTCCCCTGCTTGAGCCATTCCACTATTACCCAGGCCAGCATGGCCGTGGCTGCCGCGGTATGGGTGTTGATAAAGGCCTGGATGGCCGTGTTATTTACCGCCAGGGCACTTCCGGCGTTGAACCCGAACCACCCGAACCAGAGCAGCCCGGTTCCGATCACCGTAAGGGGAAGATTATGGGGAATAAAGGGTTCCTGTTTGGCTCCCCGGCGGGCCCCCACTACCAGGGCCATGACCAGAGCCGCCATACCACAGCTGGCATGCACCACCAGCCCTCCGGCAAAATCCAAGGTCCCCAGGCGGGAAAGCCATCCCCCGCCCCAGATCCAGTGACAGAGCGGATTATACACCAAAAGGGCCCACAAAAGACTGAAAAGGACAAAGGAACGAAAACGCACCCTCTCCGCGAAGGCCCCGGTGATAAGCGCCGGGGTGATCACCGCAAACATGCACTGATAGATCATAAAGACCGGCTCGGGGACCGTAGAGGCATACTGAGGACTGGGAGAAAAACCTATGCCCTGCAGGGCCCAGTGTTTGAGGCTTCCGATGATTCCGTGCACATCCGGTCCGAAGGAGAGACTGTAACCCACATAGATCCACTCCAGGGTTACCAGGGAAATCATGATCAGACTCTGAATG
>WGAR01000019.1 GCA_015494725.1 Thermodesulfobacteriaceae bacterium | reverse complement strand
GGATATCCGGCCCCGGCCACCTTTCCCAGGTTGAAACCCACATTGAAGCCATCGGGTTTGAGCACCTGGCGCAGAATCCGGAGACACTCCTGGGCCATGACCATGAGGTCGGTAATCTCCTCGCGGGAAAGATCCTCAAGCTCGGCCACATGCCTTCGCGGAGAGACCAGGAGATGCCCGGTATTGTAAGGGAACTTGTTCATGAGTACCAGGACCTTTTCGTCCCGATAGAGGATGAGCCGTTCCTCGTCGGGAAGCGGCCCTTCGGGGGGACAAAAGATGCAACCCGGTTCGCGCTTTCCCCCTACGTATTCCGCACGCCAGGGGGCCCAGAGCACCCGTCTTTCCATGGAAAGAATAATTTAACATGTCCTTAAAGAGCTGCAAATTGCAAAGATTCCAAAAGAGGCTAAAATGGTTTTAACTTCTCTGGGAGGAAGATTTATGCGGGCAAAGGAACCCTTAAGCGGTTTGGTCCTGGCAGGGGTGGTTTATCTTCTCCTGGCCCTAAAGGGGCACAGCCTCTGGGTATCCCACTCCTATCTATTGAGTCTGGTCACCTTCATCTATCTGGCCGCCGGAGCGGGGTATCTCTTGCACTGGATCTTTACCTGGAGGGGCATGGGTTTTCTGGCCTCCACCGTGGCCTGGTCCGGTCTCATCCTTAACACCGTGGGCTGGGCCCTTCGCTGGTGGGAGTCTCATCAGCTCGGCTACGGCCATATCCCGCTTTCCAATCTCTATGAATCGCTCATTTTCTTCGCCTGGGCCACCATGGCGGTGTATCTCTTCCTGGAACTAAAATTCCAGGGAAAGATCCTGGGAACCTTTGTAGCCCCGGTGGCCTCGCTCATCATGGCCTATGCCTCCTTCGGCACCAACACCGACATCGAACCCCTGGTTCCGGCCCTGCGAAGCAACTGGCTCACCGCCCATGTAATTACCTGCTTCCTGGGCTACGGGGCCTTTGCCGTGGCCTTCGGTATGGGGATAGTCTATCTCCTCCGGCCCCATCATCCCTCCCCCAAAAGCCTCTGGCAATATGTACCCGGCAAGGAAACCCTGGATAACCTCATGTACAAGCTCATCCTTTTCGGGTTCTTCTGGCTCACGGTGGGGATCATCACCGGAGCGGTGTGGGCGGATCAGGCCTGGGGAAGTTACTGGAGCTGGGACCCTAAAGAGACCTGGTCGCTCATCACCTGGTTCATCTATGCCGCAGCCATTCACGCCCGGCTTACCCGCGGCTGGACCGGAAAACGCATGGCCGCTCTGGCGGTAATCGGCTTTTTTGCCGTGCTTTTTACCTATTTCGGGGTAAACTTCTGGCTTTCCGGGCTACACAGCTACGCCACCTCCTCTTAAGTTGAGACTACCAGAGGCCGCGGAACGTTACCTGCTCCGGATTCGTGAAAATCACGGGGAGGCCCTCCATCGGCGTCTCCTCTCCTCCCCCCATTTTCCTCTGCTGGTAAAACTCCTCTCCTTCTCCCCTTACGCCGGGAACCTGCTATGTACCCGGGAGGAACTTCTGACCCCTTTTCTGGAGCCCGGCCCCCTGCGCCCCAGGAACACCCAGGAACTAACCCGGGAGCTGGAAGAAAACCTTTCCCGCTCCCGGGATTTTCCCTCCCTGTCCCGGGCCCTCCTCCGGCTCAGGCAGGAAGAGATTATCAAAATCCTGGCCCTGGATCTCCGGGGCGATCCCCTGGAGAGGACGGTAAGGAGATTGACCCGGCTGGCCGAAACCCTTCTCCGTGCCGCCCTGGCCCATCTGGCCCGGGAACACGGAATCCCGGCCTCCGAACTCCTGATCCTCGCCTTCGGGAAATTCGGGGCCCGGGAGCTTAACTATGCCTCGGATCTGGACCTGGTCTATCTCTTCACTTCCCGGGTTTCCAAGGCGGAAACCCTGCGCCTTTTCGAGCTCCTCACCCGCCTTCTGAATAACCTGGTGGACGGAGATCGCATCTGGCGTCTGGACCTGCGCCTGCGTCCCGGAGGAAAAGAAAGCGAAATCGCCCTCCCTCTGGAATACGCTCGTGAGTATTACCTTTATCGTCTTCACCCCTTTGAGCGCCTGGCTCTGATACGCGCCCGACCGGTGGCCGGGAATCTCTCCCTGGGATACGATCTTCTGTCCGAGTTGCGTCCGGTGGTCTATCCTCGTTATCTCGATTTTTCCTATCTGGAACACATTCGAGACCTCAAGGAACGTATAAGGAAGGAAGCCCGCCGCCGGGGAGCCCAGGAGGATATCAAGATCGGAGAGGGAGGCATCCGCGAGGTGGAATTCCTGGCCCAGACCCTTCAGAGTATTTACGGGGGCAAACACCCCGAACTTCGGGTGCGAAGGATCCTTCCGGTCCTGAAACGCCTGGCTCGTCTGGGGTTGATCCCGGAAAAAGAGGCTCACGAACTAAGCGAGGCCTATCTTTTTCTCCGCCTGGTGGAACACCGGATCCAGACACGCTACTTTCAGCAGAGCTTCCGGCTCCCCCGCGAACCGGCGGCTCTGGAGGCCATCGCCCTAAGCCTGAATTTCCCGGACTCCGAGGAATTCCTGGCCCATCTGGCCCGGATAAGACGTCGGGTCTCCGAGAGTTTCGGGGCTCTGCTGGCTCCGGCCTGTCCCCGGGAAAAGGACGCCCTGCTCGAAAAACTGGAAGAGGCCCTGCTCTCGGGAGAAGATCTGCGCACCGCCTCGGAGTGTGCCGGGATTCCGGAACATCTTCTGCGGGATCTGCACCGGAAACTGAGGGCCGGAGGCCCCACCGGGGAACGGCGAGCCCGGGCCCTGCGAGATCTCCTCCCTTCCGTGCTGGCCGGGGTGCTTGAGGAAAAGGATCCGACCAGGGCCTTCTCCCGCATCATTTCCTTCCTGGAAAGGGTGGGGGGACGTTTTTCCCTTTACGCCGCTTTTCGGGAAAATCCCTCGGTCCTGAAGACGGTGATCCATCTTCTGGCCTGCTCGGAGTATCTGTGGCACCGTCTGGAGAGCCGTCCCGCTCTGGCCGAGGTCCTCCTCGAACCGGATCTTCCTCCCCGGATCGGGGAACTGGAAAGACATCTTCTTCACACCTCCTACGACGAGGCCCTGGCCCTCCTGCGCCTCTTTAAGAACGAACATCTAATCCGTACCGCCATTCTCCATCTGGAAAAACGCCTTTCCGTGGCGGAAACCCTGAAGCGCCTCACCTTTCTTGCCGAAAGTTTCGTACGTCTGACCTATCGACTCACCCTCCAGCGCCTGGAGGAGGAAAAGGGGGAAAGACTTAGTGGAAAGTTCTGTGTCCTGGCCCTGGGCAAACTGGGAGCCCGGGAGATGGGGTATCGTTCCGATCTGGATCTGGTCTTCGTCTATGATGGGCCGGAGGATACCGGACCGTTTTCCGCACGTCTGGCTCAACGCCTGCTCTTCTATCTTTCCCTCCGCCTTCCCGAGGGGGAGGGATATCCTGTGGACGCAAGACTGCGTCCCGAGGGCCGCAAGGGGCCTCTCACCGTGCCCCTTTCCGGGTTTCTTCATTACTATGGCCAGGAGGCCGATCTCTGGGAACTGGTGGCTGCCACCCGTTTGAGGTCTCTGGCCGGAAACAGGGAATGGGGTCATCACCTGGAACAGGAGTTACAAACCCTCCTGGCCCGAAGATGTCCCTCGCGGGAGGGATGGCGGCGTCTTCTGGAGATGCGTCTTTACATGGAGAGAGAACGGGCCCGGGAGGATGCGGAAAGCTTCAATCCCAAGCTGGGCCGGGGAGCCCTTGCGGATCTTGAGTTTCTTGCGGCCCTGGCCCGACTCCGAAAACTCCGCCAGGACCCGACCTTCCCGGAAACCCGCACCCTCAAACTTCTGACCCTCTTTCCCGAGGGGGAACGCGCCCGCGAGAGTTATCTCTTCTTGCGCGAGGTGGCCGAACGCCTTATCCTTCTTTACGATCCCCCGGAGGAGGACCCGGTCTATCCCCGAGAGTACCTTAAGAGCCTTGAGCCCTGGCTGGGTCCGGATCTGAAAAGGCGCTATGAAGAGATCACCGCTTTCAACCGAAAACTCCTGGAAAAACACTTCCTCGGAGATTCCTGAGGACTTCAGGCTCGAGGCCTATCAGTACGAACTTCCCGAGGAACTCATCGCTTATCGGCCGGCGGAAAGACGGGAAGAATCGCGCCTTCTTGTGCTTGAGCGGAAAAGCGGCCGGATAGAACATCTTCCGCGTTTTTCCGAGATAGAGGAATATCTGCGCGAGGGGGATCTCCTGGTCTTAAACGACACCCGGGTCTTTCCGGCCCGGCTTCCCGGTCGCAAGGAGACCGGCGGCCGGGTGGAGATCCTGCTCTTGAGGCTTCCCGAGCCGGGTAAACCCGTTCCGGCCCTCTACCGCGGAAAGAAACTCCTTCCGGGCTACCGGGTGATCTTCTCCGAGGAACTCTCCGCGGTGGTGCTTGAGAAATCGCCCGAGGGGGAACTCAAGCTCCTCCTTGAGGGCCCGGAGGATCTTCTTTCGGCGATCAAACGGGTAGGAAAGGCCCCGCTTCCCCCTTACATCAAGCGCGAGCCCGAAGCCGAGGACCTCCTGCGGTATCAGACGGTCTATGCCCGGAAGGACGGCTCGGTGGCCGCCCCCACCGCGGGCTTCCATTTCTCGGAGGAGCTTCTTTCGCGTCTTTCCGAACGCGGGGTGCGCAGGGCCTTCATCACCCTCCATGTGGGCTACGGTACCTTCGCCCCCATCAAGACCCCGGATATAAGGAAGCATCGCATCCACGAGGAGTACGTGGAGATCCCGGAGGAGACTGTGCGGGCCGTAGAGGAGACCCGGGCCCGGGGAGGCCGGGTAATCGCGGTGGGGACCACCGCGGTGCGGGCCCTGGAGTGGGGCGCCGCCTCAGGCGAGCTTTTGCCCCGTAAAGGGTGGTGCGATCTTTACATCTATCCTGGTTTTCGCTTCCGGGTGGTTCAGGCCCTGGTCACCAACTTTCACCTTCCGGGTTCAAGTCTCCTGGTGTTGGTTTCGGCCTTTGCCGGCCGCAGGCTCATCCTTTCGGCCTATCAGGAGGCCATCCGCCGTCGCTATCGCTTCTACTCTTACGGCGACGCCATGCTGATTTTGTGACTTTATAGCTGTGGCTTAAGGAATAGACGGGAGATTGGTTTGGGATTATCATTTAAGTAATACCTTTTAAGGGAGTAAGCCATGATCGTAACGGTAAGTTCAAAGGGACAGGTAGTAATCCCGGCGGAGATAAGAAAAAAGTTTAATCTGCGGAGAGGGAAACGACTGGCGGTATTTGTTGAGGATGAAAGAATCATTCTGAAACCGGTGGAGGAGTTGCTCAGGCGCGGGCGTGGGCTGCTTCCCCAAAAAGGAAAAGCCCTGAAGATTTTACTGGAAGAGCGAAGGAAGGAGGAACAAGGTGAAAAAGTATGTTTTTGATAGCTATGCCTTAATAGCTTTTTTCGAAAACGAGCCCGCTGCCGAAAAAGTAGAAAGCTTCCTTAAAGAGGTTCTCGAGGGAAAAGCCCGGGGTTTTATGAGCGTGATAAACTGGGGAGAAGTGTATTACGCTACCTCACGAGCTTACGATGAAAAGGTCGCCAAAGGTGTTATACAAGAAATAGAAAATTACCCCCTGGAAATAGTTGAGGCTGACCAAAATCTTACCCTGGAGGCCGCAAAGCTTAAGGCCCGGTATTCCATAGCCTATGCGGACTGTTTTGCTCTGGCGCTGGCCAAAATCAAAAAAGCCGAGCTTATTACCGGCGACCCGGAATTCAGGAAGGCCGCGGGGGAGAAAGTAAAGATCCGGTGGCTTTCATAAAGTTACGCTATAGGATTTCGGCGGGCGATTTCAAAGAGAGAATCGGCCCGAAGGGCCTAAAGCCCCGGGATCTATGAGGACCCGCGTTCCGCAGGCCTCAACCTCCACGGCCATGGAACGTACCCCGAGACTTTCGGAGGCCAGAACCTCTAGGCGCAAATCTTCAAAAGGCAAGCAATTCCGAAAGGTCCGAGATAACGAAATCCGGCCGGGCCTCAGCCCGGGGCGTGGCCCCGTAAGGATCCCGCCCGGGGCGTTTCACCCAGCAGCTGGCAAGTCCCAATTTCTTAGCCGGAAGGATGTCATGAAAAAGGCTTTGCCCCACATGAAGAATCTGTTCCTTGGGTACCGGGATCTTTTCAAGCATCAATGCAAAGATTCGGAGATCCGGCTTATAGCTTCGGGCCTCCTCCGCGGTCACCACCAGATCAAAGGACACCGTAAAATGCTTCAGGGTCTCGGCTATAAGATCCCGATCAATGTTAGAGATGATGGCAAGCTTTAAACCCCGATCCCTTAGAGAGCGCAGGGTCTCATTAACCTCCGGAAAGGGACGCCAGCCGGGAAGGGCTTCAGCGAGAAGATATTCCTCCGCAGGATGCAATTCAAAGCCCAATTTCTCCGCAAGACCCCGCAGAACCAGTCTCAATACCTTGCGATAGGGGCGATAAGTCCTTTCGAAATGGCTTTCAAGCTCCGCATAAAACCTGAGTACTTCAAGAGGCTCGGTTTCGACCGAGGAGCGCTTTAAAAGGGGCTTTAGGGCTTCAAGAAGGCCCTCTTCCCAGTCAATAAGGGTGCCATAGCAGTCAAAGGAAATCCAGGAAAAAGGAAATTCTTTTCGCTCGCCTCCTGACATGGCCTTTTTACTTCCGCGGGTATCCCAAGTAAAATAGTCCAAAAGAGCCCTTTATGGAACCCAGAGGCTTAAACCTTCGAGAAGAGCTGGAAAAACTGGAAGAAAAGATCCTTTCCCCCTGGGCAACGAAGGCCCGGAGGTCGCGGGGAAGGCTTAAGCCCGAGCCCGAATGTCCGCTTCGCACCTGTTTCCAGCGGGACCGCGACCGGATCATCCACAGCAAGGCCTTCCGGCGCCTCAAACACAAGACCCAGGTCTTTCTGGCCCCCACCGGCGACCATTACCGCACCCGGCTCACCCACACCCTGGAGGTGGCCCAGATCGCCCGCACCATTGCCCGGGCCTTACGCCTCAACGAGGACCTCACCGAGGCCATCGCCCTGGGACACGACCTGGGGCATACCCCCTTCGGACACGCCGGAGAGGAGGTGCTTAACGAGCTTGTGCCCGGGGGTTTTCGTCACTATGAACAGAGCCTGCGGGTGGTGGACTGCCTGGAAAAGGAGGGCCGCGGACTAAACCTCACCCACGAGGTGCGGGACGGGATCGTGAAACACTCCAAGGGCCTCGGGCCCATCTTCGCCCCGGAGAAGGACCCGCCCCTTACTCTTGAGGCCGAGGTGGTGCGCATCGCCGATCTCATCGCCTATGTGAACCACGATCTCGATGACGCCCTGCGGGCCGGGATCATCCGGGAGCAGGACATCCCGGAGGACTGTCTCCGGGTCCTGGGCCGAAGGCATGCCGCCCGCATCAACACCCTGGTTACGGATCTGGTGCGGGAAACGCTTTCTTGCGCCGACGGCCAGCTCCATCTTTCGGATCGGGTGCTTAAGGCCCTTACCGATCTTAGGGGCTTTCTCTTCGAGAGGGTTTATCGGGCCCGGGAGGTCCGCCGGGAGTTCGAGAAGGCCCGCAAGATCCTGATCGAGCTTTACGAATATTATCTTCGCCGGGATTCGGTGTGGGAACGGGAGATGCCCTGCTACACCGGGGAAGTCCCCAAGGAAAGAATCGTCTGCGACTTCATCGCCGGGATGACCGACCGCTACGCCCTCTATCTTTACGAGAAACTCTTCCTCCCCCGCCCCTACCCCGTG
>WGAR01000018.1 GCA_015494725.1 Thermodesulfobacteriaceae bacterium | reverse complement strand
TAACCTCCTACCGTTCACGTCTCTACCATGAGGGGGCCATCCGGGAACGTCTGGAAAGGGTGGTACGGAAACGTCTGGGACGCGAAGATCTTACCGGCTCCAAGGGAAAAATAGTGGTAGTGGTGAGGCTGGTGAAGGACGTCTGCACCATAAGCATAGACACCTCGGGGGGAGATCTTTTTCGAAGGGGCTACAAAGTAGCTCCGGGTCCGGCGGCTCTGCGCGAGAATCTGGCTGCGGCCCTGGTCCTTTCCTCCGGATGGAGGCCCGGCCAGCCCCTTCTTGACCCTTTTTGCGGCACCGGGACCATCCCGGCCGAGGCCGCTATGATCGCCGCCAATCGGGCTCCGGGAATCCTCAGGCGTTTCCCCTTTGAGGACTGGCCGGACTTTGATCCTGGACTTTGGGAAGAACTCCGGGAGGAGGCCCGAAAAAAAGAAAGACCTGCCCCGGATCGCCCGTTTATTTTTGCCGCTGACGCCTCGGAGAAAAGCCTGGCCGCTACCCGGGAGAACCTGAAAGCCGCAGGAGTCAAAGACTGGGTACAGATCTTCCGCGCCAGCTTCAAGGACTTAAGGCCCCCAGCGAGACCTCCCGGCCATATCGTAACTGACCCTCCTTACGGGAAACGCCTCTTTTCCAGAGCTCTCTTCCTAACCTATCGTCTTTTAGGAGAAGCTTTTCGGGAACGATTCCGCGGCTGGCACCTTGCTCTCATCTTTCCCGAAACCGGGATCAGAAGGCTTTCGGCCCTTTCCGGCCTTCGCTTTAAGAGGCTCCTTTCCACCGAACACGGAGGCTTCCGTTGCGCCTTCCTTAAAGCTTTATAACTCCCGGAGGACCTTCCATATGGCCAAAAAGTCCTCTTCAGCCGCCTTACGAAAAGCGCTCCGATATAGTTCTCGAACCGCAGCTCCCACCGGCAGGGCCTTTACGGACCGACGGGCCAGATCCGAAAGATAATCAAGATCCTTAAGCATATTTTTCACCGAAAAATGGGGGCTGAAGTCTTCCTTGAGGAGCTTTTCCTTCTTGGCCGCAAGAACTAAGGACTTCCCGGCCCCGTTTTCAAGCACCTCAAGGGTTTCCTTTCGGCTAAGCCCTGCTTCCTCGGCCAGTGCCACCGCCTCGGCGAGCACCGCCAGAAAGCCCCCCAGAACGAGATTATTGATAAGCTTTAAGCGGCTTGCTTTCCCGGGCTCGGAAAAGAAAAAGATCTTCCGTCCAAGCAAAGAAAGAAGGGGCTCCACCTTGCGAAAGCTCTCCTCTTCCCCGCTTACCAGGATGGTAAGCTCTCCCCGGGAGGCCGGGATAACGCTACCCAGGACCGGACTTTCCAAATAGCTTCCCCCGGCCCGGGAGACCTTCTCGTGAAAGTCAAGGACGGCCTCAAAATGGTTGGTAGTGAAGTCCACCAGGATCTTCCCCTGAAGACGCTCTCCGGAAAGCCTTTCAAGGATTTCCTTTACAGCCCGGGAATCGTGAAGACACAGGGCCACCACCTCGGACTCCCGACACACCTCCTCCGGGGAAGAAGCCTTCTTTACCGGGAGATCTTTGAGTTTCTCCGGAGTGCGATTCCAGACCAGGGGTTGCCATCCCTCGGAGAGAAGCCTTCCCAGCATGGCCCTTCCCAAAGCCCCCGCTCCTATCCATCCCCATTTCATCTTTTACACCTCCACAAGAGGGTTTATCCCGGTTTAACCCGGAAAGAATTCCCCGCCAAGGCTCCGCCCTTGACCTCATGCCCAAATTTATGTAATAGTAGATAAAAATACTCCTTATAGAGAGGGATACTATGTGCATGGAAATAAGAGTCAAATGTACATGTGGGGCCCGGGAGGCGGCCTTCAACCTGCGCGATAATATTATGCCCCCGGAAGTAATCGACAGGCTTTATTGTCCGGAGTGCTCAGGCGACGTGGAGTATAATCCCGGGAATATGCTCCGCGACAGGGACTGGATTATAGAGTATGACATGGAGCTGGCCCGTTTTATGGCGGTATCCAAACTCGGGGTGGACCCCGAGCGGGTGACCCCGGAGTTTCTCTTTGACGAGGGCTACGCCACCTGGAAGGAGACCTACCCCGGAGAACTTGCGGAGATCGAGGCCGAAAAGGAAAGGATCGTGGCCCTTCTTAAGGAGGACCCCAAGCGCTATTTTGAGGAACTTCGCACCTGGGCCCAGCGCCGGGTGGAACGTCTCAAGGCCCTCGGCTGGCGCAAGGCCCAACGGATGTAAAAATAAAAAAAGCCCGGCGCGGGATGAAACCCGGCCGGGCTTTAAAAATCAACCCCGGGCACCGACCTACTCTCCCAGGGCGGTAACGCCCCAGTACCATCGGCCCTGGAGGGCTTAACGACCGTGTTCGGAATGGGAACGGGTGTGGCCCCTCCGGTATGGGCACCCGGGAAACTTGTCCAAATCAAGGACAAGCGAATATGGGTATGCCGCCGGCACCCTGCCGGCCCGAGAATTCTTTATATAAAACCAGCTGTGGCCAAGCCGCACGGGCGATTAGTACCGGTCGGCTCCACCCGTTACCGGGCTTCCACCTCCGGCCTATCAACCTCCTGTTCTCGGAGGGCCCTTCAGGGGGTGGGTTGCCCCACCCGCGGGAGGCCTAATCTTGGGGTGGGCTTCCCGCTTAGATGCTTTCAGCGGTTATCCCTTCCGCACATGGCTACCCGGCTGTGCCGCTGGTGCGACAACCGGGCCACCAGAGGTGCGTCCACCCCGGTCCTCTCGTACTAGGGGCAGCTCCCCTCAAGCCTCCTGCGCCCGCGGTGGATAGGGACCGAACTGTCTCACGACGTTCTGAACCCAGCTCACGTACCCCTTTAACGGGCGAACAGCCCGACCCTTGGGACCTTCTCCAGCCCCAGGATGGGATGAGCCGACATCGAGGTGCCAAACCCCCCCGTCGATGTGAACTCTTGGGGGTGATCAGCCTGTTATCCCCGGGGTAACTTTTATCCGTTGAGCGACGGCCCTTCCACGCGGAGCCGCCGGATCACTAGGCCCGGCTTTCGCCCCTGCTCGGCCCGTCGGCCTCGCAGTCAAGCCCCCTTATGCCCTTGCACTCAACGGCGGGTTTCCAATCCGCCTGAGGGGACCTTTGGGCGCCTCCGTTACCTTTCAGGAGGCGACCGCCCCAGTCAAACTGCCCGCCAGGCACTGTCCCTCGGGGGGATAACCCCCGCAGGTTAGATCCCCGGAGCAGGAAGGGTGGTATCTCAAGGGCGGCTCCACCGGAGCTGGCGCCCCGGCTTCACAGCCTCCCACCTATCCTGCACATCCTACCCCGAAGATCAATGCCAAGCTGCAGTAAAGCTCCACGGGGTCTTTCCGTCCCACCGCGGGTACCCGGCATCTTCACCGAGACTACAGTTTCGCTGGGCCCCCGGCCGAGACAGCGCGGCGGTCGTTACGCCATTCATGCAGGTCGGAACTTACCCGACAAGGAATTTCGCTCACCCTTATCCCGGCCTTTCGGTCCGGGGGTGGACCATATCTTCACAGAGCCCCTCGGTCCCCTCCATCTGGAGAAGAGCCTCCCTTCTGCCGGTATTCATCTTCCGGGCTATCTCTACGATCTCCCGGAACCCCTCAGGGGTCAGGTGCCGTCTCTCCTTCATCATCTGCACCACCCGCCTGAACCGCACGAATTCTACCTGCTTCTTCGTCTTTAACGGATGGCGGGTGAAGAACTCACAGATCCGCTCAAGACACGAGAGCTTGCGCACCCTGTAGGCCCACCGGTCACCGTGGTTGCGTCGCACCACCCCGCAGCCGAAAAAACTCTTCAGCGCATAAAGCACCTGAATATCCCTTTCGTGCTGCACCACGGTGAACTCCGGAAGCACCTGATACCCCATCTCCATCTCCGGGTGGCGGAGGATGGAGATGTGGAAACATCCCTCTCCATCCACAAAACCCACCACCCAGTCCGGCGAAAGCTTCATACGGCTCTCCTCCAGGGGGCTCTGCGCCCGGCGTATGGCCTCTGAGGATCCCCACCCGCTCACGGGCGGGTTTCCTGCGGATTGCCCAATCCCTGGCCTTTTTACGGGCCCGAAGCCTTTAGCCTCAGCCTCGTAGCCAGGGCTCTAAGGGCTTCCCCGCATACAGCCGGGTTCAGGCAGCTTGCGCTACCTTAGGACCGTTATAGTTACGGCCGCCGTTTACCGGGGCTTAAGGGCAGAGCTTCGGGGCCGAAGCCCCTAACCCCGCCCCTTCACCTTCCGGCACCGGGCAGGCGTCAGGCCCTATACGTCCTCTTACGAGTTAGCAGAGCCCTGTGTTTTTGGTAAACAGTCGCCACCGCCTCTTCACTGCGACCCGCCTCGGCGCAGGTCCGACGAGGGACCTACACCTACACGCGGGCACCCCTTCTCCCGAAGTTACGGGGCCATTTTGCCGAGTTCCTTAGCCGGGGTTACCCCACGCGCCTGAGCATATTCTGCCCGCCCACCTGTGTCGGTTTGCGGTACGGTCACCGGAGCTTCAACGGCCGCGAGGCTATTTCTTGGCAGTGTGGTCCAGGCCCCTTCCCGCGAGCCGTAGCTCGCGGTTCCTTACTCCCCCTCACCCTCCGGTCCGGGATTTGCCTCGGACCATCATCGGGCTAGAGGTTTGGAGGGCCAACCATACAGCCCCGGGGCCCTTCCCTCCTGCGTCACCCCTCGGCCTCCACTCCGGTGGCGGGGGAATATTAACCCCACTTCCCATCCCCTACGCCTTTCGGCCTCGGGTTAGGGGCCGGCTAACCCTGGGCGGACGACCCTTCCCCAGGAAACCTTGGGCTTACGGCGGGAGGGATTCTCACCCTCCTTATCGCTACTCGTGCCCGGATTCTCTCCTCCGGGGCCTCCAGCGGCCCTCGCGGGTCCGCCTTCATCGGCAACCGGAGTGCTCCCCTACCGCCGGCGCGCTCCATGCACGCCGACCCGCAGCTTCGGCGCCCGGCTTAAGCCCCGTGGTATTTTCGGCGCACCCCCGCTCACCCAGTGAGCTGTTACGCACTCTTTAAATGATGGCTGCTTCTAAGCCAACATCCTGGGTGTCTTAGCAGGGGCACCTCCTTTACCACTTAGCCGGGACTTGGGGGCCTTAGCTGGCGGTCTGGGTTGTTCCCCTCTCGTCCTAGGACTTTATCGCCCTAGGGCTGACTCCCGGGCTGCGCTTGCGGGTATTCGGAGTTTGCCGGGGTTCGGTAGGGCGGTAACCCCCCTAGCCCCAACAGTGCTCTACCCCCCGCAGCGACCACCCGAGGCTATACCTCAATATATTTCGGGGAGAACCAGCTATCACGGGACTCGATTAGCTTTTCACTCCTACCCACAGGTCATCCGAGGAGTTTTCACCCTCCACCGGTTCGGGCCTCCAGCGGGGTTTAGCCCGCCTTCACCCTGCCCATGGGTAGCTCGTCCCGCTTCGGGTCTGCCGCCGGCGACTAAACGCCCTGTTCGGACTCGCTTTCGCTACGGCTCCGCCTAAACGGCTTAGCCTCGCCACCGACGGCAACTCCCGGGCTCATTATGCAAAAGGCACGCCGTCAGGGGCCGAAGCCCCCTCCGACCGCTTGTAGGCCGGCGGTTTCAGGTTCTATTTCACTCCCCTCCCGGGGTTCTTTTCACCTTTCCCTCACGGTACTATGCGCTATCGGTGCGGGGGTAGTATTTAGCCTTGGAGGGTGGTCCCCCCAGATTCACGCGGGATTTCCCGTGTCCCGCGCTACTTGGGAAGCGTACCCCGGGAGACCACGCGCCTTTCGCCTACGGGGCTTTCACCCTCTCTGGCGGGCCATTCCAGGCGCCTTCGGCTAGACGCGCGGTTTTGTAACTCCCTGAGGGGTCCCTGGCCCCCTCCGGTACGCCCCCACTACCCCGGATGGGCAACGCCCAGGGGCTTTGACACCCATCCGGTTTGGGCTCCTCCCCTTTCGCTCGCCGCTACTCGGGGAATCTCGGTTGATTTCTTTTCCTCCGGGTACTGAGATGTTTCACTTCCCCGGGTATCGCCTCCACGGGCTATGGATTCACCCGTGGATGACCGGGTATTACCCCGGCCGGGTTTCCCCATTCGGGCATCCCCGGATCAACGCCTGCTTGCGGCTCCCCGGGGCTTATCGCAGCTTGCCACGCCCTTCATCGCCTCCCCCGCCCGAGGCATCCACCGCCGGCCCTTAGTAGCTTGGCCACAAACCTTAAAATCATGCTCAGGCCGGTCAAGATGCCAACGGATACCCATATTCACTTGTCAAAGAACAGGCCCATCCTTACGGGCTTAAGCGAGAACCCTCCGCCCTCTCTTAAACCCGCAGGATGGTGGAGGTGAACGGACTCGAACCGTTGACCCCCGGCTTGCAAAGCCGGTGCTCTCCCAGCTGAGCTACACCCCCACTCAGGGCTCTTAGCCCAATATTTGGTGGGCCTAGGTGGATTCGAACCACCGACCTCACGCTTATCAGGCGTGCGCTCTGACCTACGCTGAGCTATAGGCCCAACCCTTGCCCGTTCACCTCAGCCCAACCTTTTAAAGAACAAAATCAGCCTAAAGGCTGATCCCTGAAAGCTGAATAGTGGCTTACATGGGCAGGCCGTTCTTTCAAAGTCGCAAAAGGATACTCCTTAGAAAGGAGGTGATCCATCCCCACCTTCCGGTAGGGATACCTTGTTACGACTTCACCCCAGTCACCAGCCCTGCCGTAGGCGCCTCCCTCCCGCCGAAGCGGGTTGGGACAGCGACTTCGGGCAGAGCCGGCTTCCGTGGTGTGACGGGCGGTGTGTACAAGGCCCGGGAACGTATTCACGGCGGCATGCTGATCCGCCGTTACTAGCGATTCCGGCTTCACGGGGTCGAGTTGCAGACCCCGATCCGAACTGAGGGCGGCTTTCTGGGATTAGCTCCCCCTTGCGGGTTCGCAACCCTCTGTACCGCCCATTGTAGCACGTGTGTAGCCCCGGGCATAAGGGCCATGAGGACTTGACGTCATCCCCTCCTTCCTCCGGGTTGTCCCCGGCAGTCCCCCTAGAGTGCCCGGCCGAACCGCTGGCAACTAGGGGCGAGGGTTGCGCTCGTTGCGGGACTTAACCCAACATCTCACGACACGAGCTGACGACAGCCATGCAGCACCTGTGCCAGAGCGGCTGGGCAAAGCCCAGCCTCGCGGACATCTCTGCCCGCTACAACCCTGGCATGTCAAGCCCGGGTAAGGTTCTTCGCTTTGCATCGAATTAAACCACGTGCTCCACCGCTTGTGCGGGCCCCCGTCAATTCCTTTGAGTTTCAGCCTTGCGGCCGTACTCCCCAGGCGGGGCGCTTAACGCGTTAGCTACGGCACGGAGGGATTAACCCCCCACACCTAGCGCCCATCGTTTACGGCGTGGACTACCCGGGTATCTAATCCGGTTTGCTCCCCACGCTTTCGGGCCTCAGCGTCAGGGACCGTCCAGCTGGCCGGCTTCCCCACCGGTGTTCCTCCCGATATCTACGGATTTCACCCCTACACCGGGAATTCCGCCAGCCTCTCCGGCCCTCAAGCCAAGCAGTATCGGAGGCCGTTCCGGGGTTGAGCCCCGGGCTTTAACCTCCGACTTGCCTGGCCGCCTACGCCCCCTTTACGCCCAGTGATTCCGGGCAACGCTCGCCACCTCCGTATTACCGCGGCTGCTGGCACGGAGTTAGCCGTGGCTTCCTCTGGGGGTACCGTCAGCCCGGAGTAGGTTATTCACCTACCCGGGGTTCTTCCCCCCTGACAGGGGTTTACGACCCGAAGGCCTTCTTCCCCCACGCGGCGTCGCTGGGTCAGGCTTGCGCCCATTGCCCAAGATTCCCCACTGCTGCCTCCCGTAGGAGTCGGGCCCGTGTCTCAGTGCCCGTGTGGCCGACCACCCTCTCAGGCCGGCTACCCGTCGTAGGCTTGGTGGGCCGTTACCCCACCAACTACCTGATGGGCCGCGGGCCCCTCCCCAGGCAGGAGCTTGCTATGCAGAGGCCCCCTTTGGTGCGTGAGCTTGCGCCCACGCACATTATCCGGTATTAGCCCCAGTTTCCCGAGGTTATCCCGGACCTGGGGGCAGGTTACCCACGTGTTACTCACCCGTCTGCCGGTGTACTCGGGAGGCCGAAGCCTCCCTTTCCCCCACGACTTGCATGTGTTAGGCACGCCGCCAGCGTTCGCCCTGAGCCAGGATCAAACCCTCAGCAGAATTCAAACCTCCCGGCTCCGGAATCACCCTCAAGGGGAGATTCCAGGCCGCCGAGGCTGAAACCACGGAGGCCTGCCCATGCGCCACTATTCAGTTTTCAAAGATCAGCTTCACTAGCCGAAATTTAATTATAACCAAAGGGAGAGGCCTGTCAAGACCTCTTACCGAAGGCTTCTTTTTAACCCTTCCCAAAGAGCGATGGACGGCCTTTAACTTAACTCACTTCTTCTCCCTGTCAAGGCCCCTAAAAAACCTTAAACCAAACGTCTTTCCCCTTGAAGTAGAAACTGAATTCCGTTAAAATAAATACAAATTTTCCTTTGCCCCCGTAGCTCAGGAGGATAGAGCACGGGATTCCTAATCCCGGAGTCGGAGGTTCGAGTCCTCCCGGGGGCGCTTGATTATCAAGTAAAGAGGTGTTTGCACCGGAACCGGTTTCGGAGGAGAGAAGATACTCCACAAGGACCAGATCGGTTCTGGAGGAGGAAGGAAAAGAGGACATCCCTCAATAAGAGGCCCCCAGATAAAGTAGCGGTGAAGCTGATTTTTCCCTTCACTAAATTCCAGTGTAGAATGCGAAGAGAATAACCCCGGAGGACACACCATGTTTGGTGCGGTCAAGGTTCAAAACCAAGAGGTCCGTATCTCCCGGGAAACCCTTCTTAAGGTCCTTGAAAAGCTCCTTGAGAAGGACCCTTCCGACTTGGAGACCGCCGTCCTCTTCGTGGCCGTAAGAGACGGGATCACCGTTGAGGAGGCCCTTCAAGAGATAGAGAAGGAAACGCGCTTCCTTGAGCCCATCAAAGAACGCCTCCTTGAAGCCAAAAAGTCCAGAGAAAGGATCAGCCTTGAGGATGCCCTCAAAAAACTTGGTCTTGACTCCCAAAGCGCTTGAAGAACTGGCCTGGTGGATAAAACACGACCGAAAAACAGCCCTTAAAATCGTAAACCTCATCAGAGAATGCCTTAAGTCTCCTTTCTCCGGCACAGGAAAGCCCGAGCCTCTTAAAGGAGATCTCAAAGGGATATGGGCCAGACGAATCAGCAAGGAACACCGCCTGGTCTACACCGTAGAGGAGGACATCATTACCATCATCTCCTGTTACTCCCATTATGAAACCGTCAAATAATAAGAAAATCGGGCTTGAGCAAAAGATCCCGGTTTTGTCAAATCCGATTATTTTCGGTTGTGAGGAATCTCATGGAGACCACCCCCGAAACCCGAAGGCGTTGATTCTCAAGGGATTCAGGCCTGGTCTCCATATAGGTCTCCACAGAGATGGAAATCATGTCATTTTTGAGTGGAGCAAGCGGAAGATTTGCAAAGAGAGAATGCGTATGATAAAGATTGAGAAATGATACTTTGGCTTCCTAATCCCGGAGTCGGAGGTTCGAGTCCTCCCGGGGGCGTATCCATGGAGTCCTCCTTTTATTTGACTTTAAAGAGAGGCAAGGATCTCTTTCAGGGCGCCAAGGAGGGCGTCTATTTCCCGATAACCTATAATAAGAGGGGGGCTCAAGCGTAAGACATCCGGCTTGGGAGCGGTGGTGAGAATACCCCGGGAAAAAAGGGCCTGCATGAGTTCTGAAGAAGAAACATGGGTCTCAAGGCCCAGAAGGAGTCCCACTCCGCGAACCCCTTTTACTTTTTCTGGAAATTTTTCCGCCAATACCTGAAGCCCTTTGCGCAGGGCCTCTCCCTTAAGTCGTACCTCATCGAGGAAGCCCGGGGAGAGCACCCTTTCGAGCACCGCTAGAGCGGCGGCGCAGCAAACCGGGTTCCCCCCGAAGGTGGAGGCATGGGAACCCGGGGTAAGGGCCGCCATGACCTCCTCCCGGGCGAGCACCGCCCCCAGGGGAAGTCCGCCGGCAAGCCCCTTGGCCAGGCAGAGGATATCGGGCTCGACCCCGTAAAGTTCGTAGGCAAAGAGCCGGCCGGTGCGGCCGATCCCGGTCTGGATCTCGTCGAAGATGAGGAGGGCCCCCGCCCGGTCGCAGGCCTGACGTGCGGTCTCGAGGAACTCCCGGCTAAGGGGAATCACTCCCCCTTCTCCCAGGATGGGCTCGAGGATCACCGCGCAGGTCCGCTCATCAACCGCCTGGATCAGGGCCTCCGTATCGTTGGCCGGAACGTGCATGAAGTCCGGGACCAGGGGCTCGAAGCCCTCCCAGTAAGCGGGTTGCCCGGTGGCCGAAAGGGCTCCATAGGTCCTTCCATGGAAGGAGTTTTCGAGGGCCACGATCCGGGTCTTTCCGGGCCCGGAGCGGAGATAGGCGTAGCGGCGGGCCAATTTCAAAGCGGTCTCCACGGCCTCGGCCCCGGAGTTACAGAAAAAGACTCTTTCGGCAAAGGAATTTTCCACCAGGACGCGGGCTAGGCGGGCCTGGGGTTCGGTCCAGTAGAGATTAGAAACATGCAGGAGTCTTTCGGCCTGCTCTTTTATGGCCCTTACCACTTCCTCCGGGGCATGGCCCAGGGCACAGACCGCGATTCCGGCACAAAAGTCCAGATATTCCCGTCCCTCCTCGTCAAAGAGTCGGCTTCCCTTTCCCCGCACGAAAGCCACGGGAAAACGCCGGTAATTGGCGGCCAGATAGGTCTCTCCCAGGTCTTTGATTATTCCCATCAAGACTCCTCCTTAAAACTTAAAATTTCTGGTAAGATGGACTATAACATGAATCAAGCTCAGCGCCGCCTTCTGATCCTCTTTAAGGCCCTGGCTGACGAAAACCGTTTGCGCATCCTGGAGGAATTGAAAGGCGGGGAACGTTCGGTTACCGAACTGGTGGAATCTCTGGGGATCTCCCAGCCCCTGGTCTCCCATCATCTTCGAGAGCTCAAGCTGGCCGGCCTGGTAGATCGGCGCAAACAGGGTCCTTTTGTCTTTTACAGGATCAGGGATCTTCGGATCTTCGATTTACTGAACCAGGCCCAATCCCTTTTTCCGGAGGCAGGAAATGAAGAAGGATCTCTTTAAGACCCTCTCGGTGGAAGAAATGAAAGATCTTTTGCGGGAGTTGCTGGCCGAACTCTATCAACTCCTGGAGGAAGAGGAACAGGAGAAACTCTTTCTGGAACTTTTCCGGGGTGAAGAGGGGCGGGTCCCCTCCATGGTCTATTACTGACTGGCCAAGTGCTTTGACGCGGGCGTGGACCCGCGTTCGGTCTGCAAGGGAATAGTTTCCGCGGTGGGAGAAAAGGAAAGCCTTCCCGAGGAGGTGCCGGAGGACCTGAAATACCTCTTCGAAGAATGGCTTGACGAACTCACGGAGGAAACCCGCAAGATTCTCTCCCAGGAGCCCGGGCTTTCCATGGTGGAATTGGCTCGCCGACTCCGGCTCTCCCCCGAAGCAACGGCCTATCTCTGCAAGAGACTGGAACGGAATCTTCAATAAGCCCTTTTTCTACCTCGGCCCCAAGGGCAGACGCCTTTTCTTATCCCGGAGATCCCTCTTCTCAGACCGGACTTACAATGGGGCTTGACTTTAAATAAAAATATTTTAATATGTTGATGTAAAGGAGGAAAAAGATGAGGTGTGGAGGATCCGGAAGATTTACCTGAAGGGGGGATACAGGCTCCCGGGAAGGGGGTGTAAGAGTCCCTACGAAGCCTGTGCATTGCATGGTCTGTGGAAAACCTCTGGTTTATCGGACGCAGGCCCGGACAGAAAAGTGTTTTTATTGCGGGAATAAAAAGCTCGCCTATGTGGTTTGCCCGGAGAGACATTTTGTATGCGATTCCTGTCACGGACAGGCGATAAAGGATTCCCTTAAAGAAAGGATCCTTCGTTCCGAATCTTCGGACCCTGTGGCCCTCTCTTTGCGGTGGCTTGAAGAATATCCCTTTCCCATGCTGGGGTGCGAGCATGCCTTTCTTGCCGCCGCTGCTCTCCTGGGGGGTCTCAGGGCCGCCGGGTTATCTCTTTCCGACCCTGAAATCGAGGAAATCTTTCATCGCACCGAGGCCCAGGCCCGGGGCGGATTTTGCGGACTTACCGGAATCTGCGGGATAGTCCCGGCCCTAGGAGCAGTTCTGGCCTATCTTACCGGATCCCGCTGCGGAACCAACCGGGAACAGCGCGAGGTCATGCAATTCACCGGCGATCTCCTGCACAGGTTTTCGGAACTTACTGGGCCCGGCTGCTGTAAGGCCTATCTCTGGGCCGGCCTCGAAATGGCCGCACAAAGAATAGAAGAGTTCTTTCCCCAGGTTAGAATCCGGTGCTCAATTCCTCTCTGTTCCTTCTCCGACCTTCATCCCCATGGCTGCCGAGGGGCCCGTTGCCCTTACTTTTCCAATTCTTAAAAGGAGGGTGAGGTATGAAATTTACCATCATCATTTCCCGGGACCATCCCGAGATCGTTTGGAACGCCTTTCGGCTGGCCAATTTGATTCTCAGCCAAAACGATGAGGTGGTGATCTTCTTGAATGGCCCCTCCGTAAATTACCGAAGGCTTCACTCCGAAAGATTCCCTATCCTTGATCTGGCCAGGAAATTCGTCTCGAACAAGGGCATCTTCAAGGGCTGAGGGAAGCTTATGGAAATCCACGGAGTGGATGAAGACGAATATCTCCAAAAGGGGTCCCAAAAGTTCCTTTACGAAAATATCAGAGATAGCGACAAGATTCTTTGTTTTTAAAACCAAAATTTGATAATGATGGATTACGAATTCATTTATTACTGAGGGGGAGAGATGAAGGTATGGAGGCATCTTTTAATGTTTCTTTTGCTGGTGGCTTTTTCGGTGTGGGTAATGGGTCTGCAAAGCGGGGTGGTGGCTTCCGGGAAGGGGACCTCCGGCCCGTCTTCCCCGGTGGCTGCCTGTAAGGTGCCGGTTAAGAGTTCCCTGGGGCTCTCCGGCAAGCTGGGGCGGATCATTGCCCAAACCCCTATTTGCG
>WGAR01000017.1 GCA_015494725.1 Thermodesulfobacteriaceae bacterium | reverse complement strand
GAGGAGGGGGAGGAAAATCTCACCCTGGAGAAGGTGGTGAAGGTCGGTTTCGGGGGAATCCGGTGCGTGGAATCCGGGGGGCCGGAGCCCGGTGTGGGGTGTGCCGGCCGGGGAGTTATCACCGCCATCAATCTGATGGAAGAGCTGGGGGGTTACCCTGAGGATCTGGATTTTCTCTTCTTTGATGTGCTGGGAGACGTGGTCTGCGGGGGGTTTGCCATGCCGGTACGGGAGGGGAAGGCCCAGGAGATCTACATCGTGGCCTCCGGAGAGATGATGGCCATCTATGCGGCCAACAATATCTGCCGGGGCATGGTGAAGTACGCCCAGCGTACCGGGGTGCGTCTCGGGGGCATCATCTGTAACAGCCGGAAGGTGGATCGCGAGGAGGAAATCATGCAGGAATTCTGTGAACGCCTGGGTACCAAGATGATCATGTTTATTCCCCGGGACAACATTGTCCAAAAGGCCGAATTCAATCGCAAGACGGTGGTGGAGTACGATCCCGACCATCCCCAGGCTCAGGCCTATAGGGAACTGGCCCGGCGCATCATGGAAAATCGGGATCTGGTGATCCCTCAACCCCTTTCCATGGATGAGCTGGAAAGCCTGGTGGTGAAATACGGTCTGGTTTGATCGAAGCAATCTTTATAAGGAGGCCCGGAAATGAAGATGATCAAGGCGGTCATAAGACCGGAGAAAACGGACGAGGTGGTGGAGGCCCTGGCCCGCGAAGGGTTCCTGGCCCTTACGCGGGTGGAAGTGGTGGGTCGCGGGAAACAGGGAGGCCTTACCGTGGGAGAGGTGGTTTACGATGAGCTTCCCAAGAGCCTACTCCTGCTGGTGGTACCGGATGAGGAGGTGCCGAGGGTCTGCACCATCATCATGGAAACTGCCCGAACCGGACGTTTCGGGGATGGAAAGATTTTCGTCTCTCCGGTGGAGGAGGCCTATACCATTCGTACCGGAGAAGCGGAGCTTTAGGAGGTGGACATGCTCAAGGAAATCGTAGCCATCGTGAGGCCCAACAAGATGCTTTCCACCAAAAAGGCCCTGGAGGAGATGGGTTTTCCCTCCTTTACCGCCTTTCGGGTGCTCGGGCGGGGCAAACAGGGGGGAAGACTGCGGGAGCTGGCCTATCGGGTGAGTCCGGAGGTGGCCGAAAAGCTGGAGAGCTCCCCTTACGGGTTCATTCCCAAGAGGCTCCTCTGGGTGGTGGTGCCCGAGGCCATGGTTCCCAAGGTGGTGGAACGGATCATTCAGGTTAACCGGACCGGAGAACACGGGGACGGGAAGATCTTTGTCCTTCCGGTGGAGGAGGTCCGACGGGTACGTACCGGGGACACGGGGCTGGAAGCCCTTTTCTGAGAAAGGTATCCGGATGAGAGGAGGAAAAAGAGATGATTAGACATCCCTGTTTTGATGAGAAGGCCCATCGGCAGGTGGGGAGGCTTCATCTTCCGGTGGCTCCGCGGTGTAATATCCGGTGCGCGTATTGCGACCGCCGTTACCCCTGCATAAGCGAAAATCGGCCCGGTACGGCTAGGAGGGTGATCTCTCCGGAGGAGGCCCCGGAGTATGTGGAAACGGCGCTTACCCTTGAACCCCGCATAGAGATCGTGGGAGTGGCCGGTCCCGGGGAGCCTCTGGCCAACGAGGAGACCCTGGAGGCCCTTTCCCGGGTGCGGGAACGTTTCCCCGCTCTCCGTTTCTGCGTCTCCACCAACGGCCTGCTCCTCAAGGATAGGCTTCCGGATTTACTTTCCGTGGGGGTGCGTTTTCTCACCGTTACCCTAAACGCTGCCACGGTGCGCACGGCCAAAGATCTCTATCTCTGGATATCTCACCAGGGAAGACGTCTTTCCGGGAGGGAGGCGGCAGAGGTTCTTCTTTCCCGGCAACTGGAAGGCCTGAGTGCCGCGGCGGCTGCCGGTCTCAGAGTCAAGGTGAATACGGTTCTGGTTCCGGGGGTGAACGATACCGAGGTGGCCGAGATAGCCCGGCGGGCCTGGGAAGCCGGAGCCCAGCTCATGAATATCATCCCGCTCATTCCCCTGGGGCATTTCCGGGATCGTCGAGCCCCTACCGAGGCGGAGATACGCTGGGCCAGACGTCTGGCCTCCCGGTTTCTGCCCCAGTTCCTTTCCTGCCGGCGCTGTCGGGCCGATGCCGCCGGAGTTCCGGGGCAGGGTGATGCCCTGCAGGACCTTCTCTGGGCGGCTATGGCTTAAAAACTCCTGAAGGAGGGGAAAGATATGGGTTATTACCAGATGAGGTGCAATGCCTGTATTCCGGAGAGGGTCAAACATGTGTGTATTGTGGATGAGGATCGTAAGACCATACCCAGATGCAATGCTCCCACCGTCCCCGGGGATCTTACCGAACGAGGGTGAGCCTTCGCCGGAGCCCGCGGGGTCGTGGGCGGACCTATAGTGGATGTGATCCAGATGATCCATGCCCCGGTAGGCTGCGGTTACTATACCTGGGGTACCCGTCGTCATCTGGGAGACGTGTATAACTGGGCCGCTCCCGGGGTGCTTGAGAACGAGGCCCATCATCGCCGTCATTGTTACACCACGGCCATGACCGAACAGGACATCATCTTTGGCGGAGCGGAGAAACTGAAGAGAGCCCTGCTTGAGGCCTTCCGTATCAACCCCGGAGCACAGGGGGCCATCATTTACAATACCTGCTCCACGGCTCTCATCGGAGACGACATCGAACAGGTGGCCCGGGAGGTTTCAGCCGAGGTGGGCAAACCCGTTTTCGCCTGTGCCTCCCCGGGATTCTGCGGGGTCTCCCAGTCCAAGGGACACCACGAATTTAATACCCAGTTCTACCGGTGGTTGCTGGATTATCGAAAGAAACACCCCGAGCTGGGACTGAAGGAAGAGGAAAAGACCCCTTACGACGTCAATATCATCGGGGATTACAACATCGATTGGGATCTGGTCCCGGTGATTCCCCTCTTCGAGAAACTGGGGCTGCGTATAATCTGTGTCTTTACCGGGAATGCCCGGATACGGGATCTCTTCCGGTTGCCGGATGCCCGCCTGAACATCGTTCACTGTCAGCGTTCAGCCACCTACATCGCCGAACTTCTTCGGGAGGGATACGAGATCCCTCTAGTGCGGGTAAGTCTTTTCGGAATGGCGCAGACGGCCAAGGCCCTTCGGGATGTGGCGGCCTGGTTCGGAGAGAAGGAGATGATGCGCCGGGCCGAGGAGATTATAGAGGAGGAAACCGCGGCGGTAGAGCCGGCTCTTTCCTGGTACCGGGAAAGACTTTCCGGGAAGCGGGTGGCCATCTATGTAGGGGCTCCCAGAGTGTGGCACTGGGTGAAGGTCATGGAGGAACTGGGTATGGAGGTGGTGGCCTGTATGACCACCTTCGGACACCGGGAGGATTACGAGAAGATCGTCCAGCGGGTGAAACCCGGGACCCTCATCATTGATAATCCTAATGAATTTGAAATCGAGGAGATGATCGAGACCTGCCGGCCGGACCTCTTCCTTACCGGGCTCAAGGAAAAGTATCTCATACGTAAATTCGGAGTCCCCACCCTCAATTCGCATTCGTATGAAGCCGGGCCTTACGCCGGATTTCGGGGAATGGTGAATTTTGCCCGGGACATCTATCAGGCGGTCTGCGCCCCGGTATGGGATCTGGCCCGGACCGAATTTTAAGAGAGCCAAGGAGGTATAGCCATGATCAACCAGATCATAAATCAGGTTTCAGAGGTTCCGCTCGAAGGTATTACTTACAAAAAGCTGCGTCTGGGGAAAAAGCCCCTCACCCCGGAATATGTGCCTCCTCCCCCAGAACTGGTACCGGCAGCCAAACGGGCGGTCTGCATCGATCCCAGCCGTACCTGTATGCCCTTTGGGGCCATGTGGGCCACCCTGGGGGTGCATCGGGCTATTCCCTTTGTCCAGGGGGCTCAGGGTTGCACCACTTACGTGCGCTATACCTTCTCCCGGGTCTTTCGGGAGCCGGCCTCCATAGCCTCGGCCTCCTTTCATGAGGATGCCGCGGTCTTCGGAGGGCGCAAGAATCTGGTGCGAGGGATACGAAATCTGGTCTGTCGCTATAAACCCGAACTTATTGCCATCGTCACCACCTGTTCAAGCGAGGTTATCGGGGACGATATCCAGAGTTTTCTGGCCGAGGCCCTGGAGATGATGGAGGAGGAGTTCGGGCCGGAAGTGCTGGATCTTACCAAGTTCGTGGTGGTCCATACCCCCAGTTTTGCCGGCTCCCATGTGGAGGGCTATAACCGGGCCGCAAGGGAGTTTCTTAAGGCCCTTTCCCGGCAGAGCGGACAGCCCTCGGAGGATCTCTATTTTATTCCCGGGTTTCTCCTGCCCGGAGACCTGCGGGAACTGAAACATCTTCTGGAACTTATGGGGGTGCCTTTCCATATCCTCTTTGACATCAGCGACACCCTGGACTGTCCGCTGGTGGGTATGCCCAACCGTATCCCCTATTATCCTCCGGGAGGCACCCGGGTAGAGGAGTTTGTGCGGGCCGGAGATGCCCGGGCCATTTTCGCCCTTTCGCCGGATGCCGGGGCCGCCGGTGCGAAATGGCTCTCCCGCCGTTATCAGGTGCCGGCCTTTGTGCTTCCCATGCCCCTGGGGGTGGGCCATACCGATCGCCTGCTCAAAACCGTAAGTGAGATCTCGGGTCGGCCCATCCCGGAAGCCATACGGTGGGAAAGGGGTATCCTCCTTGATGCTATGGCCGATACCCTGCACTACACCATGATGAAACGGGTGGCCCTGGCCGGCGATCCGGATTTTGTGGCCGCAGCCACTCGCTTCGTTTGTGAACTGGGGATGATTCCAACTTACATCCTGGTGGGCACCAAGAGTGCATCGGCGGCGGAAGAGATCTGGAAGGTATGTGAGGAATATAATTATCAACCCGTTATCATGAACGGAAGCGATCAGTTCGAATGGGAATACGCCCTTAAACAGGACCCACCGGACCTGATTCTGGGGCACTCCCGGTGTGTGAATATTTCCAAGGAGATAAGGGTCCCGCTGGTTCGCTTCGGATTTCCGGTTTACGACCGGATAGGGTACCAGCGGGAGCCCATCGTGGGCTACCGGGGAGGAGAACGTTTTCTAGCCCGTATCGTGAACGCCATCCTGGATCACCATTATCCCGACGACCGGACCCACCAGTAAAGGGGGAGAGGATGAAGGCCTGCGGGAACCACGCCTGTATGCCCTGGAGGATCAAGCCCTGCGGTCGGGCCAGTGAGCCCGGGGGCATGACCCAGCGAAGTTGTGTTTATTTCGGGGCCCGTTATGTGCTGGGGCCGGTTCGGGAGGCGGTACATCTGGTACACGGGCCGGTGGGGTGCGGTTATTACGGGGCCATGGTAAGGGGCGAGGCCCGGGATCTCTGTGGAACCGCGCTTACCGAGGGGGAGATCGTTTTCGGGGGTCTAGACCGTTTGAGGAAGGCCCTGCGGGAGGTGTGGTCCCTTTATCCCCGGGCCCGGGGAGCCTTTCTTTATGCCACCTGTTCCACCGGGCTCATAGGAGAAGACCTGGTCGGCGTGGCCCGCGAGGCGGAAGCGGAATGGGGCCGTCGGGTGGTGGCCATAAACTGTCCCGGTTTTGCGGGAAAGAGTCAGGCCGAAGGTCATGCGCTGGCCTACCAGGCACTTCTGGATCTGGTGCAACCCCTTTCCAAGTATAGGCATCCCACAGTGAACCTGGTGGGGGAATACAACGTGGCCGGAGAGGCCCGGGAGATCCGGCGACTTCTGGAAAGACTGGGGGTCCGGGTGCACACGGTGCTCACCGGAGATACCTCCTGGTCGGAGATAGAAACCCTCGCCCGGGCCCATCTGAATCTCCTTTTTTGCGGTTCAACCGCCCGGAGGTTCGTTTCCGAACTTCGGCAGCGTTTGGGGATGCCCTATCTCAAGGTTTCCTTTTACGGGCTTTCGGCTACCGGGGCCTCCCTGCGCCGGATAGGGGAGGCCCTGGGACTTTCCTCCACCCGGGTGGAAGCCCTCATCCGGGAGGAAGAAGGCAGGGTTCTGGCTCGAATCCGGCCCTGGCTGAAGCTCTTTGACCAGCGAAGGGCCATGGTGGTGCTGGGGGCCGGAAGACTCGGCCCCTTAAGCAGGATGTTGCGCGAGCTGGGGTTTGAGGTCCTGGGAGTGGCCTCGGTCTTCGGAAGCCCGGAGGATCATCAGGAGGCCGTTCCGTTTTCCGATTTTCTTACTGACGATCCCGGAGACGACGAATTTGAAAGGGCCCTGGCGGTGCTGCGTCCCGATCTGGTCATCACCAATGCCCGGGAACAATGGCGAGCCGTGAAGCTGGGATTTCCCACCCTCTCCTTTCCCCAGGAACGCCGCCGTGGCCCCTACGCCGGATATCAGGGCTTTACCAATTTTGTTCTTTCGCTGGCCCGCGTCCTTTCCGCTCCGGTGTGGAGGTTCCTGGACCGTTAACCCCCTATCACCCGCCCCTGGCGTCCTTCCTGCCCCGAGAGGCCCCCACTTTCTACGGCGTCGGAAGAAACGTCAGACAGAAACGAAACCGATATCCATCATAAATGTTTCTTTTTGTTAGATTTATCCTATTTGTTCTTAACAATTATGTTTCAAAAAGTGAATAAGCAGGGACCTTCTGCGGGAGATGAGTCTTTTGCTTCTAGGGTTTTTCATATTTGGCATGAATCTTGTATCTATATTGGGCAAAAACGAAGGAGGAAGGATATGGGGAACGGTCGATTGTTTACCGTTAGGGGAATGGGTCCGGTCTTAATCGTGGCGTTCCTGCTAGGGGGAGGGGCGGCCCTGGCGGCAGATCCCACCGGGGCCGCTACGCTCAAGGCCGACCCTGGACTCCCGGTGGACTATGTGTGGGTGCTGGTATGCGGGTTCCTGGTGATGTTTATGCAGGCGGGCTTCGCCCTGGTGGAGGCCGGCTTCTGTCGGTCCAAAAACGCCACCAATCTTCTTACCAAGAACCTCATGGATTTTGTGGTAGGGTCTCTGGCCTTCTGGGCCCTGGGGTATGCCCTTATTACCGGTACCGACTGGAAGGGACTCCTGGGAACCTCCGGGTTCTTCCTGGCCGGGGAGGGCTATGATGTAGGGAATTACCTCTCCTTTTTCTGGCAGATGGTCTTCGCTGCCACCGCGGCTACCATCGTTTCCGGAGCGGTGGCTGAACGGATCAAGTTTCAGGCCTATCTCCTCTACTCGGTGGCTATTACCGCTTTTATTTATCCGGTTTATGCTCACTGGGTCTGGGGAGGGGGCTGGCTTTCCAAGCTTCCCTTCGGTCTCGGCCATCTGGATTTTGCGGGCTCCGGAGTGGTACACGCCGTGGGAGGCCTGGTGGGACTTGCCGGAGCCATCGTCCTGGGACCCCGCTTCGGAAAGTTCGACCGAAACGGAAAACCCCGGGCCATTCCCGGGCACAACATCCCTCTGGCTGCCTTGGGGGTCTTTATCCTCTGGTTCGGCTGGTACGGTTTTAACCCCGGCTCCACCTTTTCGGCCCATCACCTGCGGATCTCGGTGATCGCGGTAAACACCACCCTGGCCGCCTCGGCGGCTTCGCTTACCGCGCTTCTCCTGGTCCTGGCCAAGACCAAGAAGTTCGATCTGGGTATGGCCTTAAACGGGGTGCTGGCGGGGCTGGTGGCCATCACCGCTCCCTGCGCCTGGGTGGAGTCCTGGGCCGCGGTGTTGATCGGGGTGATAGCCGGTATCATTCTGGTGGCCGGGGTCTATTTCCTGGAAGCCATAGGAGTGGATGATCCCGTGGGGGCCGTGCCGGTACACGGATTCAATGGTCTCTGGGGGCTTATCGCCGTGGGACTCTTTGCCGACGGGACCTACGGCAACTATTCCATCCAGCCGCCCTTCGTAAAGGGGCTCTTCTACGGCGGAGGAGCCGGGCAGCTCGTGGCCCAGCTCATCGGAGCCGGGGTCCTCTTCGTCTGGGCCTTTGGCATGGGGCTCCTCCTTTTCAAGGTGCTCGATGCCCTTATCGGGATCCGGGTCTCTCCACGGGAGGAGATTCAGGGACTGGATCTTTTCGAACACGGTACACCGGCTTATCCCGAATTCTATACCGTAAGGAGGTAAAGACATGAAAGAGATCAGAGCCATTATCCGACCGGAAAAGCTGGGGGATGTCCTTTCGGCCCTGGAAGAGGTGGGGCATCCCGGGGTTACGGTCTATCAGGTGGAAGGTCATGGACGCCAGGCCGGACTGGTGGAGCAGTTCCGGGGGCGGGAATTCAGGGTGGATCTCCTGCCCAAACTGGAGGTAAGGGTGGTCTGTAAAGATGCGGATGTTGAGGGTATTATTCAGGCCATCGCCTCGGCGGCCCGCACCGGGGAGATCGGGGACGGCAAGATCTTCGTCTATGAGGTGCTCGAGGCCCTGCGCATCCGCTCCGGAGAACGGGGAGAGGAAGCCATTTAAAAATATCAAAAACCAAGAAAAGGAGGGGTAGGATGAAAGGAAAAGGCAGAATCTGGGTAGTACTGGGACTGATGGTGTTTTTCGGGTTGGGGCTTTTAAACGGGGTGAGTCGGGCCGATGAGCCCGCTCCCTCCACGGAGCTTGCGGTGGATGTGCTTTCGCAGTACATCTGGCGGGGCTTCGCCCTTTCGGACGACTCGGTGGTGGTGCAGCCTTCCATGACCGTTTCCTATCTGGGGGCCTACGTGAACATCTGGGGAAATTACGATACCGATCGTAACAACGAACATGATAAAAGTCTCGATGGTGCCGACTGGGACGAGACGGATTTTACCTTCGGTTACACCTACGATAAGCTACCTTACGGGGCGAGTCTGGACGTGGGCGGTATCTATTACGCCCTGGATGGGGACGATTCTTTTGAGCTTTATGCCGGGCTTTCGGCTACCTGTCCTAAGACCGGGATCAACTTCGGGGTCAAGGTCTATCGGGAGATCTCCCATTTTCCCGCCTGGTGGTACGAGCTTTCGGCCGAACGGGACATCTCCCTCCCCTGGTACCAGGCCAGCCTGAGTCTTTCGGCCTCGGCCATGTATCTGGATTCCAAGGATAAGGGGGCCTATCCCGATCCGGACGATCCCGGCGACGAATTTTCCGACTGGCTTTACCTCCAGGTGGGGGCTGAGGTGAATATCCCGGTGGGGAAATATCTCACCGTGACCCCCAAGGTCTATTACAGCTTCTCCCTTTCCGATGAGGCCAAGGATCTGCTGGAGGATAATTCCTGGGACAATCATCACGATCATTTCTTCGGCGGCATCGGGATAAGCTTCTCTTATTAAGTCGTTTTCGGGGCCCGGGCCGTCCCGGGCCCCTCCTGCATGATCCTCCGGAAGGCCGGAAGAAGGGCTTCAAATATTTCCCTGCGCACGGAGGAAGGAAGCCTTTCGTGCCCCTCGGGGGACAGACGATCGGTTACCAGGAGGGCGGCCGCCAGTTTTACCCTCAGCTTCCGGGCCGCGGCAAAGAGAGCGGAACATTCCATATCCACAGCCAGGGCTTGGTCCCGGAAACGGCGCCAGAAACTCTCGTCCTCGCGATAGGGGGCATCCGTGGAAACCACGGTTCCACTAAAGATCTTTATCGGGACCTGGCTCAGGAGTTTTTTCCATTCGGCCACCAGTTCCGGTTCCGGGAACAGGGTACAGGTGCCGGGGAGATAGTAAGCGGAGGTCCCCTCGGCGGAGAGGGCCTTTTCCGGAACCAGGATCGTTCCCGGGGATAGTTCTTCCCGGAGGGATCCGCACCATCCCCACACCCATACCTCCCGGACCCCGGCGGCGGCCAGATTTTCAAGAAGCATTACCGCCTGAGGGGCTCCCAGAGCCGGCCCGGCCAGTACTCCGGAGGGAAGGGAATAGACCCGGGCGAGAAAAAGACGGCGAATTTTGCGGGGCCTTAAGGACCGGACCAGGGCACCGAGATCCGGCTCCGGCAGGATCAGGAATCCTCGCGGTCCACCGCGGAATCCGGGTTGAGGTCGCAGGATGGGACCTCCTCCGCACCCAGATATAGGGCCTCCCGGGCTCTTTCCAGTTCCTCCTCCGGGATCAGCTCCCGCGGCCATTCTCTTCCGCAGGTGAGACACCTCACCCGGGCCCGGGCTCACCGATCCACAAGTTCCGCCGGATGTCCACAGACCGGGCACCGTATCCTCATTCCTGGATCTTTACCTTACAAAAAGGACAGTATTTGTAGGGCCTGCGCCCGCCCTTTCGCGCCACAAAGGAAGCCCCGCAGGAGGGGCAGGGCTCAGGGAGGGGTTCGTCCCAGAGGACGAAGTCGCATTCCGGAGCCCGGGAGCAGGTATAATAGGTTTTACCCTTGCGGGAGCGACGTTTTACGATCTCCCCCTCGCAGCCCTCGCGCGGGCATGCGATTCCCGTTCCCACCGGGCGGGTATAGCGACACTCCGGATACCGGGCGCAGGCCAGGAATTCTCCGAAACGACCCCGGCGCAGGACCAGGTCTCCTCCGCATTCCGGACAGGAACCGTGAGAGGTCTCCTCTCGACGCACCAGCCGGATTTGTCCCTGGTCATCCCGTTCGTAATCTCCGGTGGCCCGGCACTCCGGATACCGGGAACAGGCCAGAAAGGGCCCGGCGCGCCCTACCCGAAGGAGCATCTCCGCCCCGCACTCCGGACACCTGACCTCCGCCGGGACCCCGGCCTTGAGCGAGGCCATCTCCTTTTCCGCCAGGCTCAGGTCCCGCAGGAGATCCCGGTAAAACTCCCTCAATACCTCCTGGCGTGCGGCCTTCCCTTCCGCAATTTCGTCCAGGAAAGCCTCCATGCGGGCGGTGAATTCCGGATCGATCAGTTCGGGGAAGAAACGCGTGAGGAGCTCGTTGACCAGGATCCCCAGTTCAGTGGGCTGGAGCACACCCCCCTTGCTTTCCACATAGCCGCGTT
>WGAR01000016.1 GCA_015494725.1 Thermodesulfobacteriaceae bacterium | reverse complement strand
GGGAGCTCAAACGAAAACGAGCTGCCCTTTCCCCGGAAGAAAGGCGGCAATGGTCTCTAAGGATCTGTACCCTGGTGGAGGCCTCCCCGGTGTTCCGGCAGGCACGCACGGTGTTTCTCTTCGCCTCCTTCGGTACCGAGGTGGATACCTTTCCCCTGCTGGGAAGGGCCCTTCTTTCCGGAAAGAGGGTGGCCCTTCCCCGGACCCTCCTTTCGGAGAAGAGGCTTGTCTTTCACCGGATCTTCACCCTGGGGGAGCTGGTCCCCGGGGCCTACGGGATTCCCGAGCCCCCTCCGGAAAATCCGGTGGTTCCCTGCGAGGAGGCGGATCTGGTGCTGGTTCCGGGCCTGGCCTTTGACCGGGAGGGGTTCCGCCTGGGTTACGGAGGAGGATTTTACGACCGCATCCTGCGAAAGATCCGGGCTCCCCGGGTGGGGCTGGCCTTCTCCTTTCAGTTAATAGAAAGGGTGCCCCGGGAGGAACACGATCTTCCCGTGGATGGAGTGGTTACCGAGAAGGGGTGGGTCTGGGTCCGGCCGCCAGTTCCTCCAGCCGGGACAGTTTCTCCCGTTCCCCCAGGGCAATGAGGATATCCCCGGCCTCCAGCACGTAGTTCGGGGAGGGATTGAAGATCATCTCCCCGGTCATCTTCTTTACCGCCAGGATGATGGCTCCGGAGATCTCCCGGATACGGCTGGAGACCAGGTCCTTGCCCACCAGGCTGGAGTTCCGGCTCAGGCGCACCTCCTGGAGCTGGAGCTCCAGGTTCATTTCCGGGGCCGTGAGTTCCAGGAAGTCGGTTACCGCCGGGCGCAGGATGGCCAGAGCCATACGCCGGGCTCCGATGAGATAGGGGGAGAAGACCCGGTTGGCCCCGGCCTGTTTGAGGCGTTTGACCACGTTGTCCTCATCGGCCCGGGCCATGATGAAAAGACGCGGATTCAGACTGCGGGCGGTAAGGACGATATAGACGTTGTCCGCATCCGCCCGAAGCACACTCACCAGCCCCCGGGCTCGCTCTATCCCCGCCTTGAGCAGGACCTCCTCGTGGGTGGCGTCCCCCTCCACGAAGAGGAACCCCTCGGCTTCGATCTCGCGGATTACCTCCGGATCCCTTTCGATGACCACGAAGGGTATCTCCCGGGCAATGAGATGACAGATGTGTTTGCCGATGCGTCCGTAACCGCAGATGAGATAGTGATCCTTGAGCTGGGCAATCTTCTTTTCCATCCTCCTTCTCCCGAAAAAATTATAAAAGACCTGGGCCAGGACGATCTCGCTTACCACCCCGATGGCGTAAAAAAAGAGACCGGCTCCACCGAAGGCCACCAGAATAGCCACGATCCGCCCGGGGACGGTATGCGGAACCACGTCCCCGTAACCCACGGTGGTAAGGGTAATAAGGGTGAGGTAAAAGGCTTCGAAAAGGGGTTGGTGTTCAAAGAAGGAGAACCCCGCCACCCCCAGGATGATGATCCCGCACAGCAGGGCGAAGCCGAGACCGATACGTCTCAGGGTAAGCATATCGGCGATCTATAATCTCAGGGACTGTTCGAAGAGTTCATAGATCCGGCGCAGGTCCTCCCGATAGTTTTCGGTAAGATGGAGGTGAATCACCGGCCGTCCCACCTCCTCCAGGGCCCGAAAATCACCGTAAGCCTGGGCAAACTGGAGATCCCAGAAGGTCACTCCTTCTCCGGGAATGACCTGCTCGGCCCGGCGCCCCTTGCGGGTGAAGATGATGAAACGGCCGGAGATGGTTCCTCCTTTGAAGAGCTGCCCGGTGGAATGGAGATACCGGGGACCGAAACCAAAGACCGTGCTGCACTGTCGGCGGCCGCGTACCAGGGTGCGAAGATCCCGGAAGATCTCCTCGATCTCCGGGTCCGGAGGAAGATAGGCCAGGAACCCCACATAACCCCAGGGCGGCATCTCCTGGAAGAACTTTTTGATCAGGGCGGTAAGACGGGGGTATTCGATCTTGGCGGTCTCGGCGTAAAGGAAACCGAGGCCCGAGTCCTCGTCCAGATAGAACTCCACCGGGAACTCCCCGGTCTTCTCGAAGGTGTCCAGGATCTCCCGGGTTTTTTTCTTGGCCCGTACCACATCCGGTTCATCAAAGGGGTTCACCCCCAGCAGAGCCCCGGAAAGGGCCACCGCCAGTTCCCAGCGCACGCACTCGGCGAAGATCTCGTAGCGATCCTCGAGAAAATAGGTCTTGAGCTCGAAATCCGCTTCCTTTAAATCGGAGAAGAGTCGGCGATAGAGGTTTTCGCGCCCCCGGAGCCCCAGATAGACGAAGTATCGATCCGGCCCGTAAACCGTGGGAGACCCCGGGCTTTCTCCTACGATGGGGATGATCCCGATGAACTGTTTGCCCAGGCTCTCGGCGATAAGCTGTTCCAGCCACAGGGCGAAGGGTCGAAGCAGGGGGTCAGCCAGGATGGTGAGCTTGTCCTTTCCGTGGATGAAGTGTTCCACCATGTACTGGGCCAGCCAGGCCGAAAGGTTATAGTCCCAGGGAAGCTCCGGGGAAGAGGCCTCAAACATTTCCTCTGCCGCGGAGAGGGCCCGCTCCAGATCAAGCCCCATGAGGGCCGCCGGCAGGAATCCCACCTCGGTTAAGGCCGCGTAACGTCCGCCCACATCCGGGGGATGGTGGAAGATTTCGAGGAAACCCTTTTCCTGGGCCTCGGTCTCCAGCGGGGACCCCGGATCGGTGAGGGCTACAAAGTGGGGGCCCGGAGAAAGACCGCGTTCCTCGAGTTTGTGCCAGAAATAGCGATAGTGAGAAAGGGTCTCCACCGTGGTGCCGGACTTGCTGGCGATGACAAAGAGGGTCTTCTCCCAGGGGATGGTCGCCTCCAGTTCGGCGATGGTCTCCGGGTCGTTGGTATCCAGTACCGTAAAGCGCGGGTAACCCTCCTGCGGACCGAAGATCTGGGATAGGGCCAGGGGGAAAAGGCTGGAGCCCCCCATGCCGCACCAGACGATCTCTGCGAATTTTTCGCGCACCTCCTCGGCAAAGGCTCGAAGCTCAGTAAGCCTTTCGCGCATTCTTTCCGGAGCCTTTACCCAGCCCAGGCGGTTGGCGATCTTTTCGGCTTCCTCCGGTTCCTCGGTAAAGGCCAGAGGATCGGCGGCGAAGATCCTGGCCACCAGTTCCTGTTTTTCCTCCTCGCTCATGCGGGTGGGCCGACGAATCTTGGGCTTTTTCATGGGTTCCTCCCCTTGGGATTTCCTTATACCTAACATAACCCGGGGAAGAGAGGAAGAAGCGAGGCTAAAATCGACGACCGCGGTAGCCGCGGGGGGTGATCATCCAGGGGCCGAAGAAGAAGGTCCGGGAGTTCCCGACGATGACCGTGGTCTGCATGTCCACCTCTTCCTCCGGAAGGCTCTCCAGGGTGGAAAGGAGTACGGTTTCTCCGTCCCGCCCGGCGGCCTTTACGATACCCACCGGGGTTTCCGGGGCTCGGTACTCGAGGAGGATCCTCCGGGCCCGGGACAGATGTTCCGGACGACTTCGACTGCGGGGATTGTAGAGCACGATCACGAAATCCGCCTCTGCCGCGGCCCTCAGACGGGCTTCGATGGTTTCCCAGGGGGTGAGACGGTCGGAGAGGCTAACCGCCGCAAAGTCATGCATCAGCGGGGCCCCCAGACGGGCGGCGCAGGCATTGGCCGCTGAAAGCCCTGGAATGATCTCTATTTCCACGGGCCCGGAGAGCCCCTTCTGGGAGAGAAGCTCCAAAACCAGGCCTGCAAGCCCGTAAATTCCCGGGTCTCCTCCGGAGACAAGGGCCACCCGGTGTCCGGAAAGGGCGAGCTCCAGGGCTCGCTCGGCCCGATCCACCTCCCGGGTCATGCCGGTGGAATAGACCTCTTTTTCGGCGAGAAGATCCCTTACCAGTTCCAGATATTTTCCGTAGCCCACCACATGGGTGGCCTCGCGGAGGGCTCGCCGGGCCGCAGGGGTCATTTCTCCCGGGTCTCCGGTCCCGATTCCCACCAGAAAGAGCCTTCCCGGGCTTCGACGGGCCTCGGCCACGGCTACGGTGACCTCCGGGGTCTTTTCCTTGGAGACTAGGAGCCTTGCTCCCGGGCCTGCGGCAAGAAGGGCCGCGGGTTCGGCCACGGCGAGAGCCCCCACCGCCTCCCGGGCCGCCCCGGAGATCGATAGCCTGGCCTCTCTTACCCGGCGCGAAAGTTCCTCCGGGGAAAAGGGAAAGACGGAAAGACGGGCCTTACGGCAAAAGGCAAGGAAACCCTCCTCCCGGGCCTTGGCCTCCAGGGTCCCCACTCCACGAAGGGCTTGAAAGAGGAGCCGGTTTCGGGAAAGGGTTTCCTTTACCGCTCTTTCTATGGCCTCAGCCGGGGTGCCGCGGTTGAAACCCAGGCCCAGATAGAGCACCCGGGGGACGGCAAGAAGCTGGGAGGGAGAAAGATCCCGCTGACGGTAGGAGACGATGAGGTCCGCTTTCTCCGGTTCGGGCACCTCCTCCCAGACCGCGGGAAGGGGCAGGGGGTATTCGCGGAAGACGCGAAGTCCTCCCCGGGAAAGATAACGGGCGGTAAAGGCGGGAATCCTTTCCGGGGGAAGAAGTATTGCCTCGGCTTCCTCGGCCCAGAGGTCGAGGGCCGGTAGATGGTAAAGATCGCTTGCGGTGGTGATCACCGGTTCCGCCGGGAGGAGCCGGGCTATTTTGCGGGCCAGGGCATTGGCTCCTCCCAGGTGTCCGGAAAGAAGGCTTATCACCCAGCGTCCGGTCTCGTCCACCACTACCACCGCCGGGTCCTCCTGTTTATGACGTAGAAAGGGGGCCACGGTGCGCACCGCGATACCGCAGGCGGAAACGAAGACCAGCCCGTTACCCTTCTCCCAGAAGGAGGAGACCTCCCTGCGGGATAAAGGGCGGATCTCGGAGGAAGGGAGCCGGGTGGAGAGTTTGGCGGCCAGTTCGTGTCCCCGAGCGGTGGCCGGAAAAAAGATGATCTTCTGCAGGCGCTCCCCGGACATGCCTAGCTTTCGGAGTAAAGTCTGGAGCGGGTTTCCTGGGGTTTCCGGGCACAGCCCACGGCCTCTCCCACGTAGATGAGTGCCGTGCGACGGATCCCGGCCTCCCGGATGAGGCGGGAGAGATCCTTCAGGGTGCCGTAAAGGATGCGTTCCTCCGGAAAGCCCAGTTTTTCCGCCACTGCCACCGGGGTTTCCGGGGGGAGCCGGGTAAGAAGGGTTTTCTGGATG
>WGAR01000015.1 GCA_015494725.1 Thermodesulfobacteriaceae bacterium | reverse complement strand
TTTATAGTTGAAGTGGCCCGATCTTGCTTTAGGGAAGGGGTCTCTGAAGCAGGTAGAGGTCTGTTTGGTTCTGGCAAAATCTTGAAGAAGGAGGGGAGACATGGCGGAGAAAAAGGTAAGGCTGGCTATTGTGGGCGTCGGAAACTGTGCCAGTTCTCTGATTCAGGGGATCTATTACTACAAGGAAAAGGGTCTGGAAGCTATAAAGGGGGTGATGTTTCCGGAAATCGGGGGATACTATCCCTGGGATGTGGAAGTGGTGGCCGCCTGGGACATAGACGCCCGCAAGGTAGGAAAGGATGTAGCCGAAGCCATTTTCTCTCCTCCTAACTGCACCACGGTCTTCTACCGGGACGTGCCGGCCATAGGGGTGCGCGTCAGGCGGGGAAAGACCCTGGACGGCTGTGCCTCGCACATGAACAACTATCCCGAAGCGCAGACCTTTGTGCTTTCCGAGGAAAAAGAGGACGAACTTGAAGACGTGGTGGCGGTGCTCAAGGATACCGGTGCCGAAGTGCTCATCAATTACGTCCCCGTGGGTTCGGAGGAGGCGGCCCGTTTTTATGCCGAGGCCTGCCTCCGGGCCGGGGTGGCCTTTGTGAACGCCATGCCCACCTTCATCGTTTCGGACAAGGAATGGGGAGAGCGTTTCACCAAAGAAGGGATTCCTGCGGTGGGAGACGATATCAAGAGCCAGGTGGGAGCCACCATCGTACATCGTACCCTGGCCCAGCTTATGATCGATCGGGGAGTGCCCATCAAGCGTACCTATCAGCTCAATTTCGGCGGGAATACCGATTTTCTGAATATGCTGGCCCGGGAGCGTCTCAAGACCAAAAAGATCTCCAAAACCGAAGCCGTTTCCAGCCTCCTGCCCTACGATATCGGGGCGGACAACATCCATATCGGTCCCTCGGATTATGTCCCCTGGCTCAAGGACAACAAGATCGCCTATATCCGACTGGAGGGAGAGCTTTTCGGTGGGGTGCCCATGTACATCGAACTCAAGCTCAGTGTGGAGGATTCGCCCAATTCCGCGGGTTCGGCCATGGATGCCATCCGTTGTGCCAAGCTGGCCAAAGATCGAGGGATCGGAGGGCCTCTGATTTCCATCTCCGCCTATACCATGAAACATCCACCGGAGCAGTACCCCGACTGGAAGGCCCGTCAGATGACCCTGGAGTTTATCGAAGGCAAGCGTGAACGGTAGGGCAGAGATACGCAGCTTCAGCGATCTTTTACGGGTGCTCCGGAGTCATCCGGAGTGGTTAGAGGAATTGCGGGCCGTGGTGCTTAGTGCGGACCTCCTGGAGCTTCCCAGGAAATTCGAGGAATTTATAAGGTATCGTTACCCCGAATTCGAAAGGAGGGCAGGAGCCCAGGAGGTCCGACTTTCCCGCATAGAAAAAGAGTGTGATTTCCATGGAGGATCTTGCGGATCTTGCGGATCAAGCCTTTGAGAAAGGGTGTTTCACGGAAGAGGAGCGTTTGGAGGCCTTAAGGCTTGATGGGCTTGTTAGGGGAAAACTCAAGGAGTCGAGGGAGGAGGTTTTTCTGGCCGCGGAGGTTTCGCTCACGGTGGATATAGAAGATGTGGAGCGGGCTCAAAGAAGGGCAGGGATCCTTCAGCGCCTGATGGATGGCCGGGTCCTTCCGGTGGTGATCGGGGAGATGGTTACCGAAAGGGCCCGGAGGAAGGCCGAGGAATTAGGGGTGATTGTGGCCTGAGAGATCAGGGAAGGAGGGAGTGATGTTTTCGTTTTCCGAGCGGTTGCGCAGGCTTCCGCCCTACCTTTTCGTGGAGCTGGATCGTCTTAAGGCCGAGGCCCTCGATCGGGGCATGGATGTGATCGATCTCGGGGTGGGAGACCCGGATCTTCCCACCCCACCGCATATCGTAGAGGCCGGTCAGAAGGCCCTGGAGCGGCCGGAAAACCACCATTACCCTTCCAGTGTGGGGATGCCGGCCTTCCGGGAGGCGGCGGCGGAATGGTTCGAGAAACGATTCGGGGTGAAGGTGGATCCGGCCTCGGAGGTGGTGACCCTTATCGGTTCCAAGGAGGGGATTGCCCATTTCCCTCTGGCCTTCGTCAATCCCGGAGAGGTGGTGCTGGTGCCCACCCCGGCCTATCCGGTTTACCATATAGGCACCCTCTTTGCCGGAGGGGAGACCTATTATCTTCTGCTTAGGCCGGAAAACGATTTCCGTCCGGATCTGGCGGCCATTCCGGAGGAGGTCCTTTCCCGGGCCCGGATCCTCTGGATCAATTATCCCAACAATCCCACCACCGCGGTGGTGACCCGGGAGTGGTTTTCCCAGGTGGTGGCCTTTGCCCGGGAACACGGTCTTATTGTGGCTCATGACGCCGCTTATACCGAGCTTTACTTCGAGGGGTATCGTCCTCCCAGTATCCTTGAGGTCCCCGAGGCCCGGGAGGTGGCCATAGAATTCCACAGTCTCTCCAAGACTTACTGTATGACCGGCTGGAGGATAGGTTTTGCCGTGGGATGCGCCGAACTGGTGAAGGGGCTTACCACGGTCAAGAACAACGTGGATTCGGGTTGTTTTCAGGCCGTGCAGGAGGCCGGGATTGCGGCCCTTACCGGGCCGCAGGATTGTGTGGAGGAACATCGGCGCATCTTTGATGAGCGCCGGCGGACTATGCTGGAGGGTTTACAAAAACTGGGCTTTGAGGTCTATCCCCCTCGGGCCACCTTCTATCTCTGGGTAAAGGTGCCGCCGGGTTACACTTCCGCGGATTTCTGTGCTCGGCTTATCCGGGAGGCCGGAATCGTGGTCACTCCCGGTAACGGCTTCGGGGACCCGGGGGAGGGGTATTTTCGCATCGCCCTCACCGTAGGAAAAGAACGTCTGGAGGAGGCCCTCTCACGTCTGGCCTCCCTAAATCTCTGATCAGTGTCGGTCTGGGGCTCGGGTCCAACCTGGGAGACCGGGCCGCGAATCTAGGTCAGGCCCTCAGGGCCCTGTGGGCCACTCCGGGCATCTTCCCCGGACCGGTCTCCTCGGTCTATCTCACCGAGCCGGTGGGATTTTCCTCCCCCCACTGGTTTTATAATCTGGTGGCCATAGTGAGAACCTCCCTTTCGCCCTGGGAACTGGTCCTCCGGACCCTGGAGATCGAAAGGCAGCTGGGCCGGGTGAGAAAAGACGGTCTTAAGGATCGGGTGGTGGATATAGATATCCTCTTTTACGGGGAAGAGGTCATCCGGGGCTCCTGGCTTGAGGTCCCCCATCCCCGTTTGCACCAGCGGGCCTTTGTCCTGGTCCCCCTCTGTGAACTGGTCCCGGAATGGAGGCATCCGCTGCTGGGACATACGGTGCAGGAGCTGCTGGAGGGGCTGCCGGAGGGTTCCCGGGTTTATCGGCTGGGGCCGCTTGTCGCCGAAGTTCCGGGGAGGTAGAATGCAGAGGGGAGCCGGATGATGCGTCTGCTTTTCCTTCTTTTTCTGGTCTTTCTGGTGCTCTGGGCGGCTAAGGGCTTGGTGCGCGATCTCAAGGGCCTGGTGCGGGAAAATCCCGAAAAGAAGAGGCCCACTCCTCTTTCCGACGAACTGGTGCGGGATCCGGTATGCGGGGTCTATTGTCCCAAGAGCACGGCCTATCGGGTCACCCGCGACGGGGAGACCCACTATTTTTGTAGCGAGAAATGCCGCGAGGCCTTTTTGCGTTCCTCCTAGGATTTCTGTTCTGGGTCCCGGGCCTGCGGGCCGATATTTATCGGTACGTGGCCCCGGACGGCCGGATCTATTTTACCAATGTTCCCATGGGTCCGGGGTGGAAGCTCTACCTGCGCACTCCCAGGAAAAGGACCGCGGTGGACCTGGATTATCTTTTTGAGGAGGCGGCCCGGGAGGTGGGGCTGGATCCCGCCCTTCTTAAGGCCGTGGCCCGGGTGGAGTCCGGGTTCAATCCCCGGGCCGTATCCTTTCGGGGAGCGCTGGGGATCATGCAGCTTCTTCCCGAGACCGCCCGCCTGACCGGGGTGCGGGATCCCTTTAATCCCCGGCAGAACATCTTCGGGGCGGCCCGGTTCCTGAAACAGCTCCTGGACCGGTTCGGAGATCTGCGCCTGGCCCTGGCCGCCTATCACGCCGGCCCCGAAAGGGTGGAACGCTACCACGGTATCCCGCCCTTTCCCGAAACCCGACGCTATATTCGGATGGTGCTTCGTTACTACCGATATTACCGCCTTAATCTCCGTCCCTGACCCTCGGTGTCGCCGGGCCGGATCTTCTATGTTATGTTAGGCTGGAACTATTCCAGACGGGAAGGAGGTTTCCCATGCCCAGGTGGAATCCGGACAAAAAGCTCCTGGAGCATGTACATACCCGGTTCTGGCAGCCGGAACTGAAGGACGTTCCCGAGCCCAACCTCATGAAAGAGATCTTTCCTTACACCGATGTGCCCTACGTGGAGTTTGATCACAAGTATATCCCTCCCAGTCCGGCCCGGGAGATCTGGATCACCGACACCACCTTTCGGGACGGTCAGCAGGCCCGCCCCCCCTATACCGTGGAACAGATCGTGGATCTCTACAAGCTTATGCATCGGCTGGGAGGACCCAACGGGGTTATCCGGCAGAGCGAGTTCTTCCTCTATACCCAGAAGGACCGGGAGGCGGTGGAAAAGTGTCTGGCCCTGGGATACCGCTATCCGGAGGTGACCGGCTGGATCCGGGCCCGGGTGGAGGATCTCCAACTGGTAAAGGAAATGGGCCTTAAGGAAACCGGCATTCTTACCTCCTGTTCCGATTATCATATCTTCCTCAAACTCAAAAAGACCCGGCGCGAGGCCCTGGAGGATTATCTCAGGATTGTGAAGGAAGCCCTTTCCCTGGGCATTGTGCCCCGCTGCCATTTCGAGGATATCACCCGGGCGGACATCTTCGGTTTTGTGGTGCCCTTTGCCATCGAGCTGATGAAACTGCGGGAGGAGTCGGGGATCGACGTGAAGATCCGCCTTTGCGATACGCTGGGGCTGGGGGTGCCCTTTCCGGAGGCGGCCCTGCCCCGGAGTGTGCCCAAGCTGGTGCGGGTCCTGATCGAGGAAGCCGGGGTCCCGGGGGAACTTCTGGAGTGGCACGGACACAACGATTTCTATAAGGTGGTCATCAATGCCACCACCGCTTGGCTCTACGGTTGTGCGGCGGTCAACTGCGCCCTGCTCGGTTTCGGAGAACGTACCGGGAATACCCCGCTTGAGGCCATGATCTTTGAATACATTTCCCTGCGCGGGACCCACAACGGAGTGGATACCACGGTGATCACCGATATCGCCGATTACTACCGGGAGGTTCTGGGGGAGAAGATCCCTCCGAGCCAGCCCTTCGTGGGCTCCGAGTTCAACGCCACCCGGGCCGGTATCCATATCGACGGGTTGCTCAAGAACGAGGAGATCTACAACCCCTTCGATACCAAGAAACTTCTCAAACGGCCCATCGGTATTATCATTACCGACAAGAGCGGCACCGCCGGAATCGCCTACTGGATCAATACCCACTTTCACCTTAAAGGCGACCGACGCATCGACAAACGCCACCCCGGTGTGGCCAAGATTTACAAATACATTATCAAACAGTACGAGGCCGGACGGATAACCTCCATCTCCAACGAAGAGATGATGCAGCTGGTGCGCAAGTACATTCCGGAGCTCTTCGTTTCCGACCTCGATCGCATGAAGGCCCGGGCGGAAAAGCTCCTTACCCGTCTGGCGGAGGAGCTGGCCGAACATCCCGAAATCCGTTCCATGGACTCCGAGCGCATTGTTCCGGTGTTGCGCAATTTCCTGGAGGATCATCCCTACATTCAGTTTATTTACGTGGTCAACAGCGAGGGACGTCGGATCACCCCCCTCATTACGCATGTGGAGGATCGGGGACGTTACGAACACCTGCTTCGGGATGAAGACTACTCCGATCGTCCCTGGTTTGTGGAACCCTTTAAGACCGGCCGGGTATATGTGTCCGATTTTTACACCTCCAAGGTTACCGGGGCCCTCTGTCTGACTGTGTCCGCGCCCATCCGGAACAAGTACGAAGAGATCGTGGGCATCCTGGGGATGGATATCCGCTTCAAGGAATTGCTCAAGATGGAGGACGAACAGGAGGGAAATGGTTCTTGATCTGGTCCTCCAGGGCCGGCACCGGCTTCCGGAGGGGCGCTTTACCAATCCCTGGCTCCGGGAGGAACGGCCGGCTCTGCTTCGCCTGTTGCGCTGGAAGGTCTCGCGTTTTCTGGAAAATCGGGTGCCGGATTCCTTTTCCGTTCCGGTAAAGAATCCGGAACCGGAGAGGCTTCTGGATGGAGACCGGGTTTTCTTTCTGGGGCACAATACGGTCTGGGTGCACCTTTCCGGAAGGAGTCTCCTTTTTGATCCCATCTTCGGGCCCATCGGTGGGGTGGTGCGTCGCAAGACTCCGGTCCCCCTTCCTCCGGCTAAGGTTCCGCGCCCGGATCTGATTCTCATCTCCCATGCCCATCTGGATCACCTGGATCGTTCGGCCTTAAGGCATCTGGCTGCGGATTCCCGGGTGGTGGCCGGCATCGGAACCGGAAAGTATCTTTC
>WGAR01000014.1 GCA_015494725.1 Thermodesulfobacteriaceae bacterium | reverse complement strand
GATCTCCCGGAAAAACCCGGTTTCATCCAGCTGGAGATCCTCGCGAACACATTTGCGCAGTTCCGGATTGGCCAGGGCCCCTACCGCCAGGATGACCAGTTCGTGACGGGCCTTGCGCACCCCGCCCCGGCCCTCCATATCTTCGTAATAGACCACCAGATCACCGTTTTCGAGCTCGTCGATGCGAGCCACTCGGCCTTTTACCAGATGAACTCCCATCCCCGCGGCCTGCTGGAGAAACTCCTCGTAGCCCTTTCCGAAAGCCCGCAGATCTATGTAATAGATGGTGACCTCGGCGATGGGAATGGCCCCTAGGATAAGCTGGGCCTGTTTCAGGGAATACATACAACAGATACGCGAACACCAGGGATTACCTGCCGCCTCATCGCGGGAACCCGCACACAGCACTATTCCTATGTTTCCCGGCACCTTTCCGTCGCCCGGACGCAACACCGCATTGTAGGGACGGGTGGGAGCGAGAAGCCTTTCCATCTGCATGGCGGTGATCACATTGGGATAGTGAGCATATCCGGTGAGAGGACGGGAGGAGGGGTCGAAGAGTCGAAATCCGGTGGCTATGAGCACCGCTCCGGCCTCAAGCCGGATCTTTTGAGGCTTCATGCTCAGATCTATGGCCCCGGCCGGACAGGTCTCCACACATTCCTTACAACTGGAACACACCGCACAATCCAGACAGCGCCCGGCGGCCTCGATGGCCTGTTCAGGAAGAGGGTTTTCCCCGAAAACCGAGGAGTAAGCCACCGGCGCCTTCAACTTGACCCGGGCCGCCTTATCCCCCCGCCCCACCTCCGGGGTAAGATCAATGTCCCGCGGTTCCTCCCCGGTAAGATAGCGATAAATATGGTAGGCCGCCCTTTTGCCTGCTCCCACCGCGTTGGCTACCATGTAAGGACCGGTTACACAGTCTCCTCCGGCAAAGACCCCTTCTATATTCGTGGCCAGGGTTTCCGGATCCACCTTCAGGCGCCCATCGGGATGATAGGAGAAGCCCTCGTCCTGAAAGATGGCCTCCGGCTGAAATCCTATGGCCAGGATAACCGCATCCGCTCGAAAGGTTTCGGTGCGGGAGGGGTCCACCATCGGACGGGCCCGCCCGGTCTCGTCCTTTTCTCCCAGTCGGACCTCGGCCAGGAGGACCTCTTCCAGCCTCTCCTTCCCCCTGAATTCCAGCGGAGCTCGCCGGAAAAGGAATTTTACTCCCTCGGCCAGGGCCTCCTCCACCTCGAAGGAATGGGCCGGCATGTGCTCCCGATCGCGTCGATATATCACCGTAACCTCATCCGCACCGCACCGCAGAGCGGTACGGGCACAATCCAGGGCCACGTTTCCCCCGCCGATCACCGCTACCTTCTTTCCGGAAAGCTCCGGAGGCTTTCCGGTGTTGTAACTCCTCAGGAAGGAAAGAGCGGCATAAACCCCGGGGAGATCCTCTCCGGGAATACCCAGGACCCTGGGTTTCAGGCTCCCGGTGGCCAGATATATAGCCTCGAACCCCTCCTCCTTTAGGGCCCGAAGGGAACGAATTTCCTTTCCGGTGACTATTTTCACTCCCAGGGCCTTTATGTCCTCGAGATCCCGGTCCAGAATCTCACGAGGGAGCCTCCAGGTGGGGATTCCGTAGCGCAGAAGCCCTCCGGGAGCCTCATCTCTTTCGAATATGACCACCTCCAGTCCCTTACGGGCCAGAAAATAGGCACAAGAAAGACCCGAGGGACCGGACCCCACCACCGCCACCTTTTTGGAAACCCTTTTTACAGGAAGAAAACGTTCCTGCCGGGGAAGATTCTCGGCCACGAAGCGTTTTAAGGCCCGCAGGGGGATGGACTGCCCCTTCTTTCCCCGGGTGCATCGGGTTTCACAGGGGGCGTAACACACCCGCCCCAGCACCCCGGGCAGAGGGGCCTCGCGCAGAATAGAATGCAGGGCCCGCTCCAAACGCCCGTTACGAATCAAAGCCACATAGCCGTGGGGCTTGAGACCGGCCGGACAGGAGGCCGAACACGGGGAAAGCCCCCGCCTTTCGATAACCGCCTTTTTGGGCACCGCCTGAGGAAAAGGTATGTAAATGGCCCGGCGGGCCACCAGCCCCTGATTAAACTGATCCGGACGGGCCACCGTACATACCTTCTCGCACTGACCACAGCCCGTACATCGGGAGGGATCCACAAAGGTGGGCCGACGGGTAATCTCCACTTCCAGCCGGCCATCCTCCCTGGGCACAATGCTTTCCACCGTGGCATAGGTAAGAAGGGTTACCCGGGGATGATTCTGGACCGCGGCCATCTTGGGGGTGGCAATGCAACTGGCACAGTCCAGAGTAGGGAAGACCTTGCTCAGAAGGATCATCTTCCCTCCGATACTGGCCTCCTTTTCCACCAGGAGACACTCAAAGCCCATGTCTCCCAGAAGGAGAGCCGTCTCCATACCGGCTATTCCCCCGCCGATCACCACACAGTCATAGCGGGAGGAAAGCTCATTTCCCATGGTCGAGCTCCTGCAGGGCTTTCTCGAAGTTGCGCATATGATTGACAAAGGCCTCGGCACAGACCGAACAGATGGCTGCCATCCTTATGCGCCGCGGGTCCAGCCCCTTCTCCCGGGCCATCTCCTGCGCCCGGGCCACCACCTGTCCGGTGCGGGTGGTGCAATCTTCAAGATACGGACAATCCGTACCGTCGGCGGCAATGAAGACCCCGTCGAACCCTTTCTCCAGGGCGTAAATTATCCAGCGGGGATCTATCCCGCTGGAACAGGGAACCGGAATCACCACCACACCGGGAGAATAAGGCAGGTGGGAGGACCCCGCCAGGTCCACCCCGGGATCGGAAATATTCTGAGTGGAAAAGACCAGAATTTTAACGCTCATTCCGCCGCCTTGCGCACAAAAAGACGCCAGTACCCGGCCTCTTCGATCACCCCCAGAAACTCATGCCCTGCATTTTCCGCCCAGATAGGCAGATCGTCCTTGGTGCCCTCGTCCGAGGAAAGGACCTCCAAAATACCCCCAGGAGGCACCTCGGCCATGGCCTTTTTGGCCTCCAGCAAAGGCCCGGGACAGGCCGTTCCTCGCGCATCCACTACCTTGTCCGCTTTCAAGCTCTTGAGATCCACACCCATGGCCACCACCTCCGTTTATTGTTTCTGAGAAGATTTTGCATCCTGTCGCTTTTTCTGTCAACTCAGGTCCGGGACGCCTTAACCCGAATCAAAAAGATTGATCCTTTAAGCCCCTTCCAAACCACTCTCAATCTCGGGATTTCCTTCTCGATCGCCTTCTTTTTCTATCGGAGATAGGGAATTACAATTCTCCGCGGACCTCGCGATGGAGGCGGTCGAAGAATTCCTCCATGAAGCGGTGGCGTTCCTCGGCCAGGCGCCGGCCGCTTGGGGTAAGCATCCGGTCCTTGATGCGGGAGAGCTTGAGCTTGAACTCCCGCCAGGCGGTGTCCTCCGAGGAATAGGGTTCGGTCTTTTCTAGATCCACCTCCGGGTTGTGGAGCCGGGCCCCCACCTCGCCGGCAAAAAGAAAGGCCCGGCCGATTCCCACCGCCCCCAGACTGTCGAGTTTATCGGCGTCAAAAAGCACCTTCTCCTCCGGGGTCTCCGGGGGATCCTTTCCCCGAAACCGATGACGCCTTATGGCCCGCACCACCCGCTCGATGAAGTCCGGGGGGAGCCCTTCCTCGGTAAGGATCTTTCGGGCCAGCTCGGCCCCGTATGCGGCATGGCAGACCCGGCCCCGGGTGCGGGCCTCCTCGCCCCGGCCGATATCGTGAAGCAGGGCCGCAACCCGCACCACTTCTATATCCGCCCCCTCCTCGCGGGCCAGACGCTCGGCCAGCGCGAGCACCCTTTCCACATGATCCCAGCGGTGCGAGGTCCCGTTTTGCTCATAGAGGGTCCTGGCCCGCCGGCGAAGACGTTCCCAGATCTCGGGATCAAGCCTCATCCCAAAACCTCCAGGTAAGAAGCAGGATCAGGCTCCCGGAGATGAGAGCCAAAATTTTAAGGGCTCCGGCGACCCCCACCTTTTCGGCCACCGCTCCGGCCAGAAGGCTTCCCGCGGGAAAGAGTCCGAAGAAAGACCAGCTAAAAAGCCCCAGCACCCGGCCCCGCATCTCGTCCTCGCAGAGGGTCTGCACCCGGGCGTTTCCGTTCATAATGATATTTACCATCAGGAACCCGACCAGGGAAAGAAGGCCGGCTCCCAGGAAAAAATTACCCCAGGAGGCCAGAAGATAGACGGCCCCGGGAAGGAGGAGGGCCGAAGAAAAGATCACCCTTTGAAGAGGAAGTCTCCGCCCCAGGGTTCCGGCGAAAAGGGCCCCGATAAGGGCCCCGAGACCGTTTGCGGTCATAAAGATACTGAATTCCCTGGCCCCACCGTGATAGAGTTCGCGGGTTAAGGCCGGAAGGAGCACGGCGTAGGGAAAAAGCCCCAGACTCACCAGGGCCACGAGAAGAAGAATCCCCTGAAGAGACTTTTTTCGGGCGGCATAGCCCAGCCCCTCGTGCAGGGCCGAAAGGAGGTTTCCCCGGGAGGGTCTGCGGTTTTCGGGAAGGGAGATGAGGATCACGGCGCTGGCCACCGGAAGATAGCTCAGGGAATTGAAGAGAAAACAGAAGGAAAGCCCCAGGGCGGCCATGAACCAGCCGGCCAGCGCCGGCCCCAGAAACCGGGAAAGGTTAAAGGCCAGGGAGTGTAGGGAAAGGGCCGAGACCAGGTCTTCCTTTCCCACCAGGTCGTAGATGAAGGCGTTTCGCACCGGAAACTCAAGGGCCACTCCGGTTCCCATAAGAAAAGCCAGAAGCAGGATATGCCAGGGACGCACCAGGCCCAGAAAGGTTAAAAGGAAGAGAAAAAAGGCGGAAGCCGCGGCCAGAAGCTGCGCCGCTACCAGGATCTTCTTTTTGGGAAGACGGTCGGCCAGGACCCCTGCGGGAAGGGCAAAGAGGAGCACCGGAAAGGACCCCAGGGCCCCCAGCAGCCCCAGATAGGCCGAGGAACCGGTAAGCTCGTAAAGGAGCCAGCGCTGAGCGGTGGTGTGCACCCAGCGTCCAAGGAGGGAAAAACCCTGGGCCAGAATGAAATAACGAAAATATCGTCGCCTTAAAGGAAGGATCAGACCCTGGGCCAGCTCCAGCCAGAAAGCCATGGCCTAATCTTAACGGGAGGCCGGATCCCTGACTAGATAATTCTTATCTTTTGAGGCTAAAATAGAGAAAAAGTTCCGGCGGAAAGGAGGCGGCCATGGAATTCAACCCCGAAAAGGAAATGGCGGCGCTGGTGGGAAGGCTAATGCTTACTGCGGCCCGCACGGCCCCCAAGGCCCGGGGGCAGGACGAGATCGTGACCGTGCTGGTCACCGACCCGGAGGAAAAGGAGACCCTGGCCCGGGAGATGGAAAAGGTGGCCGAGAGGGGCAAGGCCTTCGCCTTCTTTAAGCGCGACGCGGAAAATGTCCGGCAGGCCGAGGCCGTGGTCCTTATCGGGCTTGATTTCAAACGCCCCGTGGGGGTCAACTGTCAGGGATGCGGCTTTGATTGTGAAAAAATCCTCAAGGCGGAAAAGACCTCCGGGGACTATGAGGGTCCGGTCTGCGCCATGCGCCTCATCGATCTCGGGATTGCTGTGGGCTCGGCGGTAAGCGTGGCCAAGGAACACTGCGTGGACAACCGGGTGATGTACACCATCGGGGTGGCGGCCAGAAGACTCAGCTGGCTTTCGGCCCAGGTGGTCCTGGGAATACCGTTGAGCATCAAGGGGAAAAACATCTTCTTTGACCGAAAATAGGAGGTAAGCTCATGAAACGAATCGGAATTTTGTTTCTCTTT
>WGAR01000013.1 GCA_015494725.1 Thermodesulfobacteriaceae bacterium | reverse complement strand
CCAGGGCTACGGTATAGGCCTTCACCTCTATGCCGTAAGCGGAAAGGACTTTCTGGGCCACGGCCCCGGCAGCCACCCGGGCCACGGTCTCCCGTCCGCTGGAGCGCCCTCCTCCCCGCCAGTCCCTCCGGCCGTATTTCCAGAAATAGGTGCAGTCTCCGTGTCCGGGGCGGAAGATTTCCTTCAGGGGATGATAGTCCGAGGAGCGCACGTCCCGGTTGTAAATCACCAGGGCGATGGGAGTCCCCAGGGTGTGACCCTCGAATACCCCGGATAGGATCTCCACCCGGTCCGGTTCCCGTCGGGGGGATTGTCCCAGGTGTTTCCCCGGACGACGCCGTTCCAGTTCGGTCTGGATGTCTTCCTCGGAAAGGGGAATCCCCGGCGGACAGCCGTCGATTACCGCCCCCAGGGCCCGACCATGGGATTCTCCGAAGGTGGTGACCCGAAAGAATTTTCCGAAAGTGTTCCCGGGCATCTATTCCTTCTCGTCTTTGCCAAAAAGTAAGGCCCTTTCCTCCAGGGTAAGTCCTTCGGTATGGGGTTCCAGTTCCGGCTTGAAGACGATGGTTCTTCTTCCCAGGTTCTTGGCCGCATAGAGGAGCTGATCCACCTCCCGCAGGAACTCCTTCGGCCCTAGGCGATAATCCGGACGGAAGACCGCTCCTCCTATACTCACGGTAATACTTACCGTACCCCGGGGGGTGGTAAATTTCAAGGATTCCAGGGCGGCCTTGATGCGCCGGGCCACCCCCATTCCCCGATAAAACCCCAATCCGGGCAGGATCACCGCGAACTCCTCCCCGCCGTAACGGGCGGCAAAATCGGTCTTGCGTAGGGTCCTGAGCAGGGTTCGGCCCACTTCGGCCAGCACCCGGTCCCCGGTTTCGTGTCCGTAGGTATCGTTGATCCGCTTGAAGTGGTCGATATCCAGTAAAAACAGGGTAAAAGGGGTTTCCTCTCGCCGGGAGAGTTCCACCATCTTGACCAGTTCCTCCTCAAAACTCCTGCGATTATAGAGGCCGGTCAGAAAATCCTTGGAATATTCGTGGTAGAGGACCTCATAGGCCTTTTTCAGGGTTTCCACTTTCTGCCGGAGATCCGGGGGCAGGGGGCTGGTCAGGAGTTCGCGCAAGATATTCCAGCCTATCTCAGGGAGCTGGGGCATCAGGGGCGCAACCTCTTCCAGAAATATAAGGCCTCCTCCGGACCCAGAACCCGAATCAGGCCCAGGAAGAGAAGGGCGCAGAGTAAAATCAGGGGAAGTACCGGGAGGTTCTTTTGTAAAGCCAGGGCCAATATTCCCATTGTTCCTGCGCTTAAGATTATTTTTAGCAATCCTACCCAGAAACGTCCAGGGAACAAGCCTTTGATGCGCAGCTGGAGGATTCCTCCCAGAAAACAGGCCTGAAAGATCAGGGCCAGGGCGGTGCCCAGGGCCACGGCCTTAAAATTGAGATAGGAAAGGGTGAGGAGAATGGTGATCAGGTTTACCCCCACCGAAAGGAAACTGGCCCCGGCCGGGATTACGGTGTTTCCCAGGGCGTAAAAGATCGGCACCGAGACCTTGGTAACCGAATAGAAGGGAAGTCCCAGGGCGAAGATCCGCAGGGCCTGGGCGGTGTGCAGGGTGTCTTCCGGACGGAAACGGCCGTGTTCGAAAATGAGACGCACGATGGGTTCGGCCAGTGTGGCCAGCCCCACCGCCGAAGGAACGGAAAGACCGAGCCCCACCAGCAGCGAGGAGGAAAAGGTTCGGCGCAGGGTCTCGTAATCTCCCCGGGCCGCCCGCCGACTGGCCTCCGGCAACAGGGCCAGGGAAAGCCCTACCCCGAAGAGCCCCAGCGGTACATACATGAGCCGGAAGGCATAGGCCAGCCAGGATACCGCTCCCTCCCCGCAGGAGGTGGCAAAGTAGGTGTTAATAAAGATGTTGAGCTGCACCGCGGAGAGTCCCAGCACCGAGGGGCCCATGAGTTTGAGGGTCTCCCGAACCGCCGGGGAACGGTGGTTCAGCCCCGGGCGAAACCGGAAGCCTCGTCGCAGCAGGAAGGGCAGATTGAAGGATAGCTGCACCAGCCCCCCGCACAGGACTCCCAGGGCAAAGCCCATCACTCCGGGCCATCCCAGGCGTTCGAAGAGAAAATAGAGTCCTCCTCCCAGAAGGACGGAGGTAAGGTTGAAGAGGGCCGAGGAGAGGGCCGGCCAGAAGAAGACCCCCAGGGCGTTGAGCATGCCGGCAGCCAGGGCCGAAAGACTGATAAACCAGAGGAAGGGCCACATGATACGGGTCAGATGGACGGTGAGGGTGAATTTCCCCGGGAAGTTTCGGAAGGCCGGGGCCAGAAGATGGACCAGCACCGGGGCCAGGATCTCTCCCAGGACGACGATGGAAAGAATCAGGAACCCGAAGACGGAGATTACCTCCGAGGCCGCCCGGAAGGCCGCTTCCGGGCCCTCTTGTTCCCGGGTGGCACTGAAGACCTTGGTGAAGGCCATCCCCAGGGCTCCCTCGGCAAAGAGGTCCCGCAGCAGGTTAGGGATCCGGTAGGCCACCACAAAGGCGTCCATTTCCCGGCCGGCTCCCAGAAGCAGGGCCAGCACCTGTTCCCTTACCAGCCCCAGCACCCGGCTTATCACCACCGCCACGGTGACCGAACGGGCCTGATGCGCTATTTTGGTAGCGGTATCCCGGCTCATGATGTAATCACTCGGCGGATAGGCTATAATAAAAAAACCTTTTTGGGGAGGCCAAAAGATGCCCATCGCCACCATAGAGGAGGCCCTGGAGGATCTTCGGGCCGGAAAGATGGTCATTGTGGTGGATGACGAGGATCGGGAAAACGAAGGCGATCTGGTGCTGGCGGCGGAGAAGGTTACCCCGGAGGCCATAAACTTTATGGCCAAGTACGGTCGGGGACTCATCTGTCTCACCCTCACTCCGGAGGATGTGGAGCGTTTACAGCTTCCCCTTCAACCCCGCCGTCACGGGACCCGGTTTGATACCGCGTTTACGGTTTCCATTGAGGCCCGCTACGGGGTCACCACCGGTATCTCGGCCCATGATCGAGCCCATACCATCCGGGTGGCCATCGATCCCCGGAGCGGTCCGGAGGACATCGTAACCCCCGGACACGTCTTTCCCATTCGAGCCCGGGAGGGGGGTGTTCTGGTACGTGCGGGGCATACCGAGGCCTCGGTGGATCTGGCGCGTCTGGCCGGTCTTTATCCGGCGGGGGTGATCTGTGAGATCATGAAAGACGACGGGACCATGGCCCGGCTCCCGGATCTGGAAAAGTTCGCCGCCGAACACGGACTCAAGATCATCACCATCCGGGATCTCATCGCCTATCGGTTGCGCAACGAGTGTCTGGTGCGCCGGGAGGTGGAAACCCGGCTCCCCACCCCCTGGGGAGAATTCCGGCTTTATGCCTACACCAATATGGTGGATCCCTTCACCCATGTGGCTCTGGTCATGGGAGAGGTCACCGAGGATCCCATTCTGGTGCGGGTACATTCCGAGTGTCTCACCGGGGATGTATTCGGGTCCCTGCGATGCGATTGCGGCCCGCAGCTCATAAGGGCTCTGGAGATGATCGCCGAGGAGGGAAGGGGGGTCCTCCTTTATCTCCGCCAGGAAGGCCGGGGCATAGGGCTGCTCAACAAGCTTCGGGCCTACGTGCTTCAGGATCAGGGGAAGGATACGGTGGAGGCCAACGAGGTCCTGGGCTTTAAGGCCGACCTGCGGGATTACGGTATCGGGGCCCAGATCCTGCGGGATCTGGGGGTGCGCAAGATGCGCCTCATGACCAACAACCCCAAGAAGATCGTGGGACTGGAGGGGTACGGGCTCAAGGTGGTGGAACGGGTACCCATCGAGATCCGGCCCCATGAGGAGAATTATCGCTATCTCAAATGCAAGCGGGACAAGCTGGGACATCTCCTGAGGCTCTATTAAGGGAGGAGGATTATGGTACGCGAGATTCAGGGAAGGTTTCGGGGGGAGGGGCGAAGATTCGCCCTGGTGGTAGGGCGCTTTAACTCCTTTATCAGCCAGGAACTCCTCAAGGGAGCCTTTGACGCTCTCTTCCGGCACGGGGTGCGCGAGGAGGATGTGACCGTGGTCTGGGTGCCGGGCTCCTTTGAGATCCCTCTTGCCGCCAAGCGGCTGGCGGCAAGCGGCAGATACGACGCGGTCATCTGCCTGGGGGCCATTATTCGCGGAGCCACCCCCCATTTCGAGTATGTGGCTTCGGAATGCGCCAAGGGTATTGCTCAGGCCTCGCTGGAGACCGGGGTCCCGGTTATCTTCGGGGTGCTCACCACCGACACCATAGAGCAGGCGGTGGAACGGGCCGGAACCAAGGCCGGTAACAAGGGCTTTGAGGCGGCTCTGGCCGCCCTGGAGATGGCGGACCTGATGCCTCAGCTTCCTTGATCCTCTGCGCGCCTTCCTTCTGGTCCGAGGTAAGCGGGGAAGCGGCCTATGCCCGGCTCCTGGCCCGGGCGCTCCGGGAAATCGTCCCCGGGGCAAGGATTTATGCCCTCCGTCCGGATCAAATCGCGGAAAGGCGCAGGATACCCCTGCTGCGCGGTCCGGTTATCTTTTCCCGGGCCCCTTTGTGGCCCCGGGCCCTCCCCCTCCGGATAAAGGGTGTGCCGGTGTCCTTTGTCCTTCACGGGGTGGAGGCCTGGAAACGTTATCCTCCGCTGGCCCGCTGGGTCTTTAAGGGAGCGGTTTTCCTGGCGGTCAGCCGATATACCGCGGAAAGATTCCTGCACCTCAACCGTCT
>WGAR01000012.1 GCA_015494725.1 Thermodesulfobacteriaceae bacterium | reverse complement strand
CCTCCTCCCCGCAGGCCCTTGAGTTCGCCTAAAAAACACCGGGTCCGCAGGAAAACCTCGCTTCACCGCAAGGTGGCCAAAAAGACCCTTTCCCGGCGAAGGTCAAGGTCCGGTCCCCGAAAACGCAGGGCCGAGGACCGTTCCGAGCAGCTCCTCAAGCAGCGTCTGGCCCGGCTGGAGGAAAAGATCCTTTCCGAGAAGTTAAGCCGTCTCCGTAAAAAGGTGGAGGGGGAGGGGACCTCCCCGGGTTCGCCTGGCCCGGGGGCGGATTTCGTGCTCCGGCTCAGGACCCATCTGTCCGCCTTTTTCGAGGTTCCTCTGGCCCTGGAAAAAGAGAAGAATCTCACCGCCGAAATCCGGCTGAGACTTTCGGCCCGGGGGCAACTTCTGGATTATCAATGGATAAAGCACTCGGGTAATCCCCTTTTCGATCGGGCGGCCGAAGCGGCGATAAAGGCCGCGGCTCCCTATCCCGCCCCGGGTCAGCCCTGCACGGTAAGGGTGATCTTCACCCCCCGGGGCCTTTCCTAGGTTTCCTCCACCCGTTCTACCCGGCGGGCCTTCCCCTCGCTGCGGGGAAGATCTCCCTCCCGAAGGAGTTTTACCCGGGCGTGGAATCCGAGGAAATTGTAGATCTCCTCCTCCAGCCGCCGGGAGAGCCCCTCCTCCAGTTCTCGGCATTCCACCAGGATTTCCACGAAGTCCTTTCCGGCCTTTTTGCCTATCCGGATGAGATATTCCGGGGTGGTCTCCGGATGACGCATGAGGATTTCTTCTATCTGGCGGGGGTAGAAGTTTACCCCTTTGGCCTTGAGCATATCGTCGGTGCGTCCGCGGATACGATCCACCCGAAGCATGGTCCTCCCGCAGGAACAGCGTTCCCGGGAGATGATCCGGGTAATGTCTCGGGTGCGATAGCGGATAAGGGGCAACCCTTCCCGGGTCAGGGTGGTGACCACCATCTCGCCTTCCCTTCCATCGGGAAGCACCTCTCCGGTTTCGGGGTCCACGATCTCCACCAGGTAATGGTCCTCCCAGATGTGGATACCCTCATGAGCCCGACAATCTATGCCCAGCCCCACCCCACCGGTTTCGGTCATACCTATGATATCGAAGGTCTCGATGCCCATGGATTCCTCGATATACTTGCGGGTTTCGTCGCTCCAGACCTCGGCTCCGAAGATTCCCACCCGAAGCCGGGTCTCGCGAAAGTCAAACCCCTCCTTCCGGGCCACCTCAATGAGTCGGAGGGGATAAGAGGAGATGGCCGCCAGGGCGGTGGTGCCGAAATCGCGCATGAACTTGAGCTGCATGAGGGTGCGTCCCGGACCTATGGGCACCACAAAGCAACCGATCCTTTCCGCACCGTAATGGAACCCGAAACCCCCGTTAAAGAGCCCGAACCCCGGGGTGATCTGAAGTACATCCGCAGGGGTGAGGCCGGCGGCGGTCAAACATCGAGCCATGATTTCGGCCCATTGCTCTACGTCCGCCCGGGTGAAGGGGTTGATTACCGGGGTGCCGGTGGTCCCGGAGGACATGTGAAATCGGACCAGGGCTTCCTTCGGGGCACAGGCCAGCCCCAGGGGATAGGCCCGACGCAGCTCGTCCTTGGTGATAAAGGGAAGTTCCCGGATCTGGGAGAGGTCGGTGAGGTCTTCAGGCCGGAGATCCCCGAATCTTTGGGCGTAGCGGGGGTTGTGGTTGCGAATATGTTCCAGGGTTGTTCTTAGCCGTTTGAGTTGCAGTTTTTCCAGTTCCTCCCGGGGCATGGTTTCCAGACGCGCCTGATACATCTTACCTCCCCTGGGTTCGAGCCTTTTCCACGGTGCGCTTGAATCCTTCCCGGGAACGTTCAATGGTGGCTTCATCCACACAGAAGGCCAGACGAATGTGTCCCGGAGCCCCGAAGCCCCGCCCCGGAACCGCCAGGATCAGTTCTTCCTGAAGGAGGCGACAGAATTCCACGTCATCCCCCGGGGTGCGGGGGAAGACATAAAAGGCCCCCTCGGGACGGATGAATTCCAGACCGGCCTCCTCCAGGATGGAGCAGAGGAGATCTCTCCGGCGTTCATAAACGGAAACATCCACCAACGCGGTGGCGCATCGGGCCACCAGACGCTGGGCCAGGGCCGGGGCATTGACAAACCCCAGGATGCGGTTGGCCAGGATCAGGGCCGCAAGGACGGAATCCTTCTCCGGCATTTCCGGATGCACGGCCACAAAACCGATCCGTTCTCCGGGAAGGCTGAGTTCCTTGGAGAAGCTCCCCACCACCAGGCTTGCCGGGTAGTGTTGGAAGATAGAGGGGACCTTCCGGCCGTCGAAGACCAGATTCCGATAGGGTTCGTCCGAAACCAGATAGAGGGTTCGGTTCAGGGTCCGGCTTTTTTCCTGGAGGATCCGGCTCAGACCGGCGATATCCTCCTCGGGGTAAATGCGCCCGGTGGGATTGTGGGGAGAATTGATCAGTACCGCTTTGGTGCGCGGGCCTATGGCCTTCTCCAGGGCCTCCAGATCCAGGGAAAAATCCGGCCGGGTGGGGACCGGCCGGGGAACCCCCCGGTGGTTTTCCACATAGAACCCGTACTCTACAAAGAAGGGCGAGGGGAAGACCACCTCATCGCCGGGATCAAGCAGGGCCTTGAAGATAATATTAAGCCCTCCGGCAGCCCCGCAGGTGAGAATCACCTCCTCCGCGGAAACCGGCACCCCCTGCTCCCGGGTTATTTTTTCGGCCATGGCCTCACGGGCAAAGGGGAAGCCCGCATTGGGCATGTAGGCATGGAGCTCCGGTCTGTCCTCGGAGAGGAGTTCCCGCAGGGCCTGGCTCACCTCCGGAGGGGGAGGAACGTCGGGGTTGCCCAGACTGAAATCGCAGACCCGGTCCGCACCGTAACGGGCCTTGAGGCGGGCCCCCTCCTCGAACATCCTGCGGATCCAGGAGGCCCGTTCGAGATAGTCCTTTATTTGAGCGGCGATCATCGAGAACTCCTTTCGGGGCTGATTTTTACTACAAAACCAAGAAAAAATAAAGATGCGGGGATGGAGACCAGCCCGGCGGAAAAGGTTCGGGAAACCGTCTCCGCCGGAAATAGCTCACCACCCCGATAGGCAGGGCAGAGATCAGCAGGGCCCAGGGGGAGAAGTCCTTGGGAGTCATCAGAGGGACCAGTACCGGGAAAAGAACTGCCGCGTTTCCCGCAGGTACTCACGAAAGGAAGCGGAGGGTTCGCCCCGGATCTCCACCCTCTTTTGGCCGGAAAGGACCTTGATCACCTCGGCCACGCTTTCGGCCAGCCCGGTAAGATCGTAGCCCCCCTCCAGGGTGAGGAGGATACGTCCCTCCGCGGTCTCCTCGGCGATTTCCTGAATCACTTCGGCCATGGCCCCGAATCCTTCGGCCGAAAGGCGCATTCCTCCCAGAGGGTCGTTGCGGTGGGGGTCAAAACCCGCGGAGACCAGGATTAATTCAGGCCGATATTGAAGGGCGATGGGACGGAGGATTTCCTTGAACACCGCCAGGTATTCCACATCCCCCTGACCGGCCGGAAGGGGAACGTTGACCGTAAAACCGGTGCCTTCTTCCCGCCCCACCTCCTCCATACGGCCGGTGCCCGGATAATAGGGGAACTGATGCAGGGAAAAATAAAGCACCTCCCGCCGGCGATAAAAGGCGTGTTGGGTGCCGTTTCCGTGATGGAGGTCCCAGTCCACGATGAGGATCCGGGAGAATTTGAGGACCCTCAGGGCGTAATGGGCGGCCAGAGCCACGTTGTTGAAGAGGCAAAACCCCATGGCCTGATCATACTCGGCATGATGCCCGGGAGGCCGCACCAGACAGAAGACCACCCGATAATTTTCCCGGAAGATCTCGTCCAGACCCTCGAACTGGGCTCCCACGGCGTGAAGAGCGGCCTCGAAGGAGTCCTCGGAGGTGGCGGTATCCGGGTCCAGTTGAACCGAGGCCTTTCCAGCGGTGGAGGCCACCCGTTCATAATGGGCCTCGCTGTGGTTCCACAGGATTTCCTCCCGCCGGGCCCGCCGGGGAGAAAGATATTCCACCAGGCCGGAGAGGTCCTCACGCTCCAGCCTCTCCCGGATGGCGGTTAATCTTTCCGGCCTTTCCGGATGAAAGGCCCCGGGTACATGCCGCAGAAAGATGGGGTCATACACCAGACCTATCTTCATCCTTGACCTCCTAGTGCAGGAAATAATTCTTTAATCCCTGCCACCATGTATTCTACCGCGATAACCGAAAGAAGAAGACCCATAATTCGCACCAGCAGATTGGCCCCGGTGTGTCCCAGAAAGCGAGCGATGCGCGAGGCCTGCGTAAAGATGAGGAAGGTGCTGGTCATGACCAGGGCACAGGCCAGAAGTACGATGAGCTTGGCCGGGAGGGATTCGCCGCCGGAAAGGACGATGACCGTGGTTATGGCCCCGGGGCCGGCCAGGATGGGGACCGCCAGGGGGACCAGGGCCACGTCTTCTCGCTGGCGGCTTTCCTCCTCTTCCGGAGGGGTGCTTTTGGTGCTTCGGGGTTTGGCCTGGAGCATATCCAGGGCAATGATGAAAAGGAGGGCCCCGCCGGCCACCCGGAACGAGCCCAGGGAGATCTGAAAGAAGGAAAGGATCCTCTCCCCCAGCAGGACAAAGACCGCCAGCACCAGGAAAGCCGCCACCACAGCCTTAAGGGCCGTGGCCCTTCTCTGGGATTCGCTTTCCCGGGCGGTGAGACTCAGGAAGAGGGGGATCCCTCCTATAGGGTCCACGATGATAAAGATGGCCACGAAGGTCTTGAAGAGGAGCTTAAGTTCGAGCACTTTTTACCCCGCGAAGATAGACCAGGGCCCCGGGCAGAGCCCCGGTCAGCACGGTGGAATAGACCAGGAGCCCCAGCAGCAGGGCCTTTTCCTGGGGAACCCCCCGGAGTCCCATGAAATAGACCAGGCTGCCCTCTCGCAGCCCCAGCCCTCCCAGGCTTACGGGAAGGGAGGAGAGAAATCCGGTAATGGGAACAATGACGAAGTACAGGCTCCAGGGAAGGCGGATATGGAGCCCCTGAGCCATCACCGCGAACTGAAAGACGTAAAGGACCTGAACCACCAGTCCGTAAAGGAATACCGCCCCCGCATCCGGCCAGACCAGAGGAGCAAGGCTCCGATTCCTCCGGAGGGAGGCCCAGAGGGAGATAACCCCGCCCCCGATCACCACCGCCAGGGCCCATACCTCCACGGTGAGACGGACATGCCGGGGGATGAATCCCCCGTAAAAGGGCAGAAAAAGGAGGAGCAGAAAACAGATGGCCATGAGACCGGCTCCCCGGTCCACCAGCACACTGAAGGAACTTTCCTTTAACCCGAATCCGTCCCGCACCAGATAGTATCCCCTTACCACATCGCCTCCCATGAAGCCGGGAAGAAAGGTATTCACATACATATTGAGGAGGTAGAGTTTCAGGAAATAGAGGTAAGGTTTCCGGAATCCCAGGGTCTTACAGATATAACGCCAGCGGGCCACACTGGCGGCCTGAAACAGGGCGTAAAATACCAGACCCGCCAGCCACCAGCCGGGGGGATAGTTCAGGAGGGCTTTTTTAAGAGCCGTCCAGTCGCTTCTTTGCAGCAGGTAGAAGATGATCCCGGCGCTTATCGCCAGGCGCAGGAGGAATCCGGCGGTTTTTTTCAAGGCAGGCTCTCCCTTACCGCGTAGATCTTGCGTCCGCTTCCCTCATAATAGCTGCGCACCAGGAGTTCAGCCAGAAGCCCGGTTCCCAGGAGGTTCACCCCGGTAATGATAAGCAGGGCGCCGAGGAGCAGGAGGGGGCGCTGTCCGATCCGCTGATGGTAGAAGATTTTGAGGATGGAGAGATAACTTTCGATGCAAAAGCCGCTTACAAACAGAAAGAGCCCCAGGAGCCCGAAGAAATGCAGCGGACGGGTGGCAAAACGCTGAAAAAAGAACATGAGCAGAAGATCCAGAAGCACCCGGTAGGTGCGGGAAAGACCGTACTTGCTTTGACCGAAACGGCGGGGATAATGCCGCACCGGGACCTCGGTGATGCGGGCCCCGCGCAGATCGGTAAGCACCGGAATGAAACGGTGCAGCTCCCCGTAGATGGGGATGCCCTGGATCACCTCCCGCCGGTAGGCCTTGAGGGTGCAGCCGTAATCGTGGATTCGCACCCCGGTGATCCTTCCGATAAGCCAGTTGGCCACCCGGGAGGGAATTTTTCGGGAAAGCCAGGGGTCCTGCCGGTCTTTGCGCCAGCCGGATACCACGTCGTACCCCTCCTCGAGCTTGGCCAGGAGCAGGGGGATGTCGGCGGGATCATTCTGGAGATCCGCATCCAGGGTGACGATGATCTTTCCCCGGGCGGCCTCGATGCCGCAGGTCAAAGCCGCGCTCTGGCCGAAATTGCGGCGCAAAATGAACCCGCGCAGCCAGGGATAGCGCTTTACCGCCTGGCGCAATATTTCCGGGGTACCATCGGTGGAACCGTCATCCACGATGATGACCTCCACCGGCCGCCCCAGCTCCGGGAGCACCTCCTCCAGACGGGCCAGTAGGCGCGGAAGGGCTTCCTCTTCGTTATAAGCCGGAATGACCACCGATACCTCTGGTTCCATAGGTATTACCTTATACCGGAGAGAACCCCTTTCCTCAACCGAAGTCGCTCCGGAGAAGGGCCAGGGGGAATTGACAGATTCGGTATTTGTTCTAACCTGAAACAAATTTTAAGAAGGAGGAAAGGCATGAAGAGTCTTAAGGGAACCCGGACGGAGAAGAATTTGCTTACCGCCTTTGCCGGGGAGTCGCAGGCCCGGAACCGTTATACTTATTTTGCCTCCCAGGCCAAGAAGGAAGGGTATCAGCGCATTGCGGATATTTTCCTCGAGACCGCGGAGCAGGAGAAGGAGCACGCCAAGCGTCTTTTCAAGTTCCTGGAAGGGGGAGAGGTAGAGATCCAGGCGGCCTATCCCGCCGGAAAGATCGGAAACACCCTGGAAAACCTTCTGGCTGCGGCGGAGGGGGAGAATTATGAGCATTCCCGGATGTACCCCGAGTTCGCGAAGGTGGCCAGGGAGGAGGGGTTTCCGGAGATCGCCGCGGTGCTTGAGGCCATCGCCGAGGCGGAAAAGTTCCACGAGAAGCGTTATCGGGTCCTGGCCGAAAGGATCAAGGACGGCACCCTTTTTAAGCGCGAGGAACCCATCGTCTGGCGGTGCCGTAATTGTGGATATATTCACGTAGGGTCCGAGGCGCCGGAAAAGTGTCCGGCCTGCGCCCATCCCCGCGGCTACTTCGAGCCGGTATGCGAGAACTGGTAGAGCATTCTCGTCTTGACAGGTTCGGAGGGGGCGATTAAGCTAAAATCGTCCACCCTCCGGTGGGGCCGTAGCTCAGTTGGGAGAGCGCGTGAATGGCATTCACGAGGTCGTGGGTTCAAGTCCCACCGGCTCCACCAATTCTTTGGTAAGCCTCGCGGTAGATGCGGCGCAACATACAGTTGGTGTAGTGGGGCCGTGTGTTGTATCCCCTGCGCTTGTGTTCAAAGATGAAAAGAGATCCCCCTGCGTCCCGTGCGGACGCGGGGGAGTATTTTTTATGCCGCTTTCTTGAGGACCTCGGGCTCGGAGGGAAAACTTTCCACTAGAAGCCTGGCGAGTTCCACCTTTCGGCTGGCGTTGTCTATATCTATGCCCACCACGTTTCCGTGCTCGTCAAGGTCCAGGACCACGCCCTCGGCCACTTCCACGGCATCCACGCCGGGTTTTTCGGAAAGGTCAATGTAAAGGGAATCGGTTTCGGGATAATACCTGAGCCTCAT
>WGAR01000011.1 GCA_015494725.1 Thermodesulfobacteriaceae bacterium | reverse complement strand
GTCACCGGCTCGGGGAAGACCTTCACCATGGCCAATGTCATCGCCCGGGTGAATCGCCCTACCCTGGTCATCGCCCCGAACAAGACCCTTGCCGCCCAGCTCTATAATGAATTCCGCCGCTTTTTCCCGGATAACGCCGTGGAATATTTCGTCTCCTACTACGATTACTACCAGCCCGAGGCCTACATCCCGGCCACCGATACTTATATCGAAAAAGACGCTTCCATAAACGATCTCATAGACCGCCTGCGGCATGCGGCCACCTCCGCGGTGCTCTCCCGCCGGGACGTGATCGTGGTGGCGAGTGTCTCCTGCATCTACGGCCTGGGCTCCCCGGAGGACTATGCCCGCATGCATCTTTACCTCCGGGTGGGAGACACCCTTCCCCGGGATCGGCTCATAAGGCGCCTTATTACCATGCACTACGAGCGAAACGACTACGACTTCCGCCGCGGGACCTTTCGCGTGCGCGGGGACGTGGTGGAGATCTTTCCGGCAAGCGAGGAAAAACGGGCTTTGCGGGTGGAGCTTTTCGGGGACGAAATCGAGGCCATAAAGGTCATCGACCCCTTCCGGGGAAAGGTCCTGGGGAGACTTAAGGAGACGGTGGTTTTCCCGGCCACCCATTACGTGACCGAGGAGGACCGCCTGCGCCGGGCCATAGAGGAGATCAAAAAGGAACTTGAGGAGCGCGTGCGTTACTTTGAGGAACGCGGAGAGCACCTTTACGCCGAACGCCTCAAAAAACGCACCCTCTATGATCTTGAGATGCTTGAGGAGGTGGGCTACTGCCACGGGATCGAGAACTATAGCCGTTATCTTGACGGCCGCCGCCCCGGAGAACCCCCTTACACCCTCCTTGACTACTTTCCGGACGATTTCCTCATCTTCATTGACGAAAGCCACATCACCATCCCGCAGCTTGCCGGGATGTACCGCGGGGATCGTTCCCGCAAGGAGACCTTGGTGGAATACGGTTTCAGGCTCCCCTCGGCCCTTGACAACCGGCCGCTTACCTTTGAGGAGTTTGAGGCTCGGGTGAACCAGGTAATCTATGTCTCAGCCACCCCCGGGCCCTACGAGCTTGAGAAAGCCAAAGGCCGCGTGGTGGAACAGATCATTCGGCCCACCGGGCTTCTTGACCCGCGGGTTGAGGTGCGCCCGGCACGGAACCAGGTGGACGATTTGCTCGCCGAGATCCGGAAACGGGTGGCCCGGGGCGAGCGGGTCCTGGTCTGCACCCTCACCAAACGCATGGCCGAGGAGCTTACCGAATACTACGCGGACCTCGGGATCCGGGTGAAGTATCTTCACTCCGACATTAAGACCCTTGAGCGGGCCAGGATCATAAGGGACCTCCGCAAGGGGGTCTTTGATGTGCTGGTGGGGATCAATCTTTTGCGCGAAGGGCTTGATATCCCGGAGGTGTCGCTTGTGGCCATCCTTGATGCGGATAAAGAAGGGTTTTTGCGCTCCGAGCGTTCACTCATCCAGATGATGGGTCGAGCGGCCCGAAACGCAAACGGAACGGTCATCCTTTATGCGGACGAAATCACCCCCTCCATGAAGAAGGCCATTGAGGAGACCAATCGCCGCCGGCGCATCCAGGAGGAGTATAACCGCCGGCACGGGATCACCCCGCAAACGGTCAAAAAGAAAGTGGAGGACACGCTCGCCCGCATCGCCGAGGCCGACTATGTGGATCTTCCCAAACTCCTTGAGGTGGAGGACGAGGAGAGGTTTTCAAGCCTTGAGGAACTCAAGCGGGAGATCAAACGGGTGGAAAAGGAGATGAAAAAAGCGGCCAAAAATCTTGAGTTTGAGCGAGCCGCAGCTCTCCGCGACCGCCTCTTTTCCCTGCGTCAGAAACTTCTGGAATGGAATTGACCCCGGTTTTGTGATACATAGGAAGGGATGGAAGGTGCCATCCTGGCCATAGGCAATGAACTCGTCTCCGGCCGGGTTCCCAATGTTACCAGTTTCTGGGCCGCGGAACGTCTTTCCCGCTACGGCTATCGGGTGCGCGAAATCGTTACCGTGGGCGACGAAAAGGAAGAAATCGTCTTTTACCTTCGGCATCTGCTTTCCAAGGCCCATTTTCTCCTGATTAGCGGGGGCCTCGGACCCACCGAGGACGACCTCACCAACGAGGCCGCGGCCGAGGCCCTGGGCCTGCCTCTGGAGCTCAATCCGGAGATCCTGGCCCGGAT
>WGAR01000010.1 GCA_015494725.1 Thermodesulfobacteriaceae bacterium | reverse complement strand
GCGCTGAGGCCCTCAGCGGCTTTCAAGGCCGCCCCCTTCGACCGCTCGGGCACCCCTCCTTATTTCCAAACTTACCTAAAGATCGGTAAAACTCAAGCTTGTGGAAAGCCACAGGAGAGGATATTCTGTGGAAAAATCTTTGGGCGGAGGTCGGTATGACCCCGGAGGAGCTTTTCGAAGAAGGAGCTTTTCTCCTGCTCAAAAAACAGTTCACCGAGGCCATCGAATGGCTTACCCGGGCCATTGAAGCCGATCCCGGCATGGCCAAGGCCTATCAGGCCCGGGCTGCGGCCTATCTGCAACTGGAACGTCTGGATGAAGCCGAGGCCGATCTCAACAAGGCCCTGGATCTGGCCCCCGAAAATCCCCGGCTTTATTTTCGCATGGGTCAGATCTTTTATCGACGCAGTCAGCTGGCGCAGCAGGAGGAAGATAAGAGAGGGCTTCTGGAAAGGGCCCTGGAGTTTTTCAACCGAGCCATAGACCTCGAACCCATGTATGCTGCGGCCTTTATGGCGCGCAGTCAGGTATATCGGGATCTGGGAGAGGAGGAACTGGCCGATTTCGATCTGGATAAAGCCGCGGCTGTGCAACGGGAACTGGCCAAGGCCCGAAAGATCGTGGATTTTTAGCCTTCTACCAGGGTAACCCAGCCGAAGGGATCTTCCTTTTCTCCGTATTGAATGGCGGTAAGTTCGTCGAATAGCTTCTGGGCCAGGGGGCCGGTTTGCCCCTGATTTATTAGGTACTCCTTCCCCCGGTAGTAAAGGGCCCCTACCGGGGAGATTACCGCTGCGGTGCCGGTCCCGAAACACTCTCTCAACCTTCCGGTCTCGATACCCTCGATCACCTCATCGATACTTATGCGCCTTTCCGAAACCCGGAGCCCCCAGTGGCGAGCCAGTTGGAGGACCGAGTCCCGGGTGATTCCGGGGAGAATGCTTCCGGAAAGGGCCGGGGTAACCAGTTCGTCGTCGAAATAAAAGAAGATATTCATGGTTCCCACTTCCTCTACATACCGCCGTTCCACAGCGTCCAGCCAGAGAACCTGGGTATAGCCCTTCTTTTTGGCCACTTCAGCGGCTTTGAGACTGGCGGCGTAGTTGCCTCCGGCCTTTACCTCTCCGGTTCCTCCGGGAGCAGCCCGCACGAATTCGTCGGTGACGTAAATCTTTACCGGATTGAACCCTTCCTGATAATAGGAACTTACCGGGGAGAGGATAACCATGAAAAGATAGGTATGGCTGGGTTTGACCCCCAGAGAGGGTTCGGTACCAAACATGAAAGGACGGATATAGAGAGCGGCCCCTTTTTCCCGGGGGATCCAGGCCCGATCTATCCAGACCAGTTTCTTTATGGCTGAAAGGACAAATTCCTCGTCCACCCGGGGCATGCACATGCGTTCGGCTCCCCGGTTGAGACGCTGCATGTTTTCCCAGGGCCGAAAAAGGCGGATCCTTCCATCCACCCCCCAGTAGGCCTTGAGCCCCTCGAAGATGGTTTGAGCGTAATGCAAAACGATGGCTGCCGGGTCCAGACTGATGGGGGCATAGGGTTCGATCCGGGCCGCATGCCACTTTCTTTCACAATCGTACTCCATTACAAACATGTGATCGGTAAAGAGGCGGCCGAAGACCAGATTTTTGAGCTCCGGAACCGGCCGTCGCTTCTCCGCAGGTAGGAGTTTTAGTTCTAGGTCCATCTTAGCCCTCGTCCGTCTTTATTTACCCCTAAAATCTCCTCTCTCCAAGCCCCTGGAGGGCCTTTCTTGCCACCGACCCGGAGAGGTAATAAAGTTATGAAACCAACTTTTAGCGCGAGGATTCTGCATGCTCAAGTGGTTTAGGCGCAAATTTAAGAAAAAGACCGAGGAGATTCCTTCGGCGGAGGGTACCTCTCCGGAGACCCCGATACAGGAATCTCCCTCGAGGGAGTCCCCGCCGCCGGAAACCTCACCGCTTACCCCCCCTCCGGCCGAATCCGGGGTCCAGCCGGCGGAAGAAGCGGCCGAGGAAAAGAAGCTCTGGGACAGGTTTAAGAAGGGACTTACTAAGACCCGCGAGCGTCTCAAGGAAGGCCTGGCCGAGCTTTTTGAGGTGGACCGTCTGGTGGATCAGGCCTTTCTCGAGGAACTCGAGGAACTACTCATCACCGCGGATATAGGTATCGAAACGGTGAATCGTCTGCTGGAGCCTTCGCGCCGGAAGCTTCTCCTGGGCGAGCCCCTGAAGGTGAGCGAACTCAAACGGAGTCTTCGGGAAGAGATCCTGCGCATGCTCGATCTCCCCACCCCTCCCTTCCCCCCCGAGGCCTCTCCGGCGGTGGTCTTTTTCATCGGGGTAAACGGTGTGGGCAAGACCACCACCCTGGCCAAGGTGGCCTGGCACCTTAAGGAACGGGGTTTTTCCGTTCTGGCCGTGGCGGCGGATACCTTTCGGGCCGCGGCCATAGAACAGCTGGTGACCTGGGGGGAGCGGGTGGGGTTCGAGGTGATTCGCCAGGCCCAGGGAGCTGACCCCGGGGCGGTGGTCTATCAGGGGCTTGAGGCCGCCAAGGCCCGGGGAGTGGATGTGGTCCTGGTGGATACCGCCGGTCGTCTCCACACTAAATACAATCTCATGGAGGAACTTAAAAAGATGGTCCGGGTGGCCGGAAAGGTGATCCCGGAGGCACCGCACGAGAATATCCTGGTCCTGGATGCCACCACCGGCCAGAACGCGGTGAGTCAGGCCAAGCTCTTCGGACAGGCGGTACGCCTGGATTCCCTCATCCTTACCAAGATGGACGGGACCGCCAAGGGAGGGATCGCCATTACCGTGGCCCATCTTTTCCGCCTCCCCATCCGCTTTGTGGGGCTGGGGGAGAAGATGGAGGATCTCGCACCCTTTGAACCCCGGGCTTTTGTCCAGGCCCTTATGCCATGAAAGCCCTTCATCTTTTAGGTCCTACCGGAGCCGGTAAGACCCCTCTGGGCGAAATCCTGGAGCGACGCGGTCTTTACGGCTTCCGGGTGTGGCACTTCGATTTCGGAGCCGAACTGAGACGTATCGCTCAGGGGCAGGTGCCTCCGGAGATTACCCCCGAAGAGGTAGATTTCATCCGGCGGGTGCTTTCCGAAGGATTGCTCCTGGAGAATGAACACTTCTATCTGGCGGAAAAGATCCTGAAGGCCTTTCTGGGGCGGAAGGGGGCCCGGGCAGAGGATCTCCTTCTTCTTAACGGTCTTCCCCGTCACGAAGGACAGGCCCGGGATCTTTTAACCAGGGTGGATCTGCGGCTGGCGGTGGAGCTCGCCGTGGACGAGAATACCCTGAGGGAGCGGTTGGCCCGGGATCCGGCCGGCGACCGGCGTCAGCGCGAGGACGATACCGAGGAATTGATCCTCCGGAAGCTGGAATGGTACCAAAAACGCACCCTGCCCCTCAAAGATTTTTACCGGGCCCGGGGAATATCCGTGTTAACCCTTCGGGTTTCCGCGGAGGATCGGGGAGAAGACCTTTACCGAAAACTCCTTCAAATCTTGTCGGAGGAATCTTTTAAAACTACCTTTAGATAGAACGACCCGGAAAGGTTCTAGCAATCCCATGGAAAGAAGGGGAGGGGTCTCATGGGTTTTTACGTGGGTTTGGATGTAGGTTCAGGTACAGCCAAGGTGGCTGTGCTGGACCAAGATCGTCATCTGATCCACAGGGTTTATCAGAAGACCCACGGTCAACCGGTGGAGACCGCCGAAAGACTGCTTTCGGAAGTGGAGGAACGTTTCGGTTCGGAACTCACCGGAATCACCTGTACCGGGACCGCCGGGAAATTTATTTCCCAGATTCTGGGGGTGGCTTTTGTCAACGAAGTCATGGCCCACGCCCGGGCGGTGGAGCATTTTCATCCCGAGGCCCGGACCATCATAGATATCGGGGGAGAGGATTCCAAGCTCATCTTCATCAAGCACGAAGAAGGACGTTTTCGGATCGGGGATTTTGCTCTGAACACCCTGTGTGCCGCGGGGACGGGGGCTTTCTTAGAACAGCAGGCGGCCCGTCTGGGGTATTCCATTGAGGAGTTCAGCCGTCTGGCCCTTAAGGCGGAGAATATTCCGCGCATTGCCGGGCGCTGCACGGTGTTCGCCAAGTCGGACATGATTCATCTCCAGCAGGCCGCGGTACCGGATCACGAGATCATCGCCGGGTTGTGTTTCGCCATTGTGCGCAACCTCAAGAGTAACCTGGCCAAAGGACGGAAGGTGGAACCTCCGGTGGTCTTTCAGGGGGGCGTAGCGGCCAATCTGGGGGTGCGCCGGGCGATCCGGGAGGTGTTCGGTCTCTCCGAGGAGGAACTCATCATCCCCGAATATCACGGGATTATGGGGGCCATCGGTGCGGCCCTTTACGGGCTGGACGGAAAGGCGGCCTCTCCCTATCGGGGAGCGGAGATCCTGCGGGCCTATCTCCGGGAGCGGAAACCCGCTCCCAAGCGTTTCCCTCCGCTTACCCCCTTTCGTTCGCAATATCTTCCCGCCGAATCCCCCCGGGGCCAGGCCCGGCGGATCTATCTGGGAATAGATGTGGGGTCGGTGAGTACCAAACTGGTGGCTCTGGACGAGGAGGGACATCTGGTAGCCAAGATCTACATGCTCCATCACGGAAAACCGCTGGAGAGTGTAAAGGAGGGCCTTCAGCGGCTGGCGGAGAAGCTTCCCTCCGGAGTGGAGGTCCTGGGGGTGGGGACCACGGGTTCCGGCCGTTATCTGGTGGGGGATTTCGTGGGGGCAGACGTGATCCGGAACGAGATTACCGCTCAGGCCCTGGGAGCCCTCCTTCTGGATCCGGAGGTGGATACCATCTTCGAGATCGGGGGGCAGGATTCCAAATATATCCGGCTGGAAGGCGGAACCATCGTGGATTTTACCATGAACAAGGCCTGTGCCGCCGGAACGGGCTCTTTTCTGGAAGAACAGGCGGTGCGTCTGGGGGTACCCATCGAGAAATTCGGGGAGCTGGCCCTCAAAAGTCAGGCCCCTCTGGAGATGGGAGAACGCTGCACGGTGTTCATGCAATCGGATCTTTTGCACTATCAACAGCAGGGGCTTCCCAAAGAGGATCTCATCGCCGGGCTTTGTTACGCCATCGTTTACAACTATCTTCATAAAGTGGTGGAGGACCGCAAGGTCGGCCGCAAGATCTTCTTCCAGGGGGCTACGGCCTTCAATCAGGGTATGGTGGCGGCCTTTGAAAAGGTGCTCGGCCGGCCCATTACCGTACCTCCCCATCACGAGGTAACCGGGGCCATGGGGGTGGCCCTTCTGGCCAAAAAAGAACGCACCTGGACCCAGAGTCGCTTCCGGGGTTTTGATCTCAGCCGGGTCCGGTATCAAATTTCCACCTTCGAGTGCAAGGCCTGCCCCAACCGCTGCGAGATTCACAAGGTCTCCATAGAAGGGCAGCAGCCCTACTATTACGGAGGACGTTGTGAGCGTTACGAGGTGGAGCATCGCAGGCCCCCGGCCGATCTACCCAATCCGGTGCGGGAAAGGGAGGCCCGCCTGCTTTCTTACTGGCGCAAAGAGGGAGAATTCCCCCGGGGAGAGATAGGGATTCCGCGCACCCTCTTCTTCTGGGAGAGACTTCCCTTTTTCGTGACCCTGTTTCAGGAACTGGGTTTTCGGGTGGTGCTCTCCTCTCCCACCAGCAAGGAACTCATCAAGCTGGGGTGCGAGATCGTGGCTGCGGAGACCTGTTTCCCGGTGAAGCTGGCCCACGGGCATGTGCTGGATCTCCTTCGCCAGGGAGTGAAACGCATCTTCGTGCCCCAGATCACCGATCTTCCCTCGGATCATCCGCAGCTGAAAAGCGGGAAGATCTGTCCCTATGTCCAGGGATTCCCCTGGGCCCTGCCTTCCTCCATACGAATGGAGGAATATGGGGCCGAACTCCTGAGCCCGGTCTTTCATTTCGGCACCGGGGGAGGTCTCCTGCGCGAGGAATTCCGCCAGCTGGCGCGGCAGCTGGGGGTTTCCTGGTCGGAGATGAAAAAGGCCCTTTCCCGGGCCGAGGAGGCGCAGGAGGACTTTT
>WGAR01000009.1 GCA_015494725.1 Thermodesulfobacteriaceae bacterium | reverse complement strand
GGGGAGGGTGGGGAGGAGGAAATCCCCTTGATGGGTGACCGGATCCGTTCCGGGGTTTCCTTCGGGCAGACCCTTCTTGCCTTCGGCAAGGTGGCGCCGGGACGTTATGGAGCCTTGCGAGTGCTTTTCGGAAAGGCCCGGGCCCGAGGGAAGAATCTGTCTCCGGTGCAGAAGGAGAGGGTTTTCCCCCTGCGTCTTGAGGTCCACAAGGGGGAGACGGTAAGTTTATTTTTGATGTGGGACGTGGCGGATTCTTTAGGGGAGGCGGGGTTTGTGCCTCGCTTTTCCCTCAAGGTGCAGGAACCCCCCCTTCCGGGAGAGAATCTTTTTGTAGATACGGAGGATACCGATACCCTGTGGGTAATTACTACCGATCTGAATCAGGTGGTCTATAGCCTGGGAGTCTGTCGGGAACCCAAGGGAATGGTTTCGGAGCCCGGAGAAAGGAAGTTTTATGTGGTCTGTGAGGGCGACAAAACCATCGTCGAGGTGGGGACCGGTTCCTATCGGGTGGAGGATGTTATTCCGGTCCCTCTGCTTAATTCCCCGCGTTACATGGCTTTGGGGCCGGAGGGTAAGGCCCTTCTGAGTTCCCCGGACGATCGGATGGTGGCCCTGCTGGATCTCCGGCAGGGAAATCTGGTGCGTTATCGCCGTCTTTCCTACCAGCCCGGAGAGGTTGCCTATATAGAGAGTCTTTCGAGGTTTGCGGTTTCCTCGCCCCCTGACGGTACGGTTTATTTTCTGGATGCGGATCTCCAGACGGTGGGGAGGATCTCCGCCGGCTTCACTCCGCGGGGGCTGGCGGTGGATGATGATTTTCTCTATGTAGCCGACGAGGAGGGAGGGGTGCAGCTTTATCGTCTTCCCGGGCTGGAGCCGGCGGGTCGGGTTTCGGTTTGTCAGCGTCCGGTGCGGGTGCTGGGGGTGGACGATCGTGTCTTTGTGAGTTGTGAGGAGGGAGAGCTGGCAGTACTTCTCTCCGGGCATCAGACCGTTTCCCGCAGGCTGCGGCCGGGAAGGGGGGCTTTTTCCATGGTGTATTATTCGCCACGTCGCTGGCTCTATGTGGCTCTGCGAGAGGCCGGCGGGGTGGCGGTGGTGGATTTTAACCGGGAGAAAATAATGGGGAACATCCAGGTAGGGGGTAAGCCCTTTGAGATGGTGGTCAGTCTTCCTTAGTCTGGTAGCGGTTTTGGTGGTTCCGGGTTGGGCCCGGGGAGCGGGGCAGGATTGCGTAAAATGTCATCATCTGGAGATCAAGGCCTATGCGCATCCGCCCTATTTGAGCCGGAGATGCGACGAATGTCATCTTCGGGTGGAGATAGGATCTACCCGCCCGGGGATCCCTAGTGAAGGAGTGAAATGGTGGCGCGAGGTGGAGATAGTTGCGGGAGAATACTACCTTCCTCTGCCGGGGCGGATGGCCCGTCTTCCCCTGGTGGTAACGAGTCGGGAGCCTGAATTTCAGAAACTCCTTTCCCCGGATCTGGTTTCCAAGGTAGGAGCTCCGGAGAGGGAGAAGTTTGTCCTGAAAAGGATTTATCCCTGTGACGAGGTGCAGGGAGTAACTATAAGTGTGGAGTTATGTATGGAGGCCGGGTGGCCCTTTGAGGCCGAGGTGGAATGCGGAAAGGGGGTAAGGAGTTTTGCCGAGGGTTACGGCACCCTTCAGCGGGTCTGGATCGATGGTCTGCGTCCGGGGACCTATCGCTGTCGGGTAAGGGCCCAATTTTTGGGGGATGGGGAGGCGGAAAAGGAGATAAGTTTTGATACCCATCTGGTGGAGACGGTGAAATTTCCCCGGGCTGCAGCCGGAGACCAGCTGGAGGCCGAGATCAGAGAGGTAGAAGGGGTGCGTTATTTGTATCTTCAGGCTCCGGCGCGGGTGGTTTTTCGGGTGGGGTATCTTCCGGTGAAGCCCGCGGAGGTGAAACGAAAGATTCGAGACGAAGCCCATCGGGAACTCAGGCCTCCGGCGGAGGTGGCCACGGATGCCTGTTATCGATGTCATACCAAGCATTCCTTGGGGGCTTCGCATCCGGTGGATGTGGTTTATAATCCCGGGGATGGAAAGGTGCGGCAGAAACCGGGACTCCCGCTTTTCGGAGGAAAGGTGGCTTGTGCTTCCTGTCATGAGCCTCATACCTCAAACAGGCCTTATCTTTTGAGGAAGCAGGGCAAGGAGCTCTGTCTTTCCTGTCACCTGCCGCGATATTTCTAGGAGGGAAGAGATGGGACGTACGGGCATGGAAAGACGCAAACGGCTCAACCTGAGGATCAAAAGGGATCTCCAGGTGTGGATCCTGAAGCGTACCGTATTTTCCATGATTATAGGCATGGTTATCGGTTTTATTATCCTTTATTTTTTCAGTCACCGGGAGCTGGGAGAGACTTACTGGCAGGCCCATATCACCATCCGGAGGGTAAGTGATCTGCTGGTGCCGGTAATGGTAGCTGCGGGAATAGCGGGCTTTCTGGGGAGCCTTCTTCTTCTGATTTTTTTCCCGCAGAAGATCGCGGGGCCGGTATATCGTCTGGAGCGGGATTTTGTGGGGCATCTTCAGGAGGGGGATCTTACCTTTCGGTTCAGGTTACGCAAGGACGATCCCTTTCAGACCCTGCCCCAGGCCATAAATCGGGCCGTGGAGAGTCTTCAGGCCCGGGTGCGGGAGGTGGCCCGCGGGGTGGAGGCCGCCCGCAAGGCCCTGGAGGAGGGTAAGGTGGAGGAGGCCCGCGAGGAACTAAAGCGGGTAGAGGAGTTTCTGAAAAACAACCTGAAGTTTTAACGGTGAGGTGCTTGAAGTTCGGATTGATCCTTCTGGTTCTTGTTGTGCCGGCGGTCCTTTATGCCGGGGTCTATACCTCTTCCATTCACGGGAGTTCCACCTCCGGAGTAGCCCGGGATTCCATTTACAATA
>WGAR01000008.1 GCA_015494725.1 Thermodesulfobacteriaceae bacterium | reverse complement strand
CAAAATAGACCGCGAAGTAACTCCATCGATAACGGTCCCGAACCCCCAGCTCCCCTTTTCCGAATTTCCGGAAGAGGAAACCCTCCAGTCGGGAACGGATGGTTTCCGGGGCTTCCGGAATTTCGGCCTTTTGCGCCAGGGGCAAACGTTCAGGATCGATGAGGAAAGGGTCCCTCCGAAAGAGCTTGAGGGAGACAGGAAAACGTTTCAAGGAACAAAAGATGAGATTGGCCATGAAAAGGGCCAGTAAGGAGGCATACCACCAGGAGTGATAGGCGTCGTAAAGGGAAAGCAGGTTGATGAGTTTCCCCCACACCGGCCCGTAGTGAGCGATATAAAAGCCAGGTTCCTGCCCCTGGGGGATGAAGGTTCCCAGGATAGAGGTGGCCGCCAGGGCCAGAAAAAGGAAGATGGCCAGTCTTAAAGAAGCCAGAGAATCCACCAGCTTTTTCATCTTTCACCCCTTTGAGATGCGGATTTCGGCGATCTATCCCCCTGTGTGAGCCAGGGCCAGGGGAAGATCTTTATCCTTTGGACCTCCGCCTCGTTTCTGGGTATTTTAAACCCTGGACCAGGGCGGTCAAGGAAGATAGGAAATGAGCTTTTCCGGGAGATAAAGCCCGCAACCCCAGATCTTCCCTTCACAGCGCAGGATCACATACCCCGGCTCCAGGGAGCAGGTAAAGGGGATCTTTTTCTCCAGCCGCAGCCGATCCAGGGTATAACGATCCAGGTCCAGGATACCCCTGCGGGCATATACCCCGAAACGCTGCAGGGCAGCGGTGGTGGGTTTGAGATACCCCGAAACCTTGCGCAGGAAGAGAAGCCCCGCGGTCTGGATGCGCAGTTTTTCCAGGGCCCGAAGATGAGGGGTGCGCACGAAAAGCCAGTAATTTTTGGCTGTGGCCAGAAATTCGTAAGAATTAAATATTTCCGGGGGAATACCGAAACGATTTTCCAGGTAGCGCAGAATTTCTTCTCGTTCCTCCTCGGGTATCAGGCGGGGCCAGGTGGCCTGCGGATCCAGTTTTTTGCGGTTTTTCCCCTTCACGCCACCCTCCTCAGTTTGGCCACAAAGAAGCCCACGGCCTCGATTTCGTGGGCATAAAAGCGTTTGGCCTTTACCAGATGGGGATGAAAGGGACGCCCGGCCCATTCCGTAAGCCCCGGATGGGAGGGGAGGGGAGCCTCCCAGTCCAGCAACTCGGCCTGGCGCTTTCTTAGAAGATAATCCACCACCGCCTCGTTCTCCTCCGGATTGATGGTACAGGTGGAATACACCAGGATCCCCCCGGGCTTAAGAAGGTCATAGGCACGCACGATGAGTCCCTTCTGAATACCCGATAAGTTGGTCCGCCCCTCCTTCTGGAAGAGTAGCTCCCCTTCGTAGCCCCTGCGATAGCGTCCCTCTCCGGAGCAGGGGGCATCCACCAGCACCTTGTCGAAGCTTACCTCCAGGGGGTATTGCTCGCCCCGATAGACCGTGGTCACCACGCAGGCTATTCCCAGACGGCGCAGATTGGCCACCAGGGCGGTGATACGGTCCAGGCGTCGATCATTGGCCACGATCACCGCCTGATCCTCGGTGTGCTGGGCTATCTGGGTGGTCTTACTCCCCGGGGCCGCGCAGAGGTCCAGGATTAGCTCCCCCGGACGGGGCTCCAGGGCATAGACCGGTAGGGAACTGGAAAGGGTCATGGGATAGATGAGGCCCAGATAATACTCCTCGGTATTTCCCAGGGAAAACTCCCGGGGTTCCACCCGGAAAAACCAGGGCACCTGGGGAACCGGTTCCACCCGGAATCCCTGTCGGGAAAGACCCTCCATCACCGGAGAGGGATCCCTGACTTTGAGAGTATTTAAGCGAAAATAAAGGGGTAGAGGTTGGGAGAGGGCCTCGAGGAAGGCCGGATAATCGGGAATGATCTCCCGATAGCGTTCAAAATACTGATCGGCGGTCTCAGGAGTTTCGGCCATTGCGAAGCCACCGGAAGAGCTTCGGATGATCTTCCACGATCAGATCCGCTTCCCGGAGATGTTCCGGGGGGAGGGTGGTGGTGATGGCTATGCAGAAGAGCCCGGCCGATTTGGCCGAACGGATTCCCGCCGGGGCATTTTCCACCGCGAGGGCCCTCTGTGGAGAAGCCCCCAGTTCCCGGAGGCCGGTCAGATAGGGGTCGGGATGGGGTTTGCGTCGGGGGACCCGGTCCCCGCTGACGATAAGATCGAACAGTTTTTCCACGGAAGCGGGGAGGACCTCCCGCAGGATTTCCCGATGAGAACTGGTAACCAGGGCCAGTTTTCGTCCCTCGCGTTTGAGTTCTTCCAGTTGTTCCACCACCCCCGGAAAGGGTTGGACCCGGGAACGGTATTTCCGGGTGAAGATCTCCTTCTGGAGTCGGAAGGCCTCTCGAAAAAACTCCGGCGTGGGGATGATCCCCTGCCCGGTGAAAAGCTCCCGGGCGGTATCCAGTTCGATGGCGCCTTCGTGCAGATAAATGGCCTCCTCCGGAATCTCCAGCCCAAAGGAGCGAAAGGCCTCCTGCCAGGCCCGGACATGCCAGGGCATGCTATCCAGAATCACTCCGTCGAGATCAAAAAGCAGGACTTCTTTCATAAGAGACTCATCACCTCCTCCGGATCCAGTCCCCGGATAAGGATAATCTTTTCCCGGGATTTTTCACCTGAAAGAAGGGTAAGATTTCGGCGTGCGATTTTCAATCTTTGGGCCAGGAATTCCAGGAGAGCCGCGTTGGCCCGACCTTCCTGGGCCGGAGCCGTAAGCCGGATCTTGAGGGCCTCTCCGTGATAACCGACAATTTCATTCTTCCTGGCCCTCGGTTGAACCCGAACCCTGAGAAGCGTCCCCTCCGGATGTTTCTGGACCGCGAGCACGGGATTTCTCCTCCAGGTGTTCCAGATAGGAAAGTAAAAGGGCCCTGAGATCCAGACGAAGCTTTTCCCGGACCTTCCACAATCTTTCAATATCTTCTTCTAGCTCCCGGGCTTCCTTTTCGGCTTCTTCTATAATGCGACGGGCCTCGGCTTCGGCCTGGGCCTTTATGGTTTCGCTGAATTCATCCAGCCGGCGCAGGGCCTCCCGAAAGGCCCGGACCTCCTGTTGTAGTTCTGCGATTTCCTGTTCCTTACGGTTCAATTCATCCCGCAGTTGATGATTTTCCCGGATGACTTCCTTGAGGAGATCCGCCACTTCGTTCAGGAAATTGCGTACCGCCCCCCGGCTATAACCGATGGGGACCACACTGAAACGTTTCTCTCGGATGTCGCGGGGAGTGAGTTTCATCGCAGCCTCAGGGATAGTTCGTAAAGGGTGGGCACCAGAAATTGTTGCAGGAAGACGATGGCCAGAATCACCACCAGAGGAGAGAGATCCAGGCCACCTATGGGGGGAAGGACCCTTCTCACCCTCCAGAGCACGGGTTCGGTAATCTGATAGAGGAAGCGTACGATGGGATTAAAGGGGTCGGGATTCACCCAGGAAATGATGGCCCGGATGATGATGACCCAGAGATAGAGCGTGAGCACCAGATCTATTACCTTGGCCAGGGCTGCCAGAAAATATCCCAGTACAAACATAGACTATCCTCTCCCGAAGGGACATACCGGGAAACGACATTCCTTACAGTGCAGACAATACCCCCCATGTCCCAGGGCGGCAAGATCCTTGCGGGTAAGAATTTCCCCGGCCAGCACCCGGGGCAACACCAGGTCTAGGATGGTTACCCCGTGGTACATGCCGCAGGCCGGGACCCCCAGGATGGCTTTTTCGCCCAGATAGGCCACCAGAAACATGTTTCCCGGCAAGACCGGGGCTCCGTAAGTAAGGGGATGGGGGTTAAGATCGGCTATGGCCGCCCGGGTGACATCGTCCGGATCCACGGACATACCTCCGGTAACCAGGACCAGATCCACCCCTTCCTGCAGCATGGCCTCGATGGCCTGACGGATGCGTTCCCGGTCATCCGGGACGAATTCCGGCCCCAGCACCTCCAGGCCGTAGGCCCGGAGTTTGGGGAGCATCACCGGGGCAAAGGCATCCTGAATGCGGCCGTAATATACCTCGTTTCCGGTGATCACCAGGCCGGCCCTGGACATCCGGCGGGGAAGGACCCGCAGGACCCCCGGGCTTTGGGCCGCGATGCGTTCCACTTCCTCCAGGAGGCTCTCCTTGACCACCAGGGGGATGGCCCTCCCTCCGGCCAGGGGTTCTCCCTTTTGCACCCAGAAGTTTCCGTGTCGGCTGCTGAGGGCTATTTCCCCCAGGAGATTGATCCGGTACAGGGCCTCCACATCCACCTTGAAGAGCCCCTCCCGGGCGGCCCGGAAGGTGACTTTGCCCTCCCGAACCTCCTCGGAAAAGGTTACCCCTTCCCCGGCCACGGCCCGGGCCAGACGCAGGGCCGCCTGGTCCTCGTGCAGTTCGTCCGGATCGATTTCCAGGACATAGATATGATCCTTGCCCAGGCGCTTGAGATGGGGAATATCCTCCTCCCGAACCACATGCCCCTTACGGAAGGCCGGACCCTTGAATTCCCCGGGGCGAATCTCGGTAAGATCATGAGGAAGGACCATCCCCACCGCCTCCTCAACGGGGACGGTCCTAGCCCTCATGGTGACGGGCCTCCTTTTTTTCGTAGGCTTCGATGATGCGCTGCACCAGCGGATGCCGGACCACGTCTTTCTTGGTGAAGAAGACGAAGGCAATCCCTTCCACATCCCGCAGAATCTCCACCGCCTCTACCAGGCCGGATCTCTTGGGATCCGGGAGGTCTATCTGGGTAATGTCTCCGGTGATCACCGCCCGGGAATTATATCCCATACGGGTAAGAAACATCTTCATCTGATCGGAGGTGGTATTCTGGGCCTCATCCAGGATGATAAAGGCCTCATTAAGGGTGCGCCCGCGCATGAAGGCCAGCGGGGCCACCTCGATAACCCCCTTCTGGAGGAGGCGGGAGGCCTTATCAAAGGGAAGCATATCGTAGAGGGCGTCGTAAAGAGGCCGAAGATAGGGGTTTACCTTTTCCACCAGGTCTCCGGGAAGGAACCCCAGTTTTTCTCCGGCCTCCACCGCCGGCCGCACCAGGACGATACGGGATACCTCGCCCTTCATAAGGAAAGAGATGGCCATGGCCATGGCCAGATAGGTCTTTCCGGTTCCGGCCGGCCCCACTCCGAAGACGATATCGTGATTGCGAATGGCCTCGATATAACGTTTCTGGGTAATTCCCTTGGGGGTAATGACCTTGCGCCCGGAAGTGACAAAGACCGTATCCAGGAAGATCTCCCGCAGATTGGCCTTGGGATTTTCCGCCAGGATCCGGGCGGCATACTCTACATCGTGGGGATAAAGGGTGTAGCCGGCCTTAAGAAGGCTGTAAAGCTCCTCACAGGCCCGATCGGCCAGTTCGGTGTCCAGAGGATCGCCGGTGATGAGGATCTGGTTGCCCCGGGCCGTTATCTGGACCCGAAAGGCCTTCTCCAGGGCCTTGAGATGGGCACCTCGTTCCCCGAAAAGATGTCGGGCCAGCTTGTAGTCCTCAAAGGTTCGCTCTATCGTGGTGGTCAAGGTTTCCTTCACCTCCATGTCTTATAAATAAATTAAACTATATAAGGTTGGCTTTCTCGGTGACGCATTTTTTCCAGTCGCTGGTTATAAAAGTTTATCACCTCTCGCCGACTTATCATCCCCAGAAAGATGCGCGGGTCGTCACTTTTTACTACCGGGAGCTGGTCTATGTTGCGGATGGTGAACTTGCGCAAGACGGTATTGATATCTTCTTCCGGATGAGTGGTGATTACATCTCGTCTGGCGATGTCGCGTATTATTATAACATCCCAGAGGTCTTCGTTCAAGAGATAGGGGCGGACGTCGTTGATGGAGAAGATACCGGAGAGGAAGCCCTCGGAATCCACCACCGGAAAGTATTGTTGTTCGGTGCGTCCGAAGAGGGTCACGAATTGGCGCAGGGTCATGTCCTCCGGCACCACGGCATAGACCTTTTCGGGCCGGAAGATATTCTTGACCTTGATGTCCTCCAGAATGTCGGTGAAGAATTCCCCCCGATGGGCCGGGGAATGCACCCGGTTGGGCACCTGGGACTCGTAGAGGCTTTTGACCGGGAGGGGGGAGGAGAGGGTGATCTGGACGAAATAGGCCACCATAACCGAGAGCGCCGCGGCAGGCATGAGGCCGAAGGCCCCGGTGATCTCAAGCACGATAAAGATATTGGCGATGGGGGCCCTGGCTGCGGCTCCGAAAACCGAGGCCATGCCTATTACCACATAAGGGGCCGGAGGCTGGTTGAAGAGATAGGCTACGAATCCCCCCAGCATACCTCCCACCACCAGACTGGGAGCGAAGTCGCCTCCGGAGCCTCCGGAACCGATGGTGATGGAGAAGGCCAGGATCTTGACCAGGCAGACCAGGAGCATGAGTTTTCCGGGTAATTCTCCGTCGATGGCTTTTTGGAGCCATCCGTAGCCGATCCCCAGGACCTGAGGGAGTACCAGTCCGAGGAGTCCCACCAGAAGCCCCCCCAGAGCGGCGGTGACATAAAGGGGGAGAGGCAACCGTTCGAAGAATCGGGATATGGAATGGAAGACCAGGGGAATTATGGTGCCTATAACCCCGGCCAGAATGCCCAACACCAGGAACCCGAAATATTGTTCCAGGGAGGGTATGGCCAGCTCGGCGGGCATGCGGAAGAGGGGCTGCCAGCCCACGATGAAACCGCTGAGAAGATAGGCCACTCCGGCGGAAAAGATGCAGTAGATAAGGGCCTGGGCCTCGAACTCTATTTGACTGTAAAGGACCTCCACCGCGAAGAAAGCCGTGCCGATGGGGGAACGGAAGATGGCCGAAAGTCCCGCGCTCATTCCGATCACTACCAGCAGTCTTCGTTCGTGGGGACTGCGGCGGGTAAGGCGCCCGTAGATAGAACCCACCCCGGCGCCGATTTGCGAGGAGGGCCCCTCCCGGCCTGCCGAACCGCCGGAACCCAGGGTCAGGGCCGAGGCCAGCATTTTTACAAAGGGTACCCTGCCCCTTATACGTCCTTCCAGAAAATGGAAGGCCTTGATTACCGCTTCGGTGCCGTGCCCCCGGGCCTCGGGAGCCAGGAGATACACCACCAGGCCGGAAAGGAATCCGCCCAGGGTGGTGACCAGGGGGATGAGGGCCCGCCCGTAAGGGCCCACGATTTCCTGAGGGATTCCCCCTTCGTTGGGTAGCCCCGGGGGGTGATAGTGGGCCAGGTACCCCAGGAAGAAATCCCGGGAAAGGTTGACCATGACATCGAAGATGCGGACCAGAACAGCCCCGGCCAGTCCTATGATAATAGCATCTACCAGGAGCCGAACCTGCTGTCTTCTCACCCCGAGGAAACCTCCTCGCCTTCCTTTACTATACCTTGGCCCGATACTCAAGCGCTTGCTTTATGTTGCGGGCTTGAGTATCCTTGGAGATAAGAATACTTCAACGCAATTTTGGCAGGGGGTAATTTATGGGGCTGCAAAAGATTATCACTCAATACATACCTTTGGGAGTATATGTGGTTACGGTAAGAGACAGGGATAAAATCAACGGGATGACCGCGGCCTGGGTGACGCAGGTTTCTTTTCGGCCCCGTCTTCTGGCTGTGGCCATTGCTCCGGAGCGATATACTTACGAACTTCTCAAGAATTCCGGGGTTTTCTGTATCAATGTCCTGGGGGAGGATCAAATAGATCTGGCCAGGCATTTCGGTTTTCGTTCCGGGAAAGATGTGGATAAATTTGCCGGGGTGCCTTACATTAACGCCCTTAAGGGTTCTCCGGTGCTCAAGAGTGCCATCGCCTATTTCGAATGTACGGTGGTTTCCACCTGTCAGGTGGGGGATCATGAGCTCTTCGTGGGAGAGGTGGGGGATTATGCCGTGCAGGCCGAGGGGGCCAAACCGCTGATCTTTCGCTGGGACGACTTTTTCGGGGGAGTGGAGGCCTGAGATGGCGGCGGAAGGTGGTGCGGGCGAAGAACTTCTGGTGCTCCATGAAAGATGGGTTCGGATGGCCCGGGCCCATTTGCGCGAGATCGTAGCGGTGGTGGTAGGGGTGGTATTGGTCCTGTCTCTGTGGGCGGGATACAGATTTTACCAGGATCGGCGTGAGGGTAAGGCGGCTATTCTTTACCTAAAGGCCCTTTCCCTTAAGGATCGGGCCCGGGGGTATCAGGCGCTTCAGAGGTTGATGCGGGAATACCCCGGCACGGTAGTGGCTCGGGAGGCCCGTCTGTATCTCTGGGAGAGGGATCTGAGCCGCAAACCTCCCGCGGACTTACTTAAAGAGATTAAGCAAATTTCCCGGGGGGCCCGGGGAGAGATGAAGATCTCCTGTACCCTGGGAAGGGCTTATCTTCTGGAGGAAATCGGCCGTCCGGAAGAGGCGGCCGATCTTTATCAAAAGGCTATCCGGCAGGCCCCTTTTGCCCGTCCGGTCGTTTATGCGGATCTGGCCCGGGTTTATGAAGCCCAGAAAAAATACCGTCTGGCCCTGGAATTTTACCAAAAGTATCTGGAAACCCGTCCCTCCGATGAGGGGCTGAGTTTTGTGGAATACAAGCTTTCGGAGTTGAAAAAGGGTTTACCACCGGGGTCATGAGCCTTTTTTTCCTGCAAAAATTAGCCGAGGAGCGCATTCAGGAAGCCATTCGAAACGGTGAATTCGACCATCTTCCGGGCAAGGGCAAGCCGCTCCAGCTGGAAGATCTGAGTATGGTTCCCGAGGAGGTGCGTCTGGCCTATAAGATTCTCAAGAATGCCGGTTTTGTTCCTCCCGAGCTGGAGATCCAGCGCGAGATACGGCATCTGGAGGATTTGCTGGAAAAGTTGAGTGAGGGGGAGGTGGAGGAAGAATACCGGATCCTGCGGCGTCTGGATTTTCTCCTTCTGAAACTGGGGGAGATCCGCCGGCGTCCGATTAGGCTGGAGGCGGAATCGCCGTATTACCAGAAGCTGGCGGAGAAGGTGGCGCGGTTGAGGGCCCGGGAAAGGTCCAGGCCGGCCTCACGCGCCATCGATTGGTCCAGGCTTTCCCATCGTATCGGACTTCGCAGCTTGCTTCAGACAGGAGCCGGAAAAAAACTTCCCCGGTGATTATTTGGGGCCGGCTTGCTTGACAGTTTAAGGGATGGGTTTAAGTTTAGAAGGGGTCGGGGCGTAGCTCAGCCTGGCAGAGCACTGGCTTCGGGAGTCAGGGGTCGCAGGTTCAAATCCTGCCGCCCCGACCATTTTTTCACGATTTCAAGCCGACTTTAGGAAACACCCTCGCCCCTCCGGGAGAAATTTCTAAAACCCTTGATATTCAAGATTTCCCTGTTGAGACTCATTCGCAACAAGTCACTTTTGTAAAACTTGATCTCGATT
>WGAR01000007.1 GCA_015494725.1 Thermodesulfobacteriaceae bacterium | reverse complement strand
GGACGCCTTTTTATCGGAAACTCAGCCCGGGGGCTCATTCCGGTGGAGGCGATCTATTTTCTTTAAAACCTCAGGGTGGCCTTAAGGCGCCGGGGCTCGAGTAGAAGATCCAGGGCCTCAACCGGGGAGCGCACCAGGATGTCCGCGGAAAGCAGGGCCTCAACCGCCACCCCCTCGGGAAGCATCACCGCCACCCCCACCCGCGCGGCCCGGAGCATGAGCCGATCGTTAAGGCCGTTTCCTAAGGCCATCACCTGCTCCGGGCCAAGCTTGCGCACATAAGCCTCCTTCTGGTGATCGTGATTTTCCCCGCTTAAACGGTGGAACCGGCAGGGGATCCCGGAAAGCTCGCGTTCGGCGGTGCCGAAGGTATCGGCGGTGAGGATGTGGATGGTGAGCCGCTCGGAAAGGGAAAGGAGCCTCTCCCGCACCCCCTCCACCAGGCGTCCGTCAACGGAAAGGGTCCCGGTAAAGTCCGAGACGAGATGGGCGATTTCCACCGGGCCAAAGCCCGGAATCTCCACCCTTATCATGCCTTTTCCGCCTCCTTGGTAAGCTTCTCCAGGAAAGGACGGATAAGGTCCAGGGGAAGCGGAAAGACCAGGGTGGAGTTGTTCTCCGCCGCCACCTCCCGCAGGGTCTGAAGGAAACGGAGCTGGATCGCGGCCGGGCTTTCGGCCATAATCCGCGCGGCCTCGGAAAGGGTCTTTGCCGCCTGGTACTCGCCTTCGGCGTTTATGATCTTCGCCCGTCGTTCACGCTCGGCCTCGGCCTGCCGGGCCATGGCCCGCTTCATCTCCTCCGGAAGGTCTATCTCCTTGATCTCCACCTTGGAGACCTTGATCCCCCAGGGATCGGTATCCGCATCGAGGATCTGCTGGATCTTCATGCTGAGTTTTTCCCGCTCGGCAAGGATCTCGTCCAGCTCCGCCTGCCCGCAGATGCTCCGGAGCGTGGTCTGGGCGAGCTGGCTTGTGGCGTAAAAGTAGTCCTCCACCTGGATCACCGCCTTCTCCGGTTCAATCACCCGGAAATAGACCACGGCGTTTACCTTAACCGACACATTGTCCCGGGTGATGACCTCCTGGGTGGGGACATCCAGGGTGACCACCCGGAGGTCCACCTTTACCATCTTGTCGATCACCGGGATGAGGATGATGAGCCCCGGGCCCTTGACCCCGATGAAACGCCCCAGGCGGAAGACCACCGCCCGCTCGTATTCCTTAAGCACCCTTAGAGCCGAGGCCAGAAAAAGCACCGCCAGAATTAAAAGTAAGGGAAAAGAAAAAGTCATTAGACCCCCTCTTAGAAAATTTTGAAAACATTATACCTCATAAATCGGGCTTCGAAAAAGAAAAAAATCGTGGTATATCCCTAAACGATGCTGGAGATAAAGGACCTTCTTCGTCCCGAGGCCTATCCCCATCGGCCGGAAAGGGTTGAACTGCGCCAGACCCACATCTCCTGGGTCTTTCTCGCCGGAGATCTGGTCTATAAGATAAAAAAACCGGTGAACTTCGGCTTCCTTGATTTTACCACCCTGGAGAAGCGGCGGCACTTCTGCGAGCGCGAGGTGGCCCTAAACCGGAGGCTCTGTCCGAAAATCTATCTGGGGGTGGTCCCGGTGGTGAGGACTCCTGCGGGGCTTAAGTTTGAGGCCGAGGGCGAGGTTGCGGACTGGGCGGTCAAGATGAGGCGCCTTCCCGAGGAAGGGATGATGGGGCGTCTCATCCGGGAGGGACGGCTTACCCCCGAACATATAGAGCTTCTGGTGCAGAAACTGGTCCCCTTCTTCCGGGAGGCCGAAACCGGACCGGAGGTTAACCGCTACGGAAGCCTTGAGACCGTGCGCTTCAATGTGGAGGAAAATTTTGAACAGACCCGGGCCTTCGTGGGCCGGGCCTTAAGTCGCCCGCGCTATGAGTACATCGTTTCCTGGTCGCGCCGCTTTATGGAGGAAAGGAAGGAGCTTTTTTCCCGGCGCATCCGCGAGGGCTTCATCCGCGACGGCCACGGGGACCTTTATTCCGCCAATGTCTGCTTTGACGATCTTCGCGAGGTCTATGTCTTTGACTGCATAGAATTTAACGAGCGCTTCCGCTGCGGGGATGTGGCCCAGGATCTCGCCTTCATGGCCATGGACCTTGACTTTCACGGCCTTCCGCATCTCTCGCGCCTTTTCATTGAGCGCTACGTGGAGCTTTCCGGCGACCGGGGCCTTTACGAGATCCTGGATTTTTACAAGTGCTACCGGGCCTACGTGCGGGGAAAGATCGGCTGTTTCACCTCCGAGGATCCGGGCCTTTCGGAGGAGGCCCGTGCGAAGGCCCTCGCCTCGGCCCGGCGCTATTTTGATCTGGCCTACGCTTACGCCGGGGGAAGGCCGTTTCTTCTCGTAGTCTTCGGGCTTTCGGGAACCGGAAAGAGCGTGCTCTCCCGGGCCCTTTCCGAACGGCTGCTCGCCGCATATTTCAACTCCGATGTGGTGCGCAAGGAGCTGGCCGGGATTCCGCCTGGGGAACACCGTTTTGAGCCCTTTGAGTCCGGGCTTTACGCCCCGGAAATGACCGAGCGGACCTACGAGGAACTCTTAAAGCGGGCGGAAAAGGAGCTTTCCGCCGGCCGCGACGTGGTGCTCGATGCCACCTACCGGGCAAGGAAACACCGCAAGGCGGTGCTAAGTCTTGCGGAAAAGCTTTCCGCCAGGGTGCTTTTCATCCTCTGTGAGGCCCCGGAGGAGGTGATAAGGGAAAGGCTTATTTTACGGGCGCAGAAGGAAGAGGAGCCTTCGGATGGCCGGTGGGAGATTTATCTTTCCCAGAAGGAGCGCTTTGAGCCCCCGGAGGAGATCCCCGCCAAAAACCTCCTTCGCCTTGAGACCATCGCCCCGCCGGAGAAACTCGCCGAGAGGGTGGAAGAGGCCCTCTTGCAGGGTTAATCACTTTTCAGCTAAAAATAGCTAAAAAAGCTAAAAGAGGTGTCCAATGGAAGTCAAGGCCTCGGAGGTAAAGAATCGGCTGGGAAAATATCTTAACCTTGCCCGCAGGGAACCGGTGGTCATTAGTAAGTCTGGGAAACCGGCTGCGGTTCTTATCTCCTGGGAGGAGTACCAGCGGATGCGGGAAATGGAGGATCGGATATGGGCGGAGATGGCCCGGGAGGCGGAAAAAAAGGGATTCCTCTCTCAGGAGGAGTCCCTGAGGTTCATCCTTGAAAAGATGAAAGATGTTTAAACTGCTCATCTCCCGGAGGACCCGCGACTTTCTGGAAAAGCTTCCTCCCAAGCAATTTCGTCAGGTGGTGAAAAAGATCCTTTCTCTCTGCGAAAATCCGCACCCCTCTGACGTCCGCCATCTCAAAGGATACCCTTATTTTAGGGTGGCTGTGGAAGAGTATCGCATAATTTACTACCCGGAGGGAGACGAGCTCCGGATAGTCCTGGTAGGAAAACGAAACGACGAGGAGGTTTATAAAAGACTTTCCCGTAAGGAAGTATGAACCCCTGGGAGAAGCTTGAGATTCTCGGGGCTGCGGCAAGCTATGATCACTCCTGCACCGGGACGGGGCTATCCCCCGAGGCTCCGTTAACCCTTGAGGGGCGAAGGCGTCTTCCCGGGATCTATCTGGCGCAGACCGCATCCGGAAGGAGGCTTCCCCTCCTTAAGGTCCTTTTCACCAACCGGTGTCGCCATCGCTGCGCCTACTGCGTGAATCGGGCGGAAAACGAGATCCCGCGGGCCGCTTTTGAGCCCCGGGAGCTTTCGGAGGTGGCCCTTGAGCTCTTCCGCCGGGGGCTTATTAAGGGGGTGTTTTTGAGTTCCGCGGTGGAGGGCTCGGCCGAAGGGACCATGGAGCGCCTCCTTGCGGCGGCCAGGCTCCTAAGAAAATCCGGCTTTTGCGGCTATCTTCACCTGAAGATCCTTCCCGGGGCGGCCCCGGAGCAGGTGCGCGAGGCGGTGAGGCTTGCCACGCGGGTAAGCGCCAATCTGGAGTTCGCCCGGGAAAAGACCTTAAAAAGACTGGCCCCGGGGAAGGAGAAACGCCGGCTCATCTCGGCCCTGGCCCGGGCCCGCGAGGCGGCCCTTGAGGCCGGAAAGACTCCCTCCCTCACCACCCAGGTAATCGTCGGAGCCGGCCCGGAGACGGACTACGACTATCTGCGCCTGGCCCAAAACCTCTACCGCAACGGGCTCCTTTCCCGAATGTACTTTTCGGCCTATCTTCCGGTAAACCCCGATCCCCGACTTCCCCCGCCGGAAAGTCCGCCCCCGCTCCGGCGCGAAAGGCGTCTCTATCAGGCCGACTATCTCTTAAGGCTTTACGGCTTCCGCTACGAGGAATTGCTTTGCCCGGGAGAAAACCTTCCCCTTCACGAGGACCCCAAGCTTTTCTGGGCGAGAAGACATCCGGAATTTTTCCCGGTTGAGGTGAGCCGGGCCTGCTACGAGGAGCTTCTCCGCGTCCCGGGGATCGGACCGCGCCTGGCCCGAAGGATAATCAAGGCCCGACGGGAAAGTATCCTCACCTGGGAAGGGTTAAAACGGGCCGGGGTTCCGCTGGAGAGGGCCGCCCCTTTTATCACCCTTTACGGCCGGCGCCGGGAAAGACAGCTTGCCTTCTATTTTTCCTCCCCGGCAAAGGTCTCCCACACGTAGCGGGCAATGGCCCGGGCGTCTTCATCGGGAATGTTTTCTTCGGAAAACCGGGGCATACCCGGCCCGGGATGGCGCATCTTCTTCACGATACCTTCCGGCCCGGTAATCCCGTTGGCCATCAATGTCTTTCGCCGGAGATCCTTCTCCCTGCGCATCACGTTGCGACCCCCGGGATGACAGAAGTTACAGTACCGGAAGAAAAGTTTTCTCCCCTTTTCCAGATCCGCGGCCTGAACCGCCACGGCCCCCCAGAATAAAAACCCCAGGACCAGAAAAGCCACCTTTTTCCCGCGCATTTTTTGCCTCCTTATATTGAAATTTCTTTCAAGTTAAAAAGATTTAAAAATTACGTCAAGTCCTAAGCCCCAGGGCTGAAAGAATACGGGATCTTACCGCGGGGATACCCTCTCCGGTACGACAGGAGGTGAGGAAGATTTCTTCTTCCGGAAGGGAGAGAACGGAAAGCCATTCCGCCCGGGCCTTGAGCCTTTCGTTCTTGGAGAGTTTATCGATCTTATTAAGTACCACTATGTAGGGCCGATCGAGACTTTCCACGTATTCAATAAGACCCCGGTCGAGTTCATCGGCCCTGCGCCGTAGATCAAAGATCAGGATAAGGAGCCGAAGGGGCCTTGCGGCGGAAAGATAGCCTTCCACGAGCCGTTTCCAGGCCCTCTGCACCTTCGGCGGGACTCTGGCAAAGCCGTAGCCCGGAAGGTCC
>WGAR01000006.1 GCA_015494725.1 Thermodesulfobacteriaceae bacterium | reverse complement strand
GGGCTTTCGCCCCTTGATCTCGCCCGCACCATCCGCACGGCCTTTAGCGGCGCGGTGGCCTCGGTGCTCCGGGTCCCCGGGGAGGACGGCTATGTCATCCGGGTGCGCTTTCCGGAGAGCGAACGCTTAAGCCTTTCCGATCTCAAGACGCTCCTTATCCCTACCGCGAAAGGGCCGATCCCTCTTTCCGAGGTGGCCGAGATCCGGGCGGCGCAAACCCTTACTGTTTACAAACGCCAGGCGCTCTCCCCGGTGGTGGATGTCCTGGGCTACCGCTACACCACGGCCATCACCCATCTTCAGGGCCAGGTGAACCGGCTTCTCTCTGACCTTCCCCTTCCCCCGGGCTATCGCCTAAGCCAGGAGGGGGAGATCAAGCACATGAAGGAATCCTTCGGGCGTCTCAGGCGGGCCCTGATCCTGGCCCTGGTGCTCCTTTATTTTTCGCTGGTTCCCACCTTCCGGTCCTTCGTGGATCCGCTCACCATCATGGTGGCCATCCCGCTTTCCCTGATCGGGGCGGTCTGGGGGCTTCTCATCGTGGGGCGGCATTTCTGTATGCCCGCGGCCATGGGGATGATCCTCCTTTCCGGAATCGTGGTCAACAATTCCATTCTGCTTATTGATTTCATCAAAAAGGCCCGGGCCGAGGGGAAAGGCCGGCGCGAGGCCATAGAGGGGGCCATCCGGGTGCGCACCCGTCCCATCGTGATGACCGCTCTCGGCACCATCACCGGTATGCTTCCCATCGCCGCCGAAAGGGCCCTGGGGCTTGAGAGGCTTTCCCCCCTTGCGGTGGTGGCCATAGGCGGACTTTTCGTCTCCACCTTCCTCACCCTGCTTTACGTGCCCCTCTTTTATACGCTTTTTGAGGATATAAGAGACAAACTTTCAAAAATCCGGAGGAGGTTTTCCCATGAATAGTTCCCTTGCCATCATGACCGGAGGCCTTTTCGGCCTGGCTTTTGTCTCGGGGATGCTGGGCTTAGGGGTGGCCTTTGCCGCGGTGCCCTTCCTTTCCTTCTTTCTTCCGGATCTGGTAAACCAGGTCCAGCCCCTGACCCTTCTTCTAAACGGTCTTACGGCCCTTTTTGCTACTTTTGGGTTTGCCAAAAGCGGCTATGTGGAATGGAAAAAGGCCCTTCCCCTTTCCGTGGTCACCACCGCCGCGGCTCCGATAGGGGCCTTTCTCACTCGATTTATCCCGGTGATGGTGATCTGGGTAGCCTATCTTCTTTCGGTAAGCTATCTGGCCTACCGGCTCTTTAAACCTGTAAAAGGCGAGGAGGGCCGGGAGGAAAATTTTAAACTGGCCCTGATGCTTGCGGTTCCCATTTCGGTGCTCGCCGGTTTTCTGGGCATCGGCCCGGGGTTTCTTCTCATGCCCACCCTCATTCTTCTGGGATTCGAGCCCAAGAAGGCCGCGGGTATCAACGCCTTTGCCGTAACCCCGCCTTCCTTCTCAGCCCTCATCCCCCACCTGGGGACCGCCCACTGGGATCCTCTTCTTACCGGCGCCCTTATCGGGGCCGGCGTGGTAGGGGCCTTCCTCGGGGCAAGGTTCACCAGCCTTTATGTGCCGGGCAATCGTCTGAAACAGCTTTTCGGTCTTCTGATCGTGATAATGACCGCTTACAAAATCTATACTTTAATAGGAGGTTAGCCAGGAGGAAAAATATGCTATTTCAGAACATCCCGATCGAAACTGAAGATCCGAAGTCCTTTGTTTTTGGCCCAGGCCAGAACTATAGCGTCCACCATATCAATTTTTCGCCGGGCAAAAATCTTCAGAGCTTGCCGGTAAACTTCTATTTCCCCTACCAATCCCCGATAATCAAGAAGCCGGAGGAGTTTATCGGCAATTTCTTCGCGAGGGACAGTGTAAATCTTGAGAAGCACATAGACCGTTTCTGCAAGAACACTTTCAGGAATAAAGGCACGTTCTGTACCGCTCCTTACCCGTTCCCAGAAAGCGCAGGCTTTTCTGAAATGTTCCTGGTGGTCTCCGATGAGATAGCGGATGATAACGTTAGTGTCCACTACTACCACCGAACTTTTCACGCACCACCTCCGCCCATACCTCTTCCTTGGAAAGCTCTCTTTGGGGTTGGGCGTATTTTTTTAGGGAGCCGGCCAGATCCTCAACAGGTTCAATTATTACCCGACGGTCTTCTAAGATGAGACGCAAAACTCCAGAGCCCAGAGCCTCTCTGATCTTTTTGGGAAGGGTGATTTGCCCTTTCCGGGAGACCTTGACCGTCTTTACCACCATACTTCATTCCTCGGGAAGTTTTTTAATTATTGTAAAGCAAGATTTAAAAGTAAAGAAGTTCTTAAATAGGAGGTTAGCCATGAAGCGTATCTGGGCCGCAATTCTTATCCTTCTTCTTTGTACCGTTCCGGTCCTTGCCGGAGAAGGGGCCACGGACAATTCCCCGGACTGGTTCTTCCCTAAGTGGGCGGCGGAGGCTCCCAACAACCGGCCCATCAAGGTGCTGGATACTGAGGCTCCTCTTGGCCGCTACGCCTTAAAGACCAAGGAGATCGGACTTAAAGATCTGGCCCGCATTCACGGCCATCTCTGCGATGGACTGGCCTTTGCCTTTGTAGCCTTAAGGCAGGCCCTCTTAAAGCTCTTTCCCGATGGAGTGGTGGACCGCACGGATATCCGGGTGGTTACCCGAAACAGCCCCTGTTTTGTGGATGCCGCCACCATGATGACCGGGGCCCGCATTAATTTCATGACCGTGAGGGTGGATAACTCCCTGGGCTGGGAATTCATCGTCCAGAGAATTTCCACCGGAGAGACCTATCGGGTAAGGCTTAAGTCAGGGTTTATTCCGGAAGATTTTAAGAAGATGGAGGAGGATATCCGGGCCCGGCGCAGGAAGGGGCTTCCGGTCTCAGCCAAAGAGATCGACCACTACGAAGAGCTTCTTTCAGCCTTTATCCGCAAGATCCTTTACACCCCGCCTGAACGGTTCCTCATCCTGGAGCGACTCCCCCACTACGAGTTTCATTTCCTGGACCTTTTCGGCCCCCGTGGGGATGTAATCAACAAAAACATGCCGCGATAGTCTTTACTTTTCGGGCGAAGCCAGATACCTGAGCCACAGGTAACCTATGAGACCCGCAAGGAGGGAGGCCAGAAGGATTCCCATTTTGGCCTGTTCCAGAAGGATCTTTTCTCCGGGAAAGGAAAGTTCGGCCATAAAGATACACATGGTGAAACCTATACCGGCCAGAAAACCCACCCCGATAAGGTGCGGCGTCCTCACTCCGCGGGGTAAAGGGGCTATTCCCAGACGGTTGAGTAACCAGGCCGTGCCCGAGATGCCTGTGACCTTTCCTATCACCAGCCCCAGCACGATGCCCAGGGATACGGGGTGATGGAAGATCCCGAGGATCTTCTGTATTTCCAAATGAAGTCCGGCGTTGGCCAGGGCGAAGAGGGGAATAATTCCCAAGGCCACGGGAAGGTGCAGGGCATGTTCCATTTTGAGGGAGGGGGGCTGCACACTTTCCACCGCGGCATGGATGGCCTGGATCACTTCTTTCTGGCCGGGAGTGAGAGTGTAGTGAGGGTAAGTAGGCCGGTCTTCGCAGGCCCGCAGGAGTTTCTGGAGCACATCTTTAAAGTATCTGGGAATGAGTTTGGGGCGGCTGGGAACCGCTAAGGCGGTGAGCACTCCGGCAAGGGTGGCGTGTACGCCGGAGGAAAGCATGAACCACCAGAGGACCACCCCTCCGGCCAGGTAAAGCCCGCTCCGGTAGAGACCGGCTCGATTGAAGATCCAGAGCAGGCCCCATACGGCCATGGCCCCGGCCAGGGCTTTAAGATTCAGGGTCTGGGTATAAAAGAGAGCGATAACCAAAACCGCTCCCAGATCATCCACAATAGCCAGAGCGATGAGAAAGGTGATTAATCCCCGGGGAATGTGGCGGCGTAGCAGCACCAGGACACTTATAGCAAAGGCAATATCCGTGGCCATGGGGATGCCCCATCCGTTAAGGGTGGGTTTTCCGTGGTTGACCAGGGCATAGAGAAGGGCCGGGAGCACCATACCTCCCACCGCTGCCACCACCGGAAGGAGAGCTGCCCGGGGATTGGAGAGTTCCCCCACCAGGATTTCCCGTTTTATCTCCAGCCCGATCAGGAAGAAGAAAAAGGTCATGAGCCCTTCATTGATCCAGTGATGCAGACTCATGCTAATTTCTCCGGAGCCGAAACGCAGAGCCAGTTCCTGTTCAAAGAAATGATGATAGGCTTTCCCCAGCGGGGAATTAGCCATAATCAGCGCCACTACCGTCATAAAAAGAAGGATCAGGGCCGAAGCGGTCTGACTCCTGATGAATTCTTCCAGGGGGGTGAGAAGACGATCCACCGCCTTTTCCCAGGGGGCATAAAGACGAAATTCTTCGGGGAAATAGAAGGAATTTTTCATCCGTTCACCGGCCCTTCAATATAGCTGAAAACCCCTCATCCGACGAGCCCTGTTCTTTCCTTGACATCTAAAAATCAAAATGGTAATAATTCGTGCCACGAAATTTAAACTAGTAATACTTAAGGAGGTGAACATGCGGAAGGGGTTAGGGTGGTTTTTGCTCCTGTTGGCTATCTGGCCCGGATGGTCCTTTACGGTCCTGGCAGCCGATGATTCTCCCGAGAAAAGCTCCTCTCAAGTGGGTGAGATAGTGATAACCGCCACCAAAACTCCTCATCCCCTGAAGGATGTTCCGGTGGAAACGGTGGTTATAACCCGGGAGGAAATCGAACGTTCCAGCGCTCAGACGGTAAGCGACCTCCTGCGCTATGTTCCCGGGATCTTTGTGCGGGGCGAGGATGCACCGGGCATTTCCAGCTGGCGGGCCAGGATAAGGGGATTGAGCTTTAACGACGGTTACGGACTGATTCTGATCGATGGAGAGCGGGTAAGAGGAGAGGGAATGGGAGACTCCGGCATAGGGCTTAATCAGATTCCGCCCCAGATGATCCAGAGAATAGAGATAGTTAAGGGGCCCGGCTCGGTCCTTTACGGTAGCGATGCCCTGGCGGGAGTGGTGAACATCATCACCAAGCCCGCCCCCGAGAGAACCATCTACGGTCTGGAGGGAGCCTACGGAACCTATTGGACCAACATGGAATACTCCTACTGGGGCACTAGGAACGGCCCCTGGGGCGCTATTTTCCAGGCCGCTCGCGAGGAATCCCAGATGGGACAATACGGAGTAAAACGATCGCGGGATGAAAGTTTCAAAAGGGAAACCCTGCTCTCCAAACTTTCCTATCAGTTAAATTCACGTCTGAGCCTGGGGCTTAAATTCACGGCCCAGGAAGAGGAACGCTGGATCGATTATAAAACCCAGGATACCAAGGTAAAGAGAAAGGGTTATAAGTATCGTCTGTCTCCTCACCTGCGATGGGTCTTTGAGGACGATTCGGAGCTCATCTTACGGGCCTATTATTATGACTGGAAGTTCGACGCCCATTCCTATGGCACCGATCCCTATCCTTATGCCCTCTATCACGGAGATATGTACTATCGGGATGTCGAAGTTCGCTATCATAAGCCCTGGGGAATGAGCCATCTCTTTACCCTGGGGGGCGAGTATCGTCAGGAGGAGCTGGATTATACCTTCTCGCATCGAAAGCTGGATATTACCGCCCTCTATCTTCAGGACGAAATAGAGTTACATCCGGGGCTCCCCCTGGAATTGGTGGCCGGAGCCCGGCTGGACCATCATTCCAGGTACGGCACAGAACTTTGCCCTCGGATAAGTATGCTGCTGAAGATCGACCCTTCTACCCGGGTAAGGGCTTCGGTAGGCAGGGCCTTTAAGTCTCCCACCATCCGGCAGGCCTTCTATACCGAGCCCTATCCACATGGAGGATATTTCTATGTGTCCAATCCGGATCTGGATGCCGAGACCTCCTGGGGATATTCCCTGGGAATAGAACGTACCCTGGGGCCTCTCTGGAGCAATATTACCTTTTTCCGAAATGATGTCCGGGACATGATCGTTAAGTATTACACCTACCGGGACATCAATAACGATGGAGTTGCGGAAAAGATCAGGACCTTCAAGAACGCTCGCAAGGCTTACACTCAGGGTATAGAGGTGGCCCTGCGGTGGACCCTGATTCCGGATCTCTTAACCCTCAAGGCCGGCTACACCTATACCGATACCAAGGATCGAGATACGGATAAAGATCTTCCCTTTGTCCCCCGGCATAATCTGGCCGGCCATATCTTTTTCCGCTATCGTCCCCTGGGGCTTTCTCTGGATCTGGGCCTCCAGTACGTAGGAAAGATGTATCTCAACACCTCTAACACCGAAGAGAGCAGCAGTTATTCAGTGGTGGATGTAAAGCTCATCAAGTCCCTCGGGGAACATGCCTCCTTTTCTCTGGAGGGCAACAACATCTTCGATTCGGACTACGGAGAGCCGGATCGCCAGTGGTGGGGAGCCACCTGGCTGGCGCGTTTCAAGATGGATTTTTAAAAAATTCTCAAGGAGGGAAAAGACATGAAAAAGGGTTTGTCCCTGCTCTTTCTTCTGGTTTTCTTGTCCCCGGCCTACGCCCATTTTTTGTGGCTGAACGTGGACGATTATACCCCCGCTCCCGGGCAGGAGATCCGCATCACCCTGGGATGGGGGCACCAGTTTCCTCAAACTCCGGTTCCTCCCCGGGCTGAAATGGTCCGAAGGATCTCCCTTTTTCTGATCGATCCCCAGGGTCGGAAGATCCCCCTGAGCATACCTTTAAAAGAGGGAAAACCTCAGCCGGTAAGGGTTCGTCTGCACCAAAAGGGAGTGTATCTAGCGGTAGCTCTGGCCCGACACTTTGTTTCCAAGACCACGGAGGGATACTTCTATCGATCCCGCCTGGAACTGAAAGACAAGGAGGTCCTGTATTCCAAATGGTCCGAGACCACCGCGATAGCTATTATAAGTGTGGGCCAATCCCGGAAGATTCCGGTATCCAGGCTTAACTCGAACTTCTATCTTCTTCCCCTTGAGAATCCTTCCTTGGTGCAGGAGGGGGAGGTCTTCCGGGTCCGGGTGGTCTTTAAGGGAAAGCCCTGTCGCACCTGGGTCTATGCTACCTATGCCGGGTTTAGCCCTTTTAAGGATACCTACGCTTGGACTATCCGAACGGATCATCAGGGCCTGGCTCCGATTAAGCTACTCAAAAAAGGGCCCAGCTGGTTGCTGAGGAGTGAATTCACCGAACCCTATCCGGATCCCCGTAAAGCCGAGATGGCGAGTTATAAATGTACCGTAACCTTTGGATTTTAGGCTTAATTTTTGTTTTGTTGGTCGGAAGGGTTTGGGCCCACGGGGTGGAGGGGGAGGCGCGGACTTTCTCCGGGGCGGTGGTGGTTACCGCGTGGTACGATACCGGAGAGCCCATGAGTTATGCCCGGGTGGAGATCTATGCCCCGAATTCTCGATTCAGATTCCAGTCCGGGAGAACGGATCGAAACGGTCGGGTGGCTTTTGTCCCCGATGTCCCCGGGACGTGGAGGGTAATTATCTCGGATAGATTAGGGCACCGGCTGGAGCTCCGGGTGAAGGTCACCGCTCCGGGTAAGCCGATAGGGGAGATCCACGGGGGAGGGCCGCCCCTGCCCCGTCCTCTGGCTGCGGTGGTAGGGGTGGTGCTAATTATGGGGGTCTTTGGCTGGGTAAGGGGATTTAAGCAAGTTCGTCGAAGGGCTGGCGGCGAAGACGGTGGGGCAGGGCCAGACGCTCGGCCACCCGAAGGTCCTCCTCGGTAACCCGGGTCCTTCCCTGAAAGGCGGCATGTGCCCGGGCGGTGCGGGCCATGGTGAGATCGGCCCGATGTCCATCCACTCCCAGGGTGATGGCCTTCTTGGCGATGGCGTAGAGCATCTCCTCGGGGATTTCCACTTCCGGGATCCTTTCTCTGGCAGCTACGATCCGGGAGACCAGGGCCTCGGTTTCCGGACGAAACCTTTCCGTAAACCTTTCCGGATCGCGGGTGAATTCCTCCCAGCGTTCCATGATGAGTACCCGGGCCCGGGGGTCTTTCAACCCCTCCACGGTTACACACAGACCGAAACGATCCAGAAGCTGGGGGCGGAGATCTCCCTCTTCGGGATTCATGGTCCCCACCAGGACAAACCGGGCGGCATGGGCAAAACTCACCCCTTCCCGTTCCACGAAGTTCACTCCCATGGCGGCTACATCCAGCAGGGTATCCACCAGATGATCCGGAAGGAGGTTCACCTCGTCCACATAAAGGAATCCTCGATGGGCCGCGGCCAGTAGTCCGGGCTCGAATTTCCGTTCTCCCCGGGTCAGGGCGGCTTCCAGGTCCAGACTACCCACCAATCGATCTTCGGTGGCCGAAAGAGGAAGCTCCACCACCCGCACCTTGCGCCTGGTCCGCGGCAGTTGCCCCTCCTGTTCCAGTCGTTCCCGGCAATGCGGACAGAGCCCCTGAAGATCCTCGGGATCGCAGGAAAAGGGACATCCCTCCACCACCTCGATTTCCGGCAGAATATCCGCCAGGGACCGAACCACGGTGGATTTCCCGGTCCCCTTCTCGCCCCGGATAAGGACCCCTCCGATCCCGGGATCGATCACGTTTAATATCAGGGCCAGCTTCATTTCCTCCTGGCCTACCAGAGCGGTGAAAGGAAAAATCGGTCTTTTGATCATGGCCGAACTCCCTCCTTTCTTGTGGGAAAGAACATTTTACCCTCTTTCAGGAGTTGGTGCTACCTTTAGAAAACATAGTATTATTGGAGGATCCGGTTTCTTCGGGTTTCTTTCTACTCTTGGAGTCGGAAAAGGTTTAAAATTTTAGAAAAACGGGAGGTACGCATGAGCAGGATCACGCTTAAGATTGCGGGGATGAGCTGTGAACATTGTGTGCAGAGGGTAACCCGAGCCCTGAGTGCGCTTCCCGGGGTAAAAGAAGTAAAGGTGGATCTGACTACCGGTACCGCCACTCTGGAAAAACCCGAGGAACTTCCCCGTGAGGAAATTGTCCGGGCGGTAGAAGAGGCGGGCTACCGGGTGGAGGAATAGGCCCATGGCCGGGAAAGACCTCCGGGGGAGCCCTCCTTCCCGGGGAGGGCCCGGAAATAAAGAGATCCTGGTCCAGACTCCGGGAAGGGGCCAGGCGGATTCCCGGAGGCGCACCGCCATTCTGGTCATCGGGGGTATAAGTTGTGCGGCCTGTGTGGCCCGTCTGGAAAAGGCCCTGGGAAGACTTCCCGGCGTGGAGGAGGTGGTGGTCAACCTGGCCTCCGGGAGGGCCCGCATCCTTTACGATCCCCGTACCACCGGAATTCCCGAGTTTCGTCGGGTCATCGAGGAGGAGGGTTATCAATTTGTGGGGCTGGCAGAGGAGGCGAAGAAATTTCCGGAAGAGGAAAGGAGGCTGGTCGAGCTTAAAAGAAGGCTCCTTCTGGCCTGGGTTCTGGCTCCGCTGATCTTCGCATTCTCCATGCCGGGTCTCTTCCCGGTTCTCTCCGGGCTTCCTCTGAGCACCCGGTTCTATCTGCTTTTGGCCCTCTCCACCCCGGTGGAATTTTACTCCGGTTGGGAATTCCTGCGCGGGGCCCTGCAGGGGCTCAGGCACGGGCGCGCGGATATGAATACCCTGGTTTCCCTGGGAACCCTTTCGGCCTATCTCTATTCGACGGTGGTGACCTTCTTTCCCCGGGTCTTTACCGCCGCCGGGCTTCCGCTCCATGTTTATTATGACTCCGCCACCATGATCATCGCCTTTGTCCTCCTGGGGCGCTATCTGGAGACCAGGGCCCGGGGAAAGGCCACCGAGGCGGTGCGCAGACTCATGCATCTCACTCCCCCGGTGGCCCGGGTGGTTAGGGAGGATCAGGAGGTGGAGCTTCCGGCCGAGGCCCTCATGCCGGGCGATATAGTGGTGGTTCGTCCGGGGGAACGTATCCCGGCCGATGGAGTGATGGTGGAGGGGCGTACCTCTGTCGATGAATCCATGCTTACCGGAGAGAGCCTCCCGGTAGAAAAATCCCCGGGGTCCGAGGTTATCGGAGGCACCCTGAACCTTCACGGGGTGTTTCGGTTTCGGGTGGAGAAGGTGGGGCAGGATACGGTGCTGGCCACCATTGCCCGGCTGGTGGAGGAGGCTCAGGGGTCTCGGGCCCGTATCCAGCGCCTGGCCGACCGGGTGGCCGGCGTCTTTGTGCCCGTGGTCCTGTTTCTGGCCCTGGTAACCCTGCTGGTCTGGTATCTTTGGGGTCCGCAGCCCAGGATCACCAACGCCCTCCTTTCCTTTGTTTCGGTTCTGGTAATAGCCTGTCCCTGCGCCATGGGGCTGGCCACCCCGGCGGCGGTGATGGTGAGCACCGGACGAGCCGCGGAGATGGGTATCCTCATCAAGAATGCCCCGGCTCTCGAGGAGGGAGCCAGGGTCAGGGTCTGTGTCCTGGATAAGACCGGGACCCTCACCCGGGGTGTTCCGGAGGTGAAAGGAGTATTTCCCGCTCCGGGCTATTCCCCGGAGGAGGTCCTCGGTCTGGCCGCGGCTCTGGAACGTCACTCCGAACATCCCCTCTCCCGGGCCATAGTGAGGGCGGCGGAGGGCCTGGAAAGCCCCCGGGTGGAAGATATTCAGGCCGTGCCCGGCCGGGGCCTTCAGGGAAGACTGGGAGAGGAAAGGGTCCTGGTGGGTAAACTCGAGTGGATACAGACTCAGCTCGAAGTCCCTCTGGATCTGAAGACTCGGGTGCTTAAGGAGGCTTCTTCCGGCAATACGGTGGTCCTGGTAACCCGGGGAGGAGAGGTCCTGGGTTTTATTACTCTGGCCGATACCCTCCGCCCCGAGGCCCGGGAGGCCGTCGAGGAACTCAAGTCTCTGGGGCTCAGGGTGTTCATGCTCACCGGCGACAACAGGGCCACGGCGGCTTCCATGGCCCGGGAACTGGGCCTGGACGGGTTTCTGGCCGAGGTCCTGCCTGCGGAAAAGGCCCACAAAGTTCGAGAGTTGAGGGAGAGGGGCTACAGGGTAATGATGGTGGGCGACGGGATTAACGATGCCCCGGCTCTGGCGGAGGCCGATCTCGGCGTGGCCCTTTCTTCGGGCACGGATATCGCTATCGAATCCGCGGATGCGGCCCTCATGCGTCCGGATCTCCGGCTCCTTCCCCGAACGATAAGACTCTGTCGGGCCACCCTGAGGATCATAAAACAGAATCTCTTCTGGGCCTTTGCTTACAATGTCCTGGCCATACCTCTGGCCGCAGGGGTCTTCTATCCCTTTTTCGGCTGGCGTCTGTCCCCGGCGGTGGCGGCTGCGGCCATGGCCTTTTCCTCGGTTTCCGTGGTTACCAATGCCCTGCGTTTGAAAAGAATTTCCCTCTGAAATTTAATTATGCTATCCTTAAAACATGAAGAATCTCGATTGTCATCAATATGAAGAATGTTTCCGGCGCCTGCAGGCCAGCTACGAGGTGATTGCGGAACTGGAGAGGGTCTTTCGCTCCGAATCCTCCAGTATGGATCAGATAGCCCGTCTCATAGAGCAGGATCCGGCCCTCACCGCCGAGATCCTCAAAGTGGTCAATTCTCCCTACTACGGTTTTCCCCGCAAGATTTCCTCCGTGGCTCATGCCGTGGTCCTTCTGGGGGTGGTTAATATCCGGATAATCGTGCTCACCGTATCCTTCTTTAAGAGCCATCCGCGGTTAAGCCCCATCTGGGCCCATTCCCAGTGGGTTTCCTATATAGCCAAGGAGTTGCTGAAGAAGCTCCTTAAGAGCGCGACCCAAAAGAGTCCCATGCTTCTGGCCATCGATCCCACCACCCTGGCCACCGCCGGAGTCCTCCACGATGTAGGGAAGATCCCGGCTTATCTCTGTCCCGAGACCCCTCTTCCCGAGGATCATGCCGAGGTGGGGGAGATTATTGCCCGGTGCTTTGATTTTCCCGAGGAACTGGTCTCAGCCATTGCCTACCATCATCGCCCTCACGAGGCTGGAGCCGAGGCGGCTATGGTGTATATTCTTTATTTCGCCAATGAGATCGTGAATCAACGCGAACTCGAGGAGGATCAGATCTCCCGTGGGGCCACCTATCTGGGCTTTTCGGTGAACGAGATGAACGGCGTGTTGAAGAGCACCCGCGAAACCTTTTACAACTATCTGGAGAGTCTGCGCCGACGGAGGCCCCGGAAGTGAAAGTCCCCCGGGTGATGTCCACCCAGCATCCCGATAACGTTTCGCTGCCCTTTTTTGCCGAAACCTCGGACATGTCCGGGGAGGACGAGATCCAGGAGGCCTATTACGCCTTCTCCCACCTGGGGTGCGAGGAACAAATGTGGGACAGCGAAGGCAAAGAGGTGGACGACTTTGTGGTCAAGAAACTTCTCACCCGCTATCCCCATTTCTTTCGTAAGAACCGCCTGGGGGAGACCTGCTTCCTTACCCTGCGTGTCCCCAATCCTTCGGTAGAAAAGGAGGAGGCCAAGGTCCTGGTGGAGGCCCTGGAGAGCATTCCCCGTTCCATGGATGCGGCCCGGCTCTTTTATGGCGATACAGCACCGGCCCCCATCTTTGAGGTCATCCTTCCCATGACCACCTCGGCCCGGGACCTCAACCGGGTATATTTCTTCTATCGTCACTTTATCTCCGGCAAACAGTATCAGCCCATTTACGAGGGAGACATTACCCTGGCGGAGTGGGTGGGGGATTTCCTTCCGGAAAGCATTCAGGTTATCCCTCTTTTCGAGGACATTCCCTCCATGCTCAAGGCGGATCAAATCCTGGAGGAATTTTTACACGGAAAGGATCTGACCCGGCTGAGGGTCTTCCTGGCCCGTTCCGATCCGGCGCTCAACTATGGTTCCGTGGCTGCGGTTTTGGGAAACAAGCTTGCGCTAAAGAGGCTGGAGCGTCTGGCCTCCCGACTGGAGCTGGATATCTATCCCATCCTGGGAGTTGGTTCCCCTCCTTTCCGGGGCAACCTTTCTCCCCACACCGTGGAGCTGGTGCTCCAGGAATATCCCTGCGTGGAGACTTTTACCGTACAATCGGCTTTCAAATACGATCATCCCATCGAAGAGGTGATCGAGGCCATCAAAAAGCTCAAGAATTTTATCCGTTATCCTCTGGAGGAATTCGACGAAGCCCTGGCTCTGGAGCTCATCGAAAAGACCTCCCGCGAATATCAGAGAATAGTGGAGCTTTTGGCCCCCCTGGTGAACAGGGTGGCGCGCGACATCCCTCGCCGTCGGATGCGTAAACTGCATGTAGGTCTTTTCGGATATTCCCGTTCCCTGGGCAAGGTAACCCTTCCCCGGGCCATCGGTTTTTGCGGGGCCTGTTATTCTCTGGGGCTTCCTCCGGAGATTCTGGGTTTGAGTGCCCTTGAGCCCGAGGAACTGGATCGTTTAAAGGAGATCTATCGGAATCTGGAGAAGGATCTTTCTCTGGCCCTTCGGTATTTCAACCCCCGGGTGCTGGAAATCCTTCCGGCCGAGGTAAGAAAGGCGGTCCATCGATCCCTGGATCTGGTGAATTATCTCTCTCTGGATTGCTATCCCGATTCGGCGCATCAGGAATCCACCTCCCGCATTATTCGCAAGCTCAAACGTGAGCCTCATCCAGATCTTACGGACATGATCATCGAAGCCGCTCATCTGCGCAAATTTTTGGGTTAAACTTAAAAAGATGCTGAAGAAAGGAGCTGTTCCATGAAGAGTCCGAATGTGATCTGGCATCCCCGGCTGGTGAATCGAGGCGACCGGGAACGGTTGAACAAACATCGCAGCGGGGTGATCTGGTTTACCGGTCTTCCGGCCTCCGGCAAATCCACCATTGCCCATTTTCTGGAGAAGGAACTTTTCGACCGGGGCATTCGGGCTTATGTGCTGGACGGAGACAATATCCGGCACGGCCTCTGCGGGGATCTGGGCTTTTCCCGGGAGGATCGGCGGGAGAACCTGCGGCGCATTGCCGAGGTCTGTCGCCTCATGGTGGATGCCGGACTTCTGGTGCTGGCGGCTTTTGTTTCTCCCTATCGCGAGGATCGACGCTATGTACGTGAAAAAGTTGGAGACGGGGCCTTTTTTGAGGTCTATGTAAAATGTAGCCCCGAGACCTGCGAGAAGCGCGACCCGAAGGGCCTCTACCGCAAGGCCCGGGAAGGCAAGATCCAGGGCTTCACGGGTGTGAACGCCCCCTACGAGGAACCGGAGAACCCCGACCTGATTCTGGATACCGAGGAGGACGACCTTGAAACCTGCGTTCAGAAAGTTCTCCGTATGCTTTCCGAGAAGGGGTTTATTTTGCTTCTATAAACCTTAAAGTACGGAGGAGTTGTGAAAAGGTTATACGGTATTTTACGGACGGAAAAGGGATAGAGGTATAAGGAGGAATAATGGCGGGGATTATAGAGTTAGTGAAGAAGATGGAAAATCTGGATCCTTCGCTACGGGGCATCCTTTATGAGATTCTAGAGGAAGTAGAAAAACAGAGGGAGGAGGCGAG
>WGAR01000005.1 GCA_015494725.1 Thermodesulfobacteriaceae bacterium | reverse complement strand
CCGAAGACGTCTTATGCCTTCGGCCGCCCCGGGGATAAGCCGCAAGCGGGAGATATGATTGAGATAGCCCACCTCTTCGTTTATGGTCCCGTCCCGGTCCAGGAAGACCACCGGTCGTTTCAGCATTCCGCCACCTCCAGTGCGGCCAGGAGGACCTCCTCCACGGAGATCCCCCGGAGGCAGAGATAGTGCCCTTGGGGGCAGGTCCTTTTAAGACAGGGACTACAGGGGAGGTCTTTGCGGATCACCACCGCGCGGGGATTAAGGGGTGCGGTGGTCCGGAGATCGGTGGAGCCGAAGAGGGCCACCTGGGGTCTGCGCAGGGCCGCCGCCACGTGCATGAGCCCGGAATCGTTGGACACGAAGACCGCGGCCCGTTCGATCACCGCGGCGGCTTCGGCCAGGTCGGTCTTCCCGCAGAGGTTAAGGACCCGGGGGAGATCCCGGGCCAGTTCTTCCCCGGCGGGGGCCTCCTGGGCCCCTCCGAGCAGGACCACGGAGAACCCGCGCCGGCAAAGTTCGGCGGCCAGGGCCCGAAAACGCTCCGGGGGCCAGCGTTTGGCCGGACCGTAGGCGGCCCCCGGGGCCAGCACCGCCAGGGGAAAAGTTAACCCCCGCAGGAAGCGGGCGGCCCGATCCCGGGACCTCCGGGAAAGCACCAGCTTCAGGTCCCGCTCCTCTACCTCCTCCCCCCAGCGAGACAGAAGCTCCAGATAGTAATCCCTCTGATGCAGGGATACATCGGGACGGGGGATCCGCCGGGTCAACAGCAGGGATCTCCCGTCGGTGGCATAGCCCACCCGTTCCGGTATCCCGGCCAGGAAAAAGATCAGGGCCGAGGAGAAGGAATTGGGCAGGAGGAGCCCCCTCCGGAACCCGTAAGCCCGAAGTTTCCGCGCGGTTCGAAGGACCCCCCATCTTCCGTTTTCCAGCGGAATGAAACCCCTCACCCCGGGGAAGGAGGCCAGAAGCGGCTCCAGAAACCCCCGCCCCAGCAGGAAAAATTCCTCCCTCCGGGCCAGAGCCGAGAGGACCGGCGTGGCCATCACCGCATCCCCCAACCAGTTGGGAAGCCTTACCACCAGCACGGTCCCTAGCTTACCATGCCCCGGCCTGCGGAAAAATTCCTTTTCTCTATTTCCTATCTTGACAATAGGAATTAAGGGGGTTATTTTCCCTACTAGAATACTAGAGTAAGGTGAGGGCCATGAAGTTCGTAGAGAAGATGCAGGCCGATGTCACGGTGGACCTGGTTTATCGCATGTGTCCCATGCATCTGCTGGAGCCCGAGGAGTTCTTGAAGGAACTGGAGGTGGGCCAGATCCTGGAGATCCTTACCGATTACGACGGGGCCCTGGAGGATATCCCGGCCTGGTGCGCCAAGAAAGGTCAGGAATTCCTGGGGCTCAAGGAGGATGAGGGGTTCTTCCGTTTTTATATCAAAAAGGTTCGGGACACCGAAAAACATCCGGAGTTAAAACGATGAAGGAAAAAATCATTTATCTGGACCATGCCGCAGCCACCCCGGTTCTCCCGGAGGTATGGGAGGCCATCCAGCCCTATTTCCGGGAATGGTTCTGGAATCCCTCCGCGGTTTACGACCTGGGGGGCGAGATCCGGGAAAGGATCGAGGAGGCCCGGGCCCGGGTGGCGGATCTCATCGGAGCCGAAGCCGGAGAGATCATCTTCACCTCCTGCGGGGCCGAGGCCAATAACCTGGCCATCAAGGGGCTGGCCCTGGCCCACAGCAAAAAAGGCCGGCGTATCCTGGTCTCGGCCATCGAACATCACTCCGTTCTCAATAGCGCCCGCTTCCTGGAAAGACTGGGCTTCGAAATGGCCCTTATCCCGGTGGATTCGAAGGGGCGCGTAAACCCCGAAACCCTGCAAAAGATGCTCACCCCGGACACGATCCTGGTCTCGGTAGCGCACGCCAGCAACGAAATCGGCACCATCCAGGACATCCGCACCCTGGCCGAGATCGCCCACGCCAACGGTTCCTTCTTCCATACCGACGCCGTGGCCTCGGTGGGCCAGATCCCGGTCCAGGTAAAGGAACTGGGCGTGGATCTGCTCTCCCTTTCCGGGATCAGTCTGGGAGCACCCAAGGGGGTGGGAGCCCTCTATCTTCGCAAAGGGCTCCGGATCATGCCCCTTATTCACGGGGGAATCCAGGAAAGAGGCTGGCGGGCCGGAACAGAAAACGTACCCGGAATCATCGGGCTGGGGGTGGCGGCCCGGATCCTGAAGGAACGCCTCCCCCGCAAGGGACCCTACCTCCGGAGGTTGCGCGATCGTCTGGTGGAAGGGATCCTCTCCCGGGTCCCCCGAACCCACTATACCGGCGATCCGGAGAGAAGACTCCCGGGACACGCCAGCTTCTGTTTCGAGGGCATCGAGGGCGAGGCCCTGGTCTTTACCCTGGCTGCATACGGAATCTACGGAAATACCGGCTCCGCCTGCGCCTCCAAGGCCCTGAAGACCTCGCCCGTGCTCCGGGCCATCGGTCTTCCCGAGGTGGTGGCCCAGGGATCCCTGGTCCTTACCCTGGAGGAATGGAACACCGAGGAGGAGATCGAACGGGTCCTCGAGGTCCTGCCTCAGGCCGTGGCCCGCTTGCGGGCCATGAGCCCGATCTGGAAAGAATAATGACTCAAGGAGGAAGTCTATGTTTACGGAAAAATATACGGAAAAAGTCCTGGAACACTTCACCCATCCCCGCAATATCGGAACTCTGGAGGATGCCGATGGAGTGGGCGAGGTGGGTAATCCCGCCTGCGGAGATATGATGACCTTTTACATCAAGGTACGGGATGGACGCATCGTGGATGTGAAGTACAAGACCTTCGGGTGCGTGGCGGCCATTGCCGTGGCCAGTGTGGTCAGCGAAATGGCCAAGGGCCGAACCCTGGAGGAGGCCAAGGCCCTCCGCAACGAAGACATCGCCCGGGAACTGGGCGGACTCCCCAAACAGAAATGGCATTGCTCGGTGCTGGGAGCCAAGGCCTTAAAGGAAGCCATCCTGGATTACGAGGCCCGCATCTCCGGTCAAAGTCGGGAAAAGGGCCCGCAAAAACCCCGCCGAAAACAGACCTGTCCGGACTGCGGGGTCGAAAACCCCATCACCGCGCGTTTCTGTATGCAGTGCGGGGCTCCTCTGGAAAAGAAGTCCTAGGTCCCGGCTCGAAAAAGGCGTTTGAGCACCAGGGTGGCGTAAGAACCCCGGGGGAGGAAAAACCGCAAACGCACGGTGCGAGGATCCTCGAAACGGAAGCTCATCTCCCGGGGAAAGACCACCGCCTCGCGCGGATAGGTCTTAAAGACCAGCCCCCGCACCAGGGTCCTCAGACGGGAAAGGTCCTCGATCCCCTCCCGGCGCAGCACCTCCTGATAGAGATCCCGCCACCTTTCGGAAAGACGAAGTCGGGGACTGGGAAGGGGAAGTTTGAGGGTAAAAAGCTCGCTTTCCTCCGGGGGAAGCTCCCGATAAAAATAGAGTTCCCCCAGAAGATAGGGTAACCGAAAGTGCACCAGCCCCCTGCGGAGCAGATAGAGCTTCAGGATCTCGTTCCAGAGATAGGCCTGATAGGCCTGGGCCAGCAGGAGAAGATATTCGCTATCCACCAGGGCGAAGGCCCTTTTGAAGGTGCGTTTGCTGGGGCGGTGGGAGGAGAGAAACTCCAGAAGTCGTCTTTCCCAGGGACTGGGGGCCAGATCCAGGCAGGGAGCCACCCGGGGCCAGTGCCGACGCAGACATTCCCGGAAGGATGCGGTACGCTGGTATTCGTATTGCGAGCCCTCCACCAGAAGAAGATAGAGGGCCCTTTCGTAATTGCCGCACACGGCCTCACGGGCGGCAAAGCCCCGGCCGTGGCGTACCGAACCGAAACGCTGTTCATCGAAATAATTGGGGATACCGTACCGGGTCACCGCTTCCGCTTCCCGGGCCAGTTCCTCCTCGGACCGATCCACCTCCCGCACGATGATCTCGAAGAGATTGCCCCGTAACCGCGCCTTGTTCATGGGGGAGGAGACCTGGCCCAGATATTCCAGCCGCCAGCCCCGACCCTGAAGATCCCTCCGGGGACCCCGGGGAATGGTCACGAATTGATAGGCCACGGCATGGCGGTCTTTGAGCCCCCCGTAACCGATAAGATCCTGGCGCAGACGCAAACGCCGGGCGATCTCCCCCAGAACGTCCCAGGTGGTAAGATCCCTCTTCCAGAGTCGATAGAGGGCATATTCCCCCTCCCCCTCGGGATGGATGTCCGCCACCTCGTACACCACAAAGTCCTCGGGGCGGGTCTTGATCCGCATGCGCGGCCCCCTGATTTTTGCTAAACTCAAAGGTATATCATGCCCGAAGATCAGGGATTCCTGAAAAAACGCCTGGCCGAGTGCGAGGAGGAACTCGCCCGCACCCGGGAACTCCTTCTTATAGACCCGATTACCGGTTTTTTCAACGAAAGGGGCTTCCTGCGGGCCCTGAACGCGGAGATGTCCCGGTGTCTGCGGGAGGGGTATTTTCTGGCCCTGACCCTCCTGGAGATCCAGGGCCTGGAGGCGGTGGAGGGGGTCTTCGGGGTCTTCGGGGTGCAGAAGATCCTGAGTTTTCTGGCTGAACACCTCAAAAAGCACCTCCGGGTTTATGATCTGCTGGGAACCACCTCCCGGAACATCTTCTGGATCGCCACCCCCATAAAACGGACCGGAGAAGGGGCCCGTATCGCCCAGCGCATCCAGGAACTGGTGGAGGATCTGGTCTATGACGACGGGAAACTGACCTTTCCGGTGCGCACCACCCTGATCACCCGGGTGCTGTGCGGCGGCTCCCCCTCCGCGGAACTCCTGCACCAGACCCTCAAGCTCCTGCCCAAGGCCCGTCTGGCCCGGGAACCTCTGGTCATCCTGGGTAGCGAGAGTCCGGAACAGAAAAGCCTGGAACAGAAGATCTTTCGGGCCATCGTGCGGGGAGAACTGGCCGTGGCCCTTCAGCCGGCCTTAAATATCCGCACCGGAAAGGTAGTCTTTCACGAAGTCCTGGCCCGTTTCATCTCCGAAGAGGGAACCGTCTCCGCCGGAACCTTCCTTCCCTCGGTGGAGGGCCTGGGACTCTTCGAAGACCTGGACCGGCAGATCCTTTATAAGGCCCTGGTCCTCCTCAAAAATACCCCGGAAATAGGTCGGGTGGCCGTAAATATCTCCCCGCAATACATCCTGGGAGATCTGGGCCAGGATCTCCTCTCCTGGATTCGCGAGCTGGATCTCTATCCCCAGGATATCATCCTGGAAATCCATCCCCAAAGCACCGTCCCTCCCTTAAGCCTCTTCCCCAAACTGCATTTCTTAAAGGGCGAAGGCTTCTCCCTGAGCCTGGACAAATTCGGAAGCGAAGGAGTGCATCTTTCCTTTCTACGGGACATTCCCTGGGATATGGTTAAGGTGGACGGTGGGTGCATCCGGGGATTGATCACCAACGAGTTCGATCGCCGGGTCCTGGGGTTCCTTTCCGACTGCGCCCTGTTACAGGGTTTTAAGCTGGTAGCCGAACAGGTGGAGGAGGAACGCATCCTGCGGGAACTTACCCGTTACGGAATCTCCTACGCGCAGGGATTCCATTGCGGGGAACCGGAACTCATCCCCGAAACCCGCTACGTAAAGCCTCCCGGGCCGGCCGGGCATCACAGGCGGGGATAACGAAGGCGTCTAACCGTCTGGCGCACCGGGGTACACTGATGGTCCTTGAGACAGTAGTACAGGGTCACCCCTACTTCCACCTCCCGGGTGTCCGGGGGCAGGGTAAAGAGGAAACGTTCCGGACGGGAGAGTCGCGGAGGCAGGGAGAGATCCAGGATCTCCTTGATCTGCCAGGCCCCGTAACGCATCCGCCCCTGGATATCCAGACCCACCTCGAAGTATTCCCGCTTGGCCCGGTACCAGACCTTTCCGGTGGACGGATCTTTGGCGGTCACCTCCAGGACCACCTTGCCGGACCAGAATCACCCATCCGGTATCCGGTGCCCGGCCCGGTTGATCAGGGTGACCTCCACGTCCACCGCCGGGACCCATTCCTCCACCCCGTAGCGGAACCCCCGGATCTCCGCATCCAGACCCAGCCCCTCCCGCAGCATGTCCAGGTCGTGAGCTCCGGGGAACCGATGCCCCCGCCCCGGAGGATACATATGACATTCCTGACAGCTCTTCCGCCCTCCGAGAGCGATATAGCCATGATAATAGCTCTGGGAGAGGGTATTACACATGGTCTTTTCGCCGTCTGAGGCCACGTAGATCCCATGGCACCAGGCACAAAAGGCCGCGGTCTTCAGGGTGGGGGCAAAGGCCGTGGCATGGGGGGCCTTTATCTTCTTCGGAGTGGAGGTGTAAATGGTCTGGGGATCGGGTTTCCCGAACAGGCCCGGAGAGGCCCGATACACCACAATGTTATGACAGGCATAACAGGTGATATTGAGACGGGAGAGCCGGGAGTAAGCCTTCTGGAAACGGACCTTGTCCCCGGATTCCCGGGCCTTCTGCGCCTCTATGAGCATGCCCACTATCTCCAGGGCCAGACGATCCGTGGCATAGCGGATCTGCGGTAGATGACAATCGAAACACTTGAGCATCTCCTTTTTGTTCAGGGGCTTCTGCCATTCCTTGGGTATCCCCACCGCGAAAAAACTGGCCATGCGCTTGATGGAATCCACCAGGGAACGGGCATGATAGGACTGCTCCCACTGGTGATAGACCCGGGGATGACAGGCCTGACACCGCCGGGAACTGAAGGTCTGCACGAATTCATCAAAATTATCTATTAATTTATCCTTAGGAAAAATGAGTTTTTGGGCTAAGGCCTGAAGAGGGAATATCAGCCCCAAAAAACAGAAAACTAAGGCTCCGAGGGCTAGGGTTTTTCTCATATTTATAGACCTCCGGCCCTGATCATCCCCTCCTCCCATTAAAATTCAGGAAAGGGTTCCCTGTCAATAAGCCGGGTCCCGGTTCGATCTAACGTCGCAGGATGTTCAGGATCAGGGTCAGGAGCAGGCTCAGGATCAGACAGGTAACCAGCGGAAAGTAGAAGGTAAAGTTCCCTTTGCGAATGAGGATGTCGCCGGGAAGACGGGGAAGCTGGCTGAGTTTGGGAAGGAAGAGGGTCAGGGCTCCGGCCAGGATGAGAAAGATTCCGAAAAGGATGAGCATCTTTCCCATTTCCGCCAGGGGATTCATGCCCTCCTCCTTCGGCGAAGTTTTTTGTCGTAGCGTTCCTCCTCGCTGAAGATACACCCGCAGTACGGCTGGCGGTAGATTCCCATCTCCCGGGCCTCCTTCTGGCCTTCGCCGTAGCCCTCCCGAAAATCGTGATAGAGAAAGCTCAAGCCGAAACGTCGAGCCAGGGTTTCCCCTATGTCCCGGATCAGTTCGTGCTGCTGAAAGGGGCTGTAAAGGAGGGTGGTGCTGAAAACCGGGTATCCCTCCTTTCGGGCCAGGGCGGCGGTCTCCCGCAGGCGCAGGTAATAACAGACCTCGCAGCGGTCTTCCTCCCGGAAGACCACCTCCCGCAGGAAGTTCCTCAAACCGTAGTCCCGGTGCCAGATGACCTCCAGATGGCGCCGTTCCGCCACCTCCCTCAGGGCCCCCATGCGTTTGCGGAACTCCCGGTAGGGATGGATATTGGGATTGAAAAAGAACCCCACCGGCTCCAGGCCCTCCTCCCGGAGGACCCGCAGGGGATAAAGGGTGCAGGGGCCGCAGCAGGTATGCAGCAACAATCTCCTGGTCCTCACGTCCTAAAATTTAACCCGGAAAGATCCGGGGAGAAGACCCTTGATCTGAATCAAGGACCGCAGCGCCCGCGGGTTTTAGATTAGGGTTGAGAGGAAAAACCGGGGTCCGAAGGACGGGCCCGAGGAGGTAAGAGGATGCGCTGTCCCGGTCAGGACACCCGTTACTGGAAGGAAGATGCCATCTTCGAGGTTCCGTGTCCGTTCTGCGGGCGGGAGCTGGAATTCTTCAAGGACGACACCAGTCGCCGGTGTCCCTCCTGCGGTCGTCAGGTACCCAATCCCCGTATGGACTTTAGCTGTGCCGCCTACTGCAAGTATGCGGAGCAATGTCTGGGCAACCTGCCCCCGGAACTCCTGGCGCAGCGAAAGGAACTCCTGCGGGAGCGGATAGGTCTGGCCCTTAAAAAGATCCTGGCCGAGGATTTCGCCCGGCTGGAAAGGATCCTCAATCTGGTTCAGCAGGTGGAGGCCCTGCTCCGGGTACGCCGAACCTCCCCGGGGATCTCTCTCCTGGCTGCCTATCTCTTTCCGCTGGAAGAGGAGGAAAGGGAGGAGATCCTTTCCCGGGCCAATGTCCCGGAAACCCTGCGGCGGGAGATCCTGGAATTCCTGCAGGAACTTCCGCCCGAGCCCGCACCGGAAGATTTTATAAAGGAGGAAGACCATGCCCAAAACCCTGCGTAAGATCATCGAAATAGACGAGGAACTCTGTGACGGTTGCGGTCAGTGTGTGACCGCCTGTGAGGAGGGAGCCATCCAGATCATAGACGGCAAGGCTCGCCTGGTGGCGGAAAAGCTGTGTGATGGACTGGGGGCCTGTATCGGGGAATGTCCCCGGGGAGCGCTACGCATCGTGGAACGGGAGGCCGAACCCTTTGATCACCGGGCGGTGGAGGAACATCTGCAACGCCTCCGGGGGGAGTCTCCCCCTATGGGTCTCGCCTGCGGATGCCCGGGCAGCCAGGTGCAGGAGTTTTCCGCCGCTTCCGGCCAGGTGGTGCCCGGGGATATTCCCTCGGCCCTGACCCAGTGGCCGGTTCAGATCCGGCTGATTCCCCCCACCGCTCCCTTCCTCCGGGGGGCGGATCTCCTGGTGGCGGCGGACTGCGTGCCTGTGGCCTATCCCGCCCTGCACACCCGGCTGCTCCCGGGGAAAAAGATCCTCATCGGGTGTCCCAAATTTGATCCGGCCGAGGAATACGTGGCCCGCCTGAGCGAGATCCTCCGCCAGGCCCAACCCCGTAGCGTAACCCTGGCCATCATGGAGGTTCCCTGCTGTCGGGGAATGGCCAGGATCCTGACCGAGGCCCGCAGGGTCGCGGGCACGGATCTCCCCATCCGCACCCTGGTGATCAGTTCCCGGGGGGAGATAATCCGGGAGGAAGAACTATAAACCTTGGGAGGAGAGGCCGGTATGGAATGGACGCCGGAGGCCGAGGCCTGGTTGAAGCGCGTGCCCTTCTGGGTAAGGAAAAGGGTGCGCCAGGCGGTGGAGGACTGGGCCGCCTCGCAGGGAAAGACCCTCATCACCGCGGCCGATTTCCTTAAGGCCCGGGAGGAATTAAGGGACAAGGCCGCGGAAACCCGGGAGGGATACGCGGTGGAAACCTGTTTCGGCGGAGCCGGATGTAAAAACGCCCTCACCGACTCGGCCCCTCTGCTCCGCCGGGTGGAGGATCTCCTGCGGAAGGCCGATCTAACCTCCTTCCTGAGGGAAAAGGTCGGGGGACCCCTCAAACACCATCATCAGTTCCGGGTGGCCTTTTCCGAATGTCCCAACGCCTGCTCCCGCATCCATATCGCCGATTTCGGGGTCCACGGTCGCATACGGCTGGAGGTGGAGCCGGGTCTATGCAGTTTCTGTGAATCCTGTCTGGAGGTTTGCGAGGAGGAAGCCCTGCGTCTGACCGAGGCCGGTCCGGTGGTGGAAGAGACGCGCTGTGTGGCCTGCGGGGCCTGTACCCGGATCTGTCCCACCGGGGCCCTACGGGAGGGGGAACGGGGCTATCGCATCCTGGTGGGGGGAAAACTGGGACGCCGCCCCCGCCTGGCCACCGAGATATTGCCCCTGGCCCGGGAGGAGGAAGTGCTCCGGATCCTGGAGAGGGTGCTCCGCATCTATCGGGAAGAGAATCGGCGCGGAGAGAGACTGGGGGCCATCATCGAGCGTCTGGGCTGGGAGGAGTTTCGGAAAAGAGTCCTAGCATAAATTCGAAAACGAAAGGGCGCAGCCGCTGTACCCACATGATATGGAAATAGGTGCGGTTTCCTTCGATGCGCACCCTCCGGGTAATCCCCAGCAGACCGAAATTGAAGGTCCGGCCCCGGCCCTCCAGGGTGCCCCGCAGATAAAGGGGAAAGGCCTCTTTCTCCGGGGAGAAGACCCGATTCATATAGATACAGGCCCCGCCCCGCGAAATGTCCCTCAGGGTAAAGATCTTCCCCGGAGAGGACATGAGTCTCTCGAATTCATCCACCACGTTGTCCGTATCGTCAATGATGAGGTCATAGACATAGCCCTGCTCCAGGTCCCTAACCCCTTCCGGAGAGAGGTTGGTATCGCGCAGGAGAAAATATCTTCCGGAAAGGAGGGGCTCGAAAAGGGAAAGGGTAAGGGGGGTGAAAAAGACCGCTCTCTCCCCCGGAGGAACCAGGCGTTCCTCCACCCGGGGCTCCAGGAACTGGACCTGAAAGATCCCCTTTTCCACGGCGCGCACCAGGGCCTGGAACACGTAACGGGTGGTGGGAGAGGACACCACCAGCAGGATATTCTCGGGAGGTTTTACCGGGGGTACCGGTCCGGTGAAACGGATGAGCGCGGCCTTATCCACGGCCTTGATCACCTGAGCCGGAAAGACCTTGCCCGAAGAGAAGACCAGCACGGTCTTTCTGCCGCTCAAGATCTCGTCGCGCAGGTCCTGGGGTAGCTCCCGGATACCCCGTACCTGAATGTTTTTGCGGTAAAGGGTCTCACGGAGATAGGCGGGAAGGAGGATCTTTTCGGGCATTTCCCGTCTCCTGAAGGAATTGAACGAAAAAGGGAAGTTCCAGACCGTAGCGTTCCAGAAGGTCCCGATCAAAGAGGACCTCTTCGGGCGGACCCTGATACACCACCCGTCCCTGATAAAAGAGGATCACCCGGTCGGCCACCTCATAGGCAGCCTCCAGATCGTGTGTGGCCAGGATCTTGGTCTGACCGAGGTCTCGCATCAGCTCCACGAAACGTCGGCGGGAACGCGGGTCCAGGTTACTGGTGGGTTCATCCAGAAGGAGCACCCGGGGTTGCATGGAAAGCACGGTGGCCAGGGCCACCCGGCGCTTTTCTCCGAAACTCAGATGATGCGGGCTTCGGTCTTCAAACCCGGAAAGCCCTACCCGTTCCAGGGCCTCCCGGACCCGACGGGCCACCTCCTCCTCGGGAAGACCCATCTGCCGGGGTCCGAAGGCCACATCCTCAAAGACGGTAAGGGAAAAGAGTTGATCGTCCGGGTTCTGAAAGAGAAAACCTATTTCCAGGCGCCGGGGATCCCGCAATCCCCTCAGGGGTTCTCCCCGGTAAAGCACCGTGCCCTCGGCGGGATAGAGCCCGGCCATACAGAGGAGAAGGGTGGATTTCCCGGCCCCGTTGGGCCCTACGATGACCAGGGTTTCCCCTTCCAGGATCTCAAGATCCACCCCTCTCAGGGCCTCCTGTCCCTCCGGATACCGGTAACGAAGACCCTTTACCTGCAGAATCCTTTCCGTGGACAACCTCAAATCCTTTCCAGTCGAGCAAATTTAAGGTGCAGGGTCTTTTCCCCGTGCCCCAGAAAATAGACTCTAACCTTGTCCTGACTCAGGACATCGCGGATCTCTCCCTCTCCGAAACGCGGATGCCAGACCACATCCCCCGGACGAAAGGCCCCCTCCGGCACCTCCTCGTCGGAGGCTTCTTCCCGGGGTTCCCGATAGATCTCGTAAAGATGAGAGGGCAGTTCCTCCAGAAAACGGGAGGGTTTGAGGATTACCCGCCCCTCGCCCGGCACGTATCCGGTTACCGGATGGGTGAGATAGAGGTTTTCCCGGGCCCGGGTAACCGCTACATAAAAGAGTCTTCTTTCCTCCTCCAGTTCCTCTTCCGAGGAAACGGCATAGGCCGAGGGAAACCTCCCCTCGGAAAGCGCGATCACGAACACGGTGTGCCATTCCAGCCCTTTGGCGGAATGGATGGTGGAGAGCACCAGATGGTCCTCGGTCTCGTTTTCCGGTTCCAGGTCCGCCACCGAGGATTCCGGGGGCTCTAAGGCCAGATCCGCCAGAAACTCGGACAGATCCCGGTACTTATGGGAAAGGGTGAGCAGGCTCTCCAGGTCCCGTTCGCGTTTGGGATAATCGTCGTGATAGACCCGTTCCAGCACCGGGGTGTAATAGCGGTAAAGTCGTTCCAGTTTTTCTTCCACCGAGGGAATATCCCTTAGATCGCGCAAGACCCGGTAGAGAGCCTCCAGGCCTTCCCGGAAGGAGGGGCGGGAGGGGAAACGGGCCAGGGTTTCCACCGGATCGGTACTCTGGCGAAGGTGGTTCATGATCTTTTCGGCGGTGCGCGGCCCTACCCCCTCCAGAAGCAGCAGCACCCGGTGCCAGGAGAGGAGATCGTAGGGATTGAGGATGATCCGAAGATGGGCCACGATGTCTTTGATATGAGCCGCTTCGATGAGTTTTAGACCCCCGTACTTCACAAAGGGGATATCCCTTTTGGCCAGTTCGAGCTCCAGATCAAAGGAATGGAAGGCCGCCCGGAAGAGCACGGCCATCTCCGAAAGGGGGATACCCTCTTCTCTCAGTTCCAGGATACGTTCGGCCACGAAACGACTCTGATCGGCCTCATCCCGGGCCCGATAGACCACCGGTTTTCTTCCCCCGGATTTACGGGTGAAAAGGCACTTGGTGTATTTCTCCCGGGCCCGGGCGATCACGGCGTTGGCCAGATCCAGGATGGGCTGGGTGCTGCGATAGTTCTCTTCGAGCTTGATGATCTTGGCCCCGGGAAAGAGGCGGGGAAACTGCAGGATATTTCGAAAGTTTGCCCCTCGAAAGGCGTATATGCTCTGGGAATCGTCCCCCACCACCATTACATTACCATGGCCCTCGGACATGAGACGCACGATCTCGGCCTGAAGATGATTGGTGTCCTGGTACTCATCCACCATGATGAACTCAAATTCCCGGGAGATCTCCCTTCTCACCCCGGGATGTTCCAGGAGGACACGGTACCAGTTGAGGAGAAGATCGTCGTAATCCATGAGCTGATGTTCCCTCTTGTAGCGCTGGTATTCGGAAAAGAGCCTCTGGATGTCCGGCAGATGCTCCAGAAGATGGGGATATTCCTTCTCCAGGATTTCCTCCAGGGTGCGTCCCTGATTTACCGACTTACTGAAGATGGAGGCCAGGGTATCTTTTTTGGGAAATCGGCGTCCCTTTTCCGCCAGCCCCAGGGCTCCGCGCAGGAGGTTTATGGCATCCTCGGCGTCTCCGCGGTCGAGTACGGTAAAATTGGAACCATAACCCAGGAGATGACCGTAGCGGCGAAGCATCTGATGGGAAAGGGAATGGAAGGTACCCCCGGCCACCCGCTCACAGGAGGCGTCCAGGATAAGCGAGGCCCGGCGCAACATCTCCCGGGCGGCTTTACGGGTGAAGGTCAGGAGGAGGATGCGCTCCGGGGGAACCCCTTCCTCCACCAGTCGGGCCACCCGATAGACCAGAGTCCGGGTCTTGCCGGAGCCGGCCCCGGCAATAACCAGGACCGGGCCGAAAAGGGTCCGTACCGCCTCCAGCTGGGCCGGATTGAGGTCCTTCAGATATTCGATGCGCCTTCCCCTCATAGGTGCTCTGTAGTATAATCCCCGGGAAAGATCTTTTAAACCAGGCCCTTTTAAGATCATTACGACCTGAAAAATGGATACCCGATTCCTTGCGCATAACCGAAGGGGGAAGAAACCCCCGGTGGATTTTATAACTCAAACCCCGGTGGAAAACCCGGTGGAAATCCGGCTCCGGGTTTATCCACCCCTTTTTCCACCGCATCTTCCACCTCCGGCAAGGAGTATAAAGAGCGTCCTCCTCAGGGGTTACGCTTACCCGGTGCAATACCGGCCCCTTATTAAAGAATTCTTTTAAGGAGTTTAAAGAAATGAGAGCGGTAATAGAACGGGATAAACTCCTGAAGATCCTCAATCGGGTTCAGGCCGTTGCGGATCGAAAGTCCTCCATGGCCATTCTTTCCACCGTCCTGGTGGAGGGACGGGAGAATGTCCTGAGCCTTTCGGCCACGGATCTGGAGATCGGCTACCGGGGAGAGGTCCCGGTGGAGCTGGAGGGAGAAGGGGCCTTCTGTCTTCCGGCCCGAAAGTTTTATGAAATCGTCCGGAATTTTCCCCGGGAAACCCTGATCCTGGAAGGGGAGCTGGAAGGAGGGGTACAGATAAGGGATCTGGATCAGGATATCACCTATCGTCTTTCGGTTTTTGCCCCGGAGGATTTCCCCAGCCTGCCCGATATTTCCGGGGAAACCGTGGTGGAGGTGCCGGGCGAGACCCTGGAGGATATGCTGGAGAAGACCCTTTATGCTGCGGCCACGGACGAGGCCCGATACGCCCTTTCCGGGATCCTGGTTACCCGCGAGGGGGAGAACCTGCGGCTGGTGGCCACGGACGGGCACCGGCTCTCCCTGGTGGATCGGGAGGTGCCCGGGGTGGAGGTTCTTCCCCTGGAGGAGGGGGTTATTGTTCCGCGCAAGGCCGCCCAGGAGATAAAACGCATGGCCTCCGAGGAGGTAGTGGTGCGCCTGGGCATCCAGGATCATCATTTCGTGGTTTCCTCCTCGGAGGGGGTACTGCTGGCCCGGCTGATCGAGGGGCAGTTTCCGGACTACCGGGCGGTGATCCCCAGGGATCCGGGCCGGAGGGTTCTGGTGCATCGGGAACGGCTGACCGAGGCCCTGAAACGGGTCAGTCTTCTGGCCTCGGACAAATACCGGGTGGTGCGTTTCGATTTCGCTCCCGGAGAGGTGGTCCTTACCGGAAGCGGAGGGGAACTGGGGGAGGCCCGGGAGAGACTGCCTCTTTCCTACGAGGGCGATCCCTTCACCATCAACTTTAACGCCCGTTATCTCCTGGATGTCTTCAACGTGATGGAGTCCGAGGAGGTGGAGCTGGACATCGGTTCCGAACGCACCCCCTGTCGGATAACCGGTCCGGAGGATCCGGGGTTTCTGGCCCTGGTCATGCCCATGGCGGTATAGGAGAGGGTCGGAAATGGTGCAGGCTTACGGTGCGGAAGCCATAAGGGTGCTTTCCGGTCTGGAGGGGGTGCGGGTAAGGCCGGCCATGTACATCGGTTCCACCGGGTCGGAGGGGTTTCATCATCTCCTCTGGGAGGTCCTGGACAACGCGGTGGATGAGGCCCTGGCCGGTTACTGTGATCGGATCCGGGTGATCCTCCATGCCGATGGTTCGGCCACGGTGGAGGACAACGGGCGGGGTATTCCGGTGGATATCCATCCCCAGGAGGGGGTTTCGGCCCTGGAGGTGGTTATGACCCGGCTGCATGCCGGGGGAAAGTTCGAAAAGACGGCCTATAAGGTTTCCGGTGGTCTGCACGGGGTGGGAGTTTCGGTGGTCAATGCCCTTTCGGAATGGCTGGTGGCGGAGGTCCATCGGGAGGGAAGGATCTATCGCCAGAGATATTCCCGGGGGGTACCCGAGGGCCCGGTGGAGGAGATCGGTCGCACCCAGCGTTCCGGAACCAGGATCACCTTCAAACCCGATCCGGAGATCTTCGGAGAACAGGAATTCGACTACCAGGTGGTCCGGCATCGTCTGCGGGAACTGGCCTTTCTGAATCCGCAGGTGCGTTTTTATCTTCAGGACGAAAGAAGCGGAGCCGAGGAAAAGTTCCATTTCCGGGGCGGGTTGGTCGAATTCGTGCAACACCTGAACCGGAAACGGGAACCGGTACACCGGAAGGTGGTTTACATCTCCGGTGAAAGGGATCTGGTGCAGGTGGAGGTGGCCCTTCAGTATCATAACGGCTACACCGAGACCCTTTACGCCTATGTGAACAATATTCACACCCGGGAGGGTGGTACCCATGTAGTGGGTTTCCGGACCGCGCTTACCCGGGCCCTGAATCGCTACCTCTCCGGGGCCGAGGGGCTACCCAAGAACCTCCGGGTCAAACTCGAGGGCGAGGACGTGCGGGAGGGGCTCTGCGCGGTGATCTCCATCCGGATGCCGGACCCTCAATTCGAGGGTCAGACCAAGATGAAACTGGGGAACAGCGAGATCAAGCCCCTGGTGGAGTCCATAGTCTTTGAGGGGTTGATGCGTTTCCTGGAGGAGAACCCCTCGGAGGCCCGCCGGATCGCCACCCGGGTGGTACAGGCGGCCCGGGCCCGGGAGGCAGCCCGCAAGGCCCGGGAGATCGCCCGTAAGAAGGGCGAGGCCCTGGAGGTGCTTACCGCCGGGAAACTGGCCGAGTGTCAGGAAAAGGATCCGGAAAAACGGGAACTCTTTCTGGTGGAGGGAGATTCAGCCGGTGGTTCGGCCAAGCAGGCCCGGGATCGACGTTTCCAGGCCATTCTCCCCCTGCGGGGAAAGATCCTCAACGTGGAAAAGGCCCGCATAGACAAGGTCCTTTCCTCCGAGGAGATCAAGCAGCTGGTGGCCTCCCTGGGAGCCGGTATCGGTCCGGACTTTGATGCCGACCGGAGTCGTTTCCGGCGCATCATCATCATGACCGATGCGGATGTGGATGGGGCCCATATTCGTACCCTGCTCCTTACCTTTTTTTATCGCCAGATGACCGAGATCATCGAGCGGGGCTGGCTCTATATCGCTCAACCCCCTCTTTACCGGGTAAACGAGGGTAAGAAAGACGTCTATCTCAAGGACGATGCCGAACTGGATGCTTATCTGTTCACCCGGGCCCTCAAGCAGGTTAAGCTCAAGGTGGAGGGAAGAGAGCTTTCCTCCGCGGAGACGCGTACGGTTCTGGAACACCTGGCCGGTCTGGAGAGGGCCCTTTCCGAACTCCTGCGCCGGGGTATTCCTCCGGAAGGGGTCCTTATCCTGGTGCGGCAGGGGTTCACCCGGGCGGACCATTTCGATGACGAGGAAAGGGTAAGGGAGCTTACCCGGGTGTTCAGGGAAAAGGGTTATGCGGTGGGACGGGTAAAGCCCAGCGCCCATCGTGAATCCGCTTACGAATTCGAGGTCACCTCCACCCGAAGCGGGTATGTTTCCTTTTCCGTGGGGCCGGAGTTACCCACCCGGCGCGAGTTTCGGGAGGTGTTGCGTTATTACGGAAAGCTGAAACCCTATCTGGGGAAGGAGGTCCGTCTGGAGGTGGGGGAGGATACCGGGGTCTGGGAGGATCTGGTTTCCGGGCTTTCCTCCATTCTCTCGCGGGTGCGGGAGCTGGGTCGAAAGGGGTTACATATCCAGCGCTACAAGGGGCTGGGAGAGATGAACCCCTCGCAGCTCTGGGAAACCACCATGGACCCGGAGCGCCGTACCCTCCTTCGGGTGGAGGTCCAGGACGCGGCCGAGGCCGATGAACTCTTCACCACCCTGATGGGGGAGAAAGTGGAACCGCGTCGGGAGTTTATTCAGACCCACGCTATGGAGTACCGGGAGCTGGATGTTTAAACGCCTCTTGATCACCGCGATAATCCTGGGTTTATGGAGCCTTCCGGCAGGGGCCAATTCCTACGTGGGGTCCAGGGCCTGCAAGAGGTGTCATCCTCAGATTTACCGGGGCTGGCGCTCCACCCTCCATCCCTATATGCTCAAGGAGGCCACGGATGAAACCCTTATTCTTCCCTGGAACAACGTGGTCCTGCGTTTCGGGCGTCGAAAGTTCCGTCTCTTTCGGCGGGGGCGGGAATTCTGGATGGAAATCACCCACAACGGTAAGACCGAGGCCTACCGGGTCAAGTACATCCTGGGCGGCACCTGGAAGGAGCTTTTCATTACCGAGCTTCCGAACGGAGAACTGCGCATTCTTCCCCTGAGCTGGGTGGTGGAGGGGGAAAAGTGGGACCTCAACGATTACTGGCCCTCCACCCTGTATCAGGAGAAATGTATGGGCTGTCATGTAACCGGTCTTCGACTGGAGAGGCGGGGTCAGCGCCTGGTCACCCGTTTTCGCGAGCTGGGTGTGGGTTGCGAGGCCTGCCACGGTCCCGGAGAGAAACACATAGAGGCTCCTGCGGAGAAGAAATTCGAAACCATTGTCAATCCGGCCCGGATCCCCAACTACCGAATAGCGGCCATGGTCTGCGGAGCCTGTCATAGCCGGGGAGAAACCCCGGATGGTCGTTACCGTTATCCCCGGGGCTATCTGCCGGGCCAATCCTTCGAATTCACCTTTATCCTCAAGCCCATCCTCTATCCGGACGGAAGTCCCAAGGCCAATTATGAACAGTATAACGATTGGTTAAAGAGCAATCACTCGCGAGCCGGGGTCATGTGCTGGGACTGTCACGAGGTCCACAGTAAAGGCCGGGCCAACCGGTTTCAGACCAAGCTTCCGGGAAGTTTGTTGTGTCGTAAATGTCATCAGGTGAAGAACAAAGGGGTCCACGGGATCCACAGTGTGAACATCTGTGTGGGATGTCACATGCCCCTGGTGGCCCGCAGGGGTCTGGTGCGGGATATTCACAGTCACCAGTTCCGGGTGGTCTTTCCCTCCTGGACCCTTAAGATCGGAAGTTTCGAAAAGCAGCCTAATTCCTGCAATGCCTGTCATTTTCACCGTAAGGATCCCCCGGAACGGCTTGAGAAGATACTGGAATACTCCCTGGAAGGTCTTAACTTTTGAGGAAGGAGGGAGACCATGGAATGCAAGAGGGAATCCAATCTTAAACGTTGCAACTGCACCTACGAACCCTGTCCGAAGAAGGGGATATGTTGTGAATGTCTGAAGTATCATCTTTCCATGCGGCAGCTTCCGGGCTGCTGTTTTCCTCCGGAGGCCGAACGCACCTACGACCGCAGTTTCGAGCATTTTGCCCGTCTGGTCACGGAGGGTCGTCTGTAGATGGCCTTTGATTCTCTGGAGCTGGTGCGTCTGCTGATCCGTCTGATCCGGGAGAAGAAGGGTGAGGATCTGGTGGTACTGGATGTTCGGGGTCGATCTTCCTATACTGATTTTATCCTTATTGCCAGTGCACGTTCGGCCCGTCACGTTCAGGGTCTGGCCGATTTTCTGGAATCCGAGACCGCGCGGCTGGGAATACCTCCCTCCGGGGTGGAGGGGCTCACCCAGGGGCACTGGGTGGTCATGGATTACGGCGATGCCGTGGTGCATCTCTTCTACGAGCCGGTGCGTCAGGTCTATGATCTGGAGGGTCTCTGGGTCGAAGCCCCGCGGATAGAGCCGGAGGATCTTCGGAAGGAGGAAAACCTTGTCCGAGATTAAGCCTTTACTTTTAATTATCATGGATGGATGGGGCTGGCGAGAGGAGGAGCGGGCCAATGCGGTTCGGCTGGCCGGCACCCCTCATCTGGATGCCCTGAAGGCGGAATATCCCTTTACCCTGCTGCGGGCCTCGGGCGAGGCCGTCGGGCTTCCCGAGGGCCAGATGGGAAACTCCGAGGTGGGGCACCTCAATATCGGGGCCGGGCGCATTGTCTATCAGGATCTTACCCGCATCAATCGGGCCATTCGCGAAGGCACCTTCTTTAAAAATCCCGAACTCCTGAGGGTGGCCGAGGAGGTCAGACGATCCGGAGGACGGATCCACCTTATGGGTCTGGTTTCCGATGGCGGGGTGCATTCCCATATCGAACATCTCTTTGCCCTGCTGGAACTTTACGCCCGGGAGGGGCTTTCCGATCGGGTCTTTGTACATGCCTTCACCGACGGAAGGGATACCGCCCCGGATGTGGCGGATCGTTTTATGCAGGCCCTTTTACAGAAGATGGACGAGCTTTCCTGCGGCAGGGTGGCTACGGTATCCGGACGTTATTACGCCATGGATCGGGATCGACGCTGGGATCGCACCCGTCGGGCCTATGAAGCCATAGTGATGGGGCGGGGTCTGACCGCTCCGGATCCTCTCACCGCGGTGCGTGAGGCCTTTGCCCGGGGGGAAACCGATGAGTTCATTCAACCCACGGTGATAACCGAGGAGGGTCATCCGGTGGCCACCGTAGAGGACGGGGATACGGTGGTCTTTTTCAACTTTCGGGCCGACCGGGCCCGTCAGCTCACCCGAGCCCTTACCGAGCCGGATTTTAAGGAATTTACCCGGGAAAAATGGCCTCAGCTGGCGTACTTCGTTTGCTTCACCCTCTATGATGAACACTTCCATCTTCCCGTGGCCTTTCCTCCGGAAAAATTGCACCGGATCTTCGGGGAGGAGGTCAGTCGGGCCGGATTGATCCAGTTGCGCATCGCTGAGACCGAAAAATACGCCCACGTGACCTATTTCTTCAACGGAGGCGACGAGAAGACCTTTCCCGGTGAGGAAAGAAAACTGATTCCCTCCCCCCGGGACGTGCCCACCTACGACCTCAAGCCGGAGATGAGTGCCTATGAGGTTACCGCCGAACTGGAACGCCGTCTGAGGGAAAAACGTTACGGGCTGGTGGTGCTCAACTTCGCTAACGGCGACATGGTGGGACACACCGGGGTGCTTTCGGCGGCCATCAAGGCGGTGCGGGTGGTGGACGAATGCGTGGGACGGGTGATCCGGGTCTTTCGGGAGACGCACGGAGGCCCGGTTATCGTGACCGCGGATCACGGAAACTGCGAGGTCATGGCCGATGAATCCGGACACCCCCATACCGCGCACACCTCCAATCCGGTGCCCTTTTATCTGGTGGACGACCGTTTCAAGGGGTCCCGCTTAAAGGAGGGAATCCTTGCGGACATAGCCCCCACCGGTCTCTATCTCATGGGGCTGGAGATCCCGGGGGAGATGACCGGAAAGGTCCTGCTCTAGGGGGTTTGCTCCAGCCAGCTGAGGAGACGATCCAGCAGCCGGCGGAGTTCGTCCTCCCGTCGCAGGATCTCTTCCATCTTTTTTTCGCACCAGGAAAGTTCCTCCGCCGAAAGATGGTGCCAGGAGAGACGTTTAAAGAAGGAGGAATAGGCCTGGCGCTCCCGCAGGCGTCGGCGCAGTTCCCGGGAAAGACCGGAGATCACCTCCCCTCGGGAGAGAACCTCCCGGAAGAAGCGCAGATCATCCTGCTGTTTTCGTTCAAAGGCCTCCAGCCAGTCCTTGAGTGTGCAGAGTCGGGCCATCTTTTTAATTATAGCCAAGGTTTAGAGAGTTTGCAGCGGTAAGGGCTCATGTTAGATTTACGGTCACTTTTGGGAGAAGGGAAAGGCTATGTCGGTGAACGGAATTCCTCCTTTGCGGATCGGTGATTTGACCGCTCCGGTCCCCATCGTTCAGGGAGGGATGGGGGTAGGGATTTCGCTGGCCGGTCTGGCCTCGGCGGTGGCCCGGGCCGGAGGCATCGGGGTCATCTCCGCGGCCCTGGTGGGTTTTTACGAGGGGGAGACGGAATTTTTCCGGGATCCCACCCGGGCCAACATCCGGGGGCTCAAGCGCCAGATTGCGCTTGCCAGGGAGAAGGCCCCGGAGGGGATCATCGGCGTAAACATCATGGTGGCCCTCACGGATTTTGAACCCCTGGTGCAGGCGGCCTGCGAGGCCGGAGCGGACATCATCTTCTCCGGGGCCGGGTTGCCCCTTAATCTTCCCGAACTTCGGCCCGAGGGTTCACGCACCAAGCTGGCCCCCATTGTGTCCTCCCCCCGAGCCGCCAAACTCGTGGCCCAGCGCTGGTGGAAAAAATACGGCTGTGTGCCGGACGCCGTGGTGGTGGAAGGCCCGCAGGCCGGAGGACACCTGGGTTTCTCCGTTAAGGAGCTGGAGGTCCCGGAGTCCCGCCTGGAGGTTCTGGTTCCCCGGGTGATCGAGGCCCTCAAGCCCTTTGAGGACCGGGCCGGAAAGGCCATACCTGTAATTGCCGCCGGGGGGATCTACACCGGCTACGACCTTTACCGTTATCTTCACCAGATCGGGGCCTCCGGGGTCCAGATGGGTACCCGTTTCGTGGCCACCCATGAGTGTGATGCCTCTCCGGCCTTCAAGGAGGCCTTTCTCAGGGCCGGTAAGGAGGACCTTACCATCATCAGGAGTCCGGTGGGTCTTCCCGGAAGGGCCCTGCGGGGGTCTTTCCTGCGCAAGGTGGAAGCCGGAGAGAAGCGGCCCTACCGGTGCATGTATCACTGTCTGCGGAGTTGCGATTACCGGAAGAGTCCCTACTGTATCGCCGCCGCCCTGATCAATGCCCAGCGGGGGAACCTGGAGGCCGGTTTCGTTTTCGCCGGGGCCAACGCCTGGCGGGTGGATCGTATCGTTTCGGTGCAGGAGCTTATAGACGAGCTTCTCGGGGAATATCACCAGGCCCGGCTTGAAAGGGAGGGAGGAAGTCCTTAATTTTGGATTAAGGGAAGGGGCGGTCGGCGGCCGCCGGAGGAGGTGGAGCCTCCGGAGGAAAGTCCGGGCTCCGCAGGGCAGGGCGCCGGGTAACACCCGGAGGGGGTAACCCCTGGAAAGTGCCACAGAAAACAGACCGCCCCGGGTGCTTCCGGGGTAAGGGTGAAACGGTGGGGTAAGAGCCCACCGCTCCCTCCCGCAAGGGAGGGAGGCACGGCAAACCCCGCCCGGAGAAAGGCCGCATAGGGGGGCGTTTGAGGGTGGCCCGCCCGATGCCCCCGGGTAGGCCGCTTGAGCGGCCGGGCAACCGGCCGCCCAGAGGAATGGCCGCCACCCCGCAGGGGCGAAAGCCCCGCGGGGCTACAGAACCCGGCTTATGACCGCCCCTTCCCCTTTTGCTTTTCGCCGGGCGGTCTGCTAAGCTAACCCTCCAGAGATCTTTCCCGGAGGGTGCACATGTCCCCGGAAAATAAGGTTTTACTTCCGGAAAAGGAGCTTCCCGAGGCCTGGTTCAATATTATTCCCCGGCTTCCGGAGCCTCCGGCCCCGCCGCTTGATCCGCGCACCGGAAGGCCCGTAAACCCGGAGGATCTTCTGCGGATCTTTCCCCGGGCCCTTATGGAACAGGAGATGAGCCAGGAGCCCTGGATTGAGATCCCGGAGGAGGTGCGGAGGGTTTATCGTCTCTGGCGTCCCACCCCTTTGAGGAGGGCCCGGGCCCTGGAGGAGGCCTTAAAGACCCCGGCCCGCATCTATTACAAGGACGAAAGCGTAAGCCCTCCGGGAAGCCACAAACCCAATACCGCGGTGGCCCAGGCCTATTACAACAAGAAAGAGGGCATTCGAAGGCTGGCTACCGAAACCGGGGCCGGACAGTGGGGAAGCGCCCTTTCCTTGGCCTGCCGGCTTTTTGACCTGGAATGCACGGTCTATATGGTGCGGGTGAGCTATGAACAGAAACCCTATCGGCGCACCCTGATGCACCTCTGGGGAGCGCAGGTCTTCCCTTCGCCCACGGAGCGCACCGAGGCCGGCCGTCGCATCCGGGCCGAAAATCCCGAGACCCCGGGGAGCCTGGGGATTGCCATCTCCGAGGCTGTGGAGGATGCCGCCACTCACGAGGACACTAATTACGCCCTGGGGAGCGTGCTCAATCACGTCCTGCTGCACCAGACGGTGATCGGGCTTGAGACTCAGAAACAGCTCGCCCTGCTGGAAGAGAAGCCCGACATTCTTATCGCCTGTGTGGGCGGGGGGAGCAACTTCGGAGGATTTACGTTTCCCTTTATCGGGGAGATTCTGGAAGGACGTCTTTCCGCGGAGGTCATCGCCGTGGAGCCGGCGAGCTGCCCTACGCTCACCAAGGGTGTTTATACTTACGATTACGGGGACACTGCCGGTCTCACCCCGCTTCTTCTCATGTACACCCTGGGGCATACCTTTGAGCCTCCGGGTATCCATGCCGGGGGCCTGCGTTATCACGGCGACGCCCCGCTGGTCTGTCAGCTGGTAAAGGCCGGAATCGTCAAACCCCGGGCCTATCCCCAGACCGCCTGTTTCGAGGCCGCGGTGCTTTTTGCCCGCACCGAGGGGATCATCCCGGCCCCGGAGACCAGCCATGCCATCCGCGCGGCAGTGGACGAAGCCCTGCGCTGCCGGGAGACCGGAGAGGAGAGGGTCATCGTCTTTAACTTCAGCGGGCACGGGCACTTTGACCTTGCGGCCTATGAGGCCTATCTCGAAGGAAGACTCGAAGATTACGAGTATCCCGAGGAAAAGATCCGGGAGGCCTTAAGGCATCTTCCCAAGTTCCCCACCGGGATCTGAGGGTTAGAGACGATAGAAATAGATGGGATCCTCCAGGCGGAGGATCTTTTCCGGCTTAAGACCCGGAAAAGGAAAATTGGCGCTCACGATGAGGGTTCCGGGGCGGGCCTCGCGCCGGATCTTTTCCTCAAGCCGGGGCAACACATCCGGGAAGAGATAGCAGAAGATGAGATCATAGCCGGAAAGATCGGCCTGCATGAAATCACCGAAGCGCACCTCCGCCGGCACGCGAAAAAGGGCGTTTAAGATCCGGGAAAGGGCCCAGGCGAAGGGGTTGATCTCGTAGCCCACGGCCCGCACCCGGTAGCGTTGCCATACCGCCCGCAGGAATCGCCCGTCGCCGCAGCCCAGGTCCACCACCCGGGACGAGGGTGAAAGCGAAAGCTCCTCCAGGATGGCCTGGATCATCCTTCGGGAAGTGGCCACGAACATGGCCCCGCGGGTGCGGGGAAGCACCAGGGCCGTGGAGAGGGCATAGGCGAGCTTTAAAAGGATGAGCAGCCCGGCTATCCCCAGAAAGATCCACAGGATCCTATCCATCCGGAAATCCTATCTTACGTCCTTCGACAAGACTTTTAAACGGGACTCCAAAGGATATCCGCGCACAAAAAGGCCGATTATTCCCAAAAAGATATTTTAAGCGCTCTTTTTATAGAATAAAGACTTCAAAGTCTCTGAAAATATTTGGTTTTTTGCTTGACTAGCCACAAGCGTATAAGTTAAAAAAGTAATAGAACGTCAAATTTAGGAGGTGTTTTGGATGGAAGAGGCCAAAACGCATTTAATGGGTGACATAAAGACCGTACTTTTGGCGGTGGATGCCTCCGAGGAATGTCGGGGTGCGGTGCAGCAGGCGGTGAGCTTTGTGCTGGAATGTAAGGCCAAGCTTTACATTCTTTATGTACGGGAATATTACCCCGAGATTCCCGAGGCGCTCTTAGAGGCCATAAAAGGGATTCCCGAGGAACACCGGGCTTTTCTGGAAGAGATCAAAAACATGGTGGAGAAGGAAGGCGGAGAGGCCGAGATTATCATCCACGAGCTTCCCGAGGCCTGGAAGGTCATCGTGGAGGAAGCCCGCAAACGGCAGGCGGATTTGATCATCCTGGGAAAGAGGGGGCACGGAGGGCTGGAAAAACTTCTCATGGGAAGTGTGGCGCAAAAGGTTATCGGCTATGCTCCCTGTAAGGTGATGGTGGTTCCCCGGGAGGCCGAGGTTCGCGGCGAGACCCTGCTGGTGGCTACCGATGGCTCCTATCATGCCAAAAGGGCCGAAAAGGAAGCCATCAATATGGCCAAGCGCTGTACCTATGTCAAGAAACTGGTAGGGGTGAGCGTGGCTCACCGGGAGGAGGAGCTACCTCTGGCCAGTACCATCCTTCAGGCCTTCAAGGTCCTGGCGGAAGAAGAGGAATTGCCCTCCCGAGTAAAGCTGGAGATCCTTCCGGTGGTGGGGAATCCGGCAGAGGTTATCGTGCGCATCGCCCAGGACGAAAAGGCCGACCTGATCATCATGGGGGCCTACGGTAAGACCGGGCTGAAAAGATTCTTTATGGGGAGTATCACGGCCAAGGTAATCGGACATTCCGAGAAGACGGCGATTCTGGTGGTGCCCTAGCTTCGGGGTTTTTCCCACCGGATCTTGAAGTCCAGCTCCCTCCCCAGGAAGGGATCCACCGGTCGTCCGTCGATCTCAAGGTAGGGATAGACGAAGTAATTGATGGGTGGGCCTTCCTGTGGGGGGTTTAAAATAAGATCCCTTCCGTGGGTGAAGGCCAGACGATAGGCATCCACGGCCCCGAAGTAGTATTCTCGCAGGGACTTAAGTTCCGGTGCGGTGGGGGGAAGGCCTTTCACCAGGGCGGCTTTAAGCACATCCGCCGGATCCGCCGGCACCCAGCCGTAACCCGGCACAAAGAACTCCGCCCAGCAGTGCTGGGCCCCGGTGAGGGTCTCGCCGGGCTTACGCCCGAGTCTCAGGCCGAAGACCTCCCGGGCCGGAATCCCCGCCGCCCGGGAGAGCGCCACGAAGACCGAGTTGAGGTCCGCACACTTTCCGCACCTCCGCCTGAGGACCTCGCAGACGATGCCCCGGCCGCAGCCTTTTACTCTGGGATCGCGCCGCATATTTTCCACGATCCAGTCGTAGATGGCCCGGGCCTTCTCCGGAACGGTCTTCCTCCCGGCGGTAATTCTTTCGGCCAGAGCCCGCACCCTCTCGTTCAGGGTAAGGTAGCGATTGGCCGAAAGATAGGGGCCGAATACCGCAGGGTCGTAAGCGGGAAGGGCCGGCGGAGGATCCCGGCGCACCACCTCCCGCCGCAGGACCCCATAGGAGACCTCAAGCTCCGGGCGACGGGTGCGGGTGAGGTCCCATTCAAAGTAAAGGATGAGGTTTCCGCGGGGATCGGTGTAAAACCCGTGCCGGCGGTAGTTTCCCCGCAGACGAAGATCGGTTACCCGCTGAACCGGGGTGGTGGGGGGATAGGGGAGCCAGAGCCGGGCCCTGGAGGCCTTCTCGCGGGGATGAATCCTTACGCGCCAGATAAGCCTTCCGGAAACGGTATCCTCCGCCCGGGAAAACCCGGGGAGAACCAGCACCAGCAAAAGGACGAGAACCGAGATCCTTTTAAGCAAGGCCCTTCCTCCTTAAACCTTTTCCAGTTTTACCCGTTCCAGGCTAAAGTCCGGGATGCCGCCGAGCAGGTCGAGCCTTACCCCGAAAAGGAGATTGGGGGCCAGGCCCCGGGCCCGGGAAGGGTCGGGTCTCACCTCCTCACCCCGGGCCACCTCCTTTCCGCCGAGAAAGACCCTTTCTGCCCCGGCGACGAAGAGCCTTCCCGCCCCGTGCTGCCAGTGTCCGTAATGATGGGGAAGGACCACGCAGCCCGGACGCACCCTTTCCGAGACCTCCACCCGCGCCACCGCTCCCTCGGGGAGGGCCCGGGAGCGGATGCGGACCCGATCCCCGGAGGAAATTCCCAGTTTCCGGGCCTCTTCGGGATGGAGGAGAAGCGGGGGTTCCGGGCAGAGGGCCAGGGCCCGGCGATAGCAGATGGTGCGCGACTGGGTGTGGAGGGCGAGCTTGTGGGTGATCAGGAGGAAGGGAAGATCCTCCGGGTCCTCTCCCCAGAAGGGGCGTTTTCCCGGGTAGCACACCGTGCCGTGGAACCTTTCCGGCGAGAGTCCGGAGCCGGAGGCGGCCAGGCCTTCGTTCCAGAGATGGAGTTTCTTCACCTTCCCCCGGAAATTCCCCCGGGAGTCGAAGAGTTCCTCCTCGCTGCGGAAGACCCCGCCCCGGGCGAGCAGGGTGACCACCCGGCGCCACTCCCGCCCGGGAAGGAGATCCTTCTTTCGGGCCACGGGATAGTTTCTTTCCACGAAAGCCACCTCCTCCGCCGGGGCCTCGGGAAGCCCGGCGTTTTCCGCAAGGTTGGCCATGCCCCGCAGGTAGAAATCCTCGGCCTCCCGCAGGGGATGGAGCCGGCCCCGGCGGTCCGGTATGGCCGATTCCCCGAAGCCCGGAAGCCCCAGGTGGCAGGCCAGATCGATGAGAAAGGTCTCCAGGGAGAAGGGCCTTCCATCCCGGGTGCGGCCGGTGAGCGGTTCCACCACCGGGGTGCGCACCGCGGTGAAGTGTCCCCCCGGGGCGTGCGGGGTGAGAAAACCGTAGTGGCCTTCGAGATAGGTCACATCCGGGACGATGTAGTCGGCATAGACATTGGTCTCGTTTACGGTGACATCGATGGAGACATGAAGCGGCACCCGTTCCGGATCCGCCAGAACCTCCTCGAAACGTTTCCCGCCCGGGACGCTATAGACCGGGTTAAAGAAGTAGGTGAAGAGGATCTTTATCGGATAAGGGTACCCCGCGGCTATCCCCTCCAGGGCGGAGACCGAAAGTCCCCCTTTGGTGAAGGGGAACCAGGGCAGACGGGCCGGGTATCCCTTCCGCCGGAATTCCGAGGTTTTCTCGTAGGCGGCCTTCTCCCGCGAGATCTTGACCCCGCGGGGTTTAAGGGCTCCGGGGAAGCGGGTAAGGTCGTAGATTCCCCGGCGCCAGTCGCCGGCCGCAGCCCCACGGGGAAGGTATCCTCCCCGGCGGTTCACGTTTCCCGCCAGCACGTTGAGAAGGGCGATGGCGTAGCTGGCGTAGGCCCCGCCCGGATAGTTTCCCCCGCCGTGATAGGCGTGCGCCGCGGAGGCCGGAGCAAAGGCGGCAAACTCCCGGGTGATCCGGCGGATCTTCTCGGCGGGGATCCCGGAGCGTTCGGCGTAATACTTCAGCGGGTGTGCGAGGACCGCCTCCCGGAAGAGGGAAAAGGCGGTTTTCACCCGGACCCGGGAGCCTTCGGAAAGCCGAACCCGGCCCTCCCACAAAAGCTCCGCCCGGCGAGCACCTGAGGCCGGGGCCAGCGCGCCCCCGGAGACCACCACCGGGTCCTCCTCCGGACCCGAAAGACCCGAAAGGTCCCTCACCCGGAGGATGCGTCCGTAAAGAGGATGTTCCTTTTCCACCACCACCAGGTGGGTGGCGTTGGTGAAGGTGTTGCGCCCTGCAGCCCGGGCCGCTTCCTCCGAGGGTAGTTCCAGGAAGGCCCGGTCGTAGAGATCCTCCTCCAGCATCACCCGGAGCATTCCCAGGGCGAGCGCCCCGTCCTCCCCGGGACGCACGGGAAGCCACTCGTGCGCGATGGAGAGCCCCTCGTGGCCCCGGGGGTCCACGATCACCACCCGGACTTCGCCCCAGGCTGCCCGCCGGGCCAGGATGGCCCCCAGGGTGGTGGGCCCGGGCTGCCCGGCGGCAAAGATATTGGCCCCGAAAAGGAGGAGATAGCGCACCCGCTGGACATCGGCCTTCATCTCCACCTCGGCCCCGTCGGTGAGGATGTAGTTCCCCATGCGGAACCCCAGCCCGCAGATATCCGTGTGCCCGATACGATTGACCGAACCCACGGCCTGTTTCACGAACCGGTCAATGAAGTGCTTGCGTCCGGCCTGGGAGCGACCGGTAATCCACACCAACTGGTTGCGCCTGGGGCCAAGCTCCGGGGCCCCGGGGTCGATGGGCTCGTCGGAGAGCACATCCCTAAGCCCCGGATAGCGGCGCTCGTCTCCGAGATGGGCAAAGAGTTTTCCGCCCTCGGCGATCTCCCGGATGAGCTGATCCCAGGAGATGGGCACGAACCGCCCCGAGCCCCGGGGGCCGTTTCGTTTAAGCGGGAGCAGGACACGATAGGGGTTTCGCAGATAATCCGGATCGCACTGGGGTTTGCCGCAGGTGGCCGCGGGAACGGAGAGGCTCTCCCGCACCGGGGTGGTGTAGGGCAGGGGTTCCCCGGCCCGGTTATAGGGATGGTAGGGGTTCCCCTCGAAGGAAAGATGATTTCCCTGTTTTACCCTTACCCTCAGACCGCAGCGGGCGTTACAGGCCAGGCAGACGGTGTACACCACGCGACCGGTCTCTTTTCTCGAAAGGCGCGGGCCCTTCCAGCGGAGGGCCCCGGTGGGGCAGACCCGGGTGCAGGGCGGAGGCCAGGTGCGCCCGGCGCACAGATCACAGGCCAGATCCCGGCGCCGGAAACGCACCCCCGGGGCCGGGAAACGGCCGGTCTCTTCGATCCGGATCTCCAAAAGACGCTCCTCCGGGGGAAGCCCCCGGGTTTCGGCACAGGCCAGCACACAGGCCTGACACCCCATGCACTTTCGGGGCTCAAACTCAAGCCCCACCGCAGTCCAGGCCTCCTTTCCCCAGCCGGAAAACCCCGCGGCCAGGGAAAAACCCACCAGCTTGAGAAAATCCCTCCTCCCGGGCATCCCTCCCTCGGCTTTCCGGAATTATCGGAACTTTTAAGCGGAACCATAGAGATTGTCAAAAAGTTTTTAAAGATAAAACCCTAAGCATTGATTGGTCAATTCGATAAAAGTTCAGGAGGATTTGAGGGCCAGGAGGATGAAGAATCCGGCCTGGGGGTGGAAGCCTTGGCGGATCTCCGGGTTGGTGATGGGTCTTTCGGTTTGGGGAGGCTCAAAGAGGGTGCTCAGGATCTTTTTCTCCTCGAACCCGGTGCGGGAGAGCATCTCTCTCAGTTCGGGCAGGGAATAGAAACGGGCTCTCTGGTAGAGGGGGTGTCCGCGGCGTCCTTTTTCCTGGTAGAAGGCGGCCCAGGGGCTTTCCCGGAGGATGAGGCCCAGCACCAGGCGTCCACCGGGACTGAGCACGCGATAGGCCTCCCGGAGCACGTCCTCCGGGTAATCCACAAAACAGAGGGTGACCATGAGGAGAACCAGATCGAAGCTTCCCGTGAGAAAGGGAAGATGTTCCCCTGCGGCCTGAACCACGGTGAGCCCCCTCTTACGGGCCAGCTTTAGCATCTCCCGGGAAGGGTCTGCCCCGTAGGGTATTCCCAGGGGCTTAGCGAAACGCCCGGTTCCCACCCCCACCTCCAGGGCCTGCCGGAAGTCGCGGCATACCCTCCTTAAGGCGGAAAGCTCCAGCGCATAGACCGAACGCCCGAAGGGTTTCTCGTACCAGTGGTCATAGTCCCGGGCCAGCTGATCGAAGACCTGGGGAATCCCTCTCATGCGGGCTTGAACCCCCGGGCGGTATAAAACCAGTCGCCGAAGGGGGAGGTCTCTAGGGCCGCAAAGCCCGCCTCCTTAAGGAAAGCGCGGGTTTCCTCCTCGGTTAAGCGTTCGGAAACCGGAGGCCCCATGGGAGTCTCTTTCTTTTGCCATTCTAGGACCAGGAGCCGTCCGCCGGGTTTAAGGAGCCTCCGGACCTCGCCAAGGAGCCGCACCGGGTCCTCCACCTCGTGAAGCACAAAGGCAAGAAGGGCGGCCTCGGCCACGGCCTGAGGCAAAGGAACCCGATAGGTCTCGGAGCGGATAAGTTCTATCTGAGGGATTCCTGAGGCCTTCTTCCGCACCTCGGCGAGCATCTCCTCCTCTACATCCACGGCGAACACCCGTCCCGAGGGCCCCACCCTTTCAGCGGCGGGAAGGGCGAAATAGCCCGTGCCGCAGCCGAGATCAAGCAGGGTTTCCCCAGGCTTAAGTTCCAGAAGCTCCAGGACCCTTTCCGGGGGAAGGTGTCTGCGGCGCTCCGGGGATTCCAGTTTGTGTTTCTCCCTGGGATCGAAGCGATGGGCCATCTCAAAGGACCTCCCGCAGGGTCTCGGCCAGGTGCCGGATCTCCCACTGAGCCTTGGGATGGGCCCGTTTCTCCACGAAATCGCGCCAGACGAAAAGCGGCCCGGTGGCCAGCACCGTGGTGGCCGCCCCCTGGGGGGTGATAAAGCGGGCGTCCTCCTTGCGAAGGCCGGACGCAACCAGCCGGCGATAGGCCTCCATGGCCCGCCGGATCTCTGCGGCATAGACCTCCCGATGGTCCTCAAAGGCGGGAGGAAGCACGAACTGATCCACCGAGGTGTAGCGGTGGGAGCGCTGGTTGAAGTTGAGCCAGGTGTGGCGCACGAACTGATGAGAAAAGAGCCGGGAAAACCCCTCCACGATCACCGCAAGCCACCCGAAGGGTTCCTCTGCGGGAAGCTGTATTACGGTGACCGCCGGGAGGGAAAAGAGGCCCTCCTCCGGCTCCGGCCGCTCGAACCGGGGAAGGAGCCCGGAAAGCGGCCCCACATAGACCCTCTTTAAGGGCCAGCCCTCCCAGCGGAGGGCGGGAAACTCGGTAAAGCTTCGGTCCTCAATTCCTGCGGCGATAAGGGCCGCGAATTCCTCGTCGGTCAGGCTTTCGGCGAAATGGCGCAGATTGAGCTGGAGGGCCCCGGTTGCGGGGTCGTACCAGGCCTTGTAAAGGGCGGAAAGGAGATCCGCGGAAAGTTCTTTAGGCCTTACGGTTAAGGGAGAGTGGGCGAAGACGCTGGCGTGTCCCGAGGCCTTAAGACGCAGGAAAAAGCTCCTAAGTTTTTCCGGGTCCCGGAAGCGTTCCTCGGCAAAGAGGGAAAGCGGAGGGCTTTCGGCGTAACAGATCCGGGCCCCGAGGAAGCTCAGAAACAGGGTGCGGCGGAAGGCCTCCCCGCCAAGATCCCGGTAAAGCTGAAGCAGGAAGTTGCGGCGAAGTTCGGACCAGGCTTGGCGTGGATCGGTCATTGGTAACCTCCGGTGCTTCCGAAACCCCCGCGGGAGTCCTCACAAGGGGGGCCCGGTACCTCCTCAAGTTCTACCCCTTCGGCCACGCAAAGGAGCACCATCTGGGCCAGGCGCTCCCCGGCCGAGACCTTAACCGGCTCGGAGCCCGGGTTTAAGACCAGGATCTTGAGTTCGTCATCCTCTCCGCAGTAGTCAAAGTCGATGATCCCTGCCGAATGGGGAAAGAGGAGGCCTTTCTTGCGGAAAAGACTTGAGCGGGGGAAGACAAAAAGGGCGTAGGGTCTTTCGGTCTTTATGACCAGCCCGGTGCGAATGAAGGTGGGTTCTCCCGGGGGGATCTCCTGGTCTTCAAGGGCAAAAAGGTCAAAGCCCACCGCGCCGTTTGAGGCCTTTTCCGGAAGCCGGGCCCGGGGGTCCCTGCGCCAGACCTTAAGTTTCATATTCCCTTTATACCGGAGACCGGGCGGCAAAACAACGGTTTTAAGCTCGCCTCCGGTGGGCCCAGAGGATATGACTTCTCGGAAATTCCCGGGAAAAGAGCCTCTCGCAGAGCTTGAGCACCTCTTTTTCGCCTTCGGCCTCAAAGTCCTTGCGGAAAAAGCCCCTTTCCTCCAGGCGGAAACCTTCCTCCGTGCGTACCACCCGCACCAGGCGGTTGCGCTTCTTGCAGAGGAAATCCAGGCACTCGCCGGGGGAGAGCCCGGAGAGCCTTTCGGAAAGCCAGCGCAGGGCCTCTTCCTTCCTTATGCGGGCCATGGAAGATCCTCTCCCGGAAATATGCTAACATAACTTCAAGCCTCCCTCCGGTGGAGAGGGGATTAAAGGAGGGGATGATGAGACGGCTTGCGCTCATTCTGGTTCTTTTCTTTCTGGTCGAAGCCCCGGCTCGGGGGTTGACCCGCCGGCCCCTTGAGCTTTCCCTTGCCCCGGAAGGGACCTATCTTACGGAGGAGATCTCCCTTTCCGCCGATGAGGTCCGTGAGGCGAGGCTTCCTTTTCCCGGGCGGATCAACCCCGGGAATATTACCGTACTTGAGGCCCCGGAGGGATGTCTGGTGAGCTTTATCCCGCAGGGTTTTGCGAGCCCTCAGGGGCCGGTGGCCGAGGAGATCCACCGGACAAGGGCCGAACTTTCCGAGATTTCCAGGGAAGAGGAGGTGCTTTCCCTGGAAGAGAAATGGCTTTTGGGGTTAAGCCCCCGGGATCTCGCGAGGGACCCCCTTTCGGCCCTTAAGCGGCTGGGGCTTAAGCTTGAGGAGATAAAGACCCGGGAGGCGGAACTGGAACGGAAACGGGCCGCACTCAAAAAACGGCTGCTTGCCCTGGAGGAAAGGCTCGCCCTAAAGGAGGAGACCCTTCTTTCACCGGTCTTCCGCTGCGAAAGGGCCCCTTCCACCTATACCCTGAAACTGCGTTACCCCCTTTCGGGACTGGAGTATCGGGAGGAGCGTCGGGTCTTCGTCTGGCCGGAAAAGTCCCGGGTGGAGTTCCGGCTGGGGTTATGGCTTACCCAGCGTCTGGGCCGCTCGCTTCCGGAACTCCGTCTGCGCTACGAGGTTCGCCCCAGGGGGCCGGCCCTTTATGAGCCCCCGCCCTTCAGGCCCTGGTATGTGGATACTCCCCCCATAGGGATCCTCGCCCTAAAGGCCCCCGGTGCGGTAAAGGGAGGGGCTCCTTCCGCAGAGCCCCTCCTGGAGGGGAGACTCTATCGTGTCCCTCTTCCCGCCCTTTCCCCGGGCCTCCCCCGCTTTGTGCTTCTTGAAAGGCGGGAGTTTCCGGCTCGGGTGCGGGTCGAGGTCCCGGCCTATAGTCTTCCCCGGGCCTATCTGGCGGTAACCCTTCGTCCCGAGGTCTATCTTCCCGGAGGTCCGGCCCGGATCTTTCTCTCCGGAAGGGAGCTTCCGGAAAGAAAACTTCCGGACCTGAGGCCCGGACGCAAGTTAGACCTCTATCTTTCCGAGGACCCCTGGGTGGAGGTCCGGCGGAGGATCCTGCGGGATTACGAAGAACGGGTGGGGGTGGTGAAAAAACACTTAAGACGCACCCTGCGCTGGGAGATAGAGATAAAAAGCGCCCATCCGCAGGGCCTGCCCCTTACGGTTTACGAGCGGGTTCCGGTCAGCCGGAAGAAGGAGATCCGGGTCTCGGTTACCGCCGATCCGCCCTGGAACGAACTTTCTCCTCAGGGACGGGCCACCTGGCACCTTACCCTTTCTCCGGGGAAACCCTTGAAGATTCTCCTTCAGGCGGTGATCGAACGCCCCGCCCCTTGACCGATCCCCCAAACCCTCATAAGCTTGAGGAGGGAGGTCGAGATGGAGATGGATGTGCAGGATCTAAGGGTCCTCGAAGAAAAGATAGAGATGCTTCTTCAGGTGCTGGGGCGTTTAAAGGCGGAGAGGGAGGAGTTGCTTTTGAAGTTGCAGGAAAAAGAGGCCGAGTTGGCTCGGCTTCAGGAAGAGTTGAACCGCCGGGAGGAAGAAAGGAGGGCTGTCAGGGAAAGGATCGGACACCTGATTGAAAGGCTCTCCCAGTTCTCCGAAGGGGGCGCATAAAGTTTGACCGAAAGGCTTATTGAATTTGAATTTGCGGGAAACCGCTTTACCTTCCGGGCCGATCTCCCGGAAGAGGAAATAGAAGAAATATTGGCCTATCTGGAGGATCGTAAGAGACGGATCAAAAACCGCCGGCAGTTGTCCCCCTTGAAGCAGGCGGTGGTGCTTTTGCTGGAGATCACGGCGGAGCTGGTAAGGCTTAGGCGGGAGCACCGACTCCTTTCGGAGAAGATAGGGAGAGAAGCGGTAAGATTGAGTGAAACCATAGAGAGAGAGCTCAAATGCCTGGGGTGTGCGTGATCGGCTATAGCGCCCGCCGAGGCAACACCGTACCCGCAGAGGGAGCCCTCTCCGTCCTGGTGCATGCTCCGGCCTTGACCGCCGGAGAAGCCGAAGGGGCGGATGGCTCCCTAAGGTAGGACCCAGGTCCTCGAAGCGGGGCGGCTGACACGGCACCCCGGGCCATTATTTTGAGGCCCTCCTTTCCTTCCTCCCCCGGCGGAAGAAATAAAGGGGAGGTTCAGCATGAAGATCCTGGCGGTTTTGTTGGCGCTGATCGTCGGGGCGGTGATCGGTTTTCTGGTCGGCTATCGTTTGCGCCGGAAGGAAGAGTTTGAGGATAAGAAACGGGCCGAGGAGGAGGCCCGGCTGATCCTGGAACGGGCCCGTCGGGAAGCGGAGACCGTGGTCCAGGAGGCCCGGATACGGGCCAAAGAGGAGCTCTTCCGGAAAAAAGAAGAACTGGAAAAGGAGCTTCAGCGGCAGAGGGAGGCTCAGGAACAGGAGCTTCGTCAGAAACTCCGGGATCTGGAGAAACGGGCCACCCAGATCAACGAAAAAGAAAAGGAACTTTCCCGTCGCGAGGGAGAGCTCCGGAGCATGGCTGAGGATCTGCGGGCCAAACTCTCCGAGGTGGATAAGACCCGGGAGGAACTGGCCCGCCAGCGGGAGGAGTTGCAGCGGCTGGTAGAGGAGGAGAAGAAGCGGCTGGAGGAGGTGGCCCATCTCAGTGAGGAAGAGGCCCGGAATCTCCTCCTTTCCCGGGTGGAGGAGGAGGTACGAGAGGAGGCCGCCCGGGTGCTTATGCGGGTGGAGGCCGAAACCAAGGAGGAGGCCAAGCGCAAGGCCCAGGAGATTCTTTCCCTGGCCATTGCCCGCTGCGCCGCGGAATTCGTAACCGAAAAGACGGTCTCGGTGGTCCCCCTTCCCAGTGAGGAGATGAAGGGTCGGATCATCGGGCGCGAGGGTCGGAATATCCGGGCCTTTGAGGCTGCCACCGGGGTCACGGTCCTCATCGACGATACCCCGGAGGTGGTGGTGCTTTCCTGTTTCAATCCCATTCGGCGGGAGATTGCCCGGCTGGCTATGGAACGCCTGGTGGCCGACGGTCGTATCCATCCGGCCCGGATTGAAGAGGTGGTTAAAAAGGTGGAAGAAGAAATGGAGAGCACCATCAAGGAGACCGGGGAGAAGGCGGCCTTCGATGTGGGAGTTTACGGGCTTCACCCCGAATTGATCAAACTCCTCGGAAAACTTAAATTCCGCACCAGTTATACCCAGAACGTATTGCAGCATTCCATAGAGGTGGCCTTCATCTGCGGGGTCATGGCCGGGGAGCTGGGGCTGGATGTGAAGAAGGCCAAGCGGGCCGGGCTCCTTCACGATATCGGGAAGGCCGTGGACTTCGAGCAGGAGGGGCCGCACGCCCTCATCGGAGCGGATCTGGCCCGCAAGTACGGAGAGGACGAGGAGATCGTAAACGCCATCGCCGCGCACCACGAGGACGTGCCAGCCCAGTCGGTGCTGGCCATCCTGGTGCAGGCTGCGGACGCCGTCTCCGGGGCCCGTCCGGGAGCCCGGCGCGAGCTCCTGGAGACCTATATCAAACGCCTTCAGGAGCTGGAGAACATCGCACACAGCTTCAAGGGGGTGCAGAAGGCGTACGCCATTCAGGCCGGCCGCGAGGTCCGGGTAATTGTGGACAGCGGCAAGGTCTCGGACGAGGAGGCGGTGTTGCTGGCCCGGGACATCGCCCGCAAGATCGAGGAGGAAGTCAAGTTCCCCGGGGTGATCAAGGTTACGGTCATCCGGGAGACCCGGGCGGTGGAGTACGCCAAATGAGGGTCCTCTTTCTCGGAGACATCGTGGGGAATCCCGGACGTCGGGCCGTACGGGCCTTCCTGCCGGGGTTACGGCAGGAGTATCAGCCGGACTTTATTCTGGCCAACGCCGAAAACGCCGCCGGGGGTTACGGTCTTACGGAAAAGATCGCCCAGGAACTCTTCTCCCTGGGGCTGGATCTTCTGACCTCCGGGAATCATATCTGGAAGCGGGAGTTCCTGCCTTATCTCTCTCAGGCGGAGAGGGTCTTGCGTCCGGCCAATTACCCGGAAGGGGCTCCGGGGCGGGGATGGGCAATCCTGGAAAAGGAGGGGCGGAAACTGGGGATAGTGAACCTGGAGGGGCGGGTCTTCATGCGGCCCCTTCGCTGTCCCTTTCGTACCGGGGAAGAACTGGCCCGGAAACTCCGGGAGGAGACGCCCTGTATCCTGGTGGATTTTCACGCCGAGGCCACCTCGGAGAAGATCGCCCTGGGGTGGTATCTGGACGGAAAGGTTTCGGCCCTGATCGGGACCCATACCCATGTGCAGACCGCCGATGAACGGATCCTTCCCGGGGGCACGGCCTATCTCTCGGATGCCGGGATGTGCGGACTGCGGGACGGGGTGATCGGTATGCATCGGGACCAGGCCCTGGAGATGTACCTTACCCAGGTTCCGCGCAAACTCGAGGTGCCCAAGAAAGGGCCGGTCAAGGTGGAGGGGGTATTTCTGGAACTGGACCCGGAAACCGGCCGTGCGTTGAGGATCGAGACCTTCCGCCGCCAGGAGGATTGATGCTGGTTCTGGTGCCCACGGAACAGGAAGCGGCGCCTCTGCGGGAGGCGTTTCCGGCGCTGGAGGTCATCGGAGTGGGCCCGGTGGAGGCGGCTCTCCGCACCTCGGAGGTGTTAAGGGCACGGCAGCCCTCGTTGATCCTGCTCTGCGGCCTGGCCGGGGCCTATCCGGCCACCGCTCTTTCCCTCGGGGATCTGGTCCTGGCCACCGAGGAGATCTTCGGGGACCTGGGGCTGTGTTTCCCGGTGCCTCCGGAGTTCGAGCCGCCGGTGGAGTTTCGGGTCTCCCTCCGGGGTCCCTGGCTGGAAAAGATCCAGGCCTGTCTTTTCGAAGAAGGCCTGGAGGCGGCTTACGGTCCGCTGGTTACGGTATGCTGTACCTCGCGCGATCCGGAGCGGGCCCGTCTCCTCGGGCATCGCTATGCGGCCCTGGCCGAGAACATGGAAGGGTTTGCCGTGGCCCGGGCGGCCCGAAAGGCCGGGGTGCCCCTGGTGGAACTGCGGGCCGTGAGCAACCTGCTGGAAAAACCGGAGGCCCCCTGGGATACCCGGAAGGCCCTTGAGACCCTGCAGGAGGCCCTGCGTTGTCTGTCCCGCGTCTTCACCTAGCCATTTCTCCCTGTCCGAACGACACCTTTCTCTTCGGGCCCCTGGCTCTGGGCTGGATAGCCCTGCCCTTTGAGCCGGTGTTTCGCTTTGAGGATATAGAGAACCTCAATCGTCTGGCCCTCGTCGGCACGGTTCCGGTGATCAAGCTTTCCTTCGCCCTCCTGGCGGAGGTGTTTCCCCGGTATCGGATCTTTCCGGTGGGGGCGGCCCTGGGAAGGGGGTGCGGCCCCATTCTGGTGGCCCGCAGGCCCCTTGCCCGGGAGGAGGTTCCGGGAGTCCGAGTGCTCCTGCCCGGCGAACACACCACGGCGCATCTCCTCTTTCGGCTGGCTTTCCCGGGGGCCCGGAAAAAGGAGTTCTGTCTCTATTCCCGGATTATTCCCCGCCTTCTTTCCGGGGAGGCCGAAGCCGGGGTGCTCATCCACGAGGAACGTTTCTCCTTTCGAGAAAGGGGCCTCTATCCGGTGCTGGATCTGGGAGAATGGTGGGAGAAGGAGACCGGTCTGCCCCTTCCGCTGGGAGGGATTTTCGTGCGGGAGGATCTGCCCCGGGAATGGGGGCAGGCCCTGCTCTCAGCCCTGCGCAAGGCCTTTTTTCAGGCCCGATCCCGCTTTGAGGAACTCCTGCCCTTCATCCGGCGCTATGCCCAGGATCTTTCCCGGGAGGTGATCGAGGCCCACCTGCGTACTTATGTAAATGTGTACACCCTGGACCTGGGAGAGGAAGGGCGCCGGGCCATTTACGAGCTGGCCCGCAGGACCGGGATTTCTCCGGGGCCGGAACTTTTCTGGGGGTGAGTCCATGAATATCTGGTATCTCCTGGTGAACCTGGGCTGGATGGGAAAGTTTACCCTGCTGATCCTTTTTGGGCTCTCGGTCTTCACCTGGGCGGTGATTCTGGCCAAATGGAAGGCCGTGCGCGAGGCCCGGCGGGGGCTTTCCGCCCTGGAGGAGGCCTTCCGCCGGGACGAGGTGCGCTTTTCCTCCCTTCTGGAGGAGATTCCGGCCGGACTCTTTCGGGAGATCATCACCGATTATCTCCGGGTCTATCAGCGCCTGAAAAGGGATTTTGCGCCCCCCCGGAGTCCGGAATTGCGGGGGGCCTGGTATGCCGGGCTGCGGGAGGTGCTTCTTACGGAATGGGCCTATTTACGGGAAAAACGCACCCGGGAATTTCCGAGCTACCTGGGTTTCCTGGCCACGGTGGGGAATACCGCCCCTTTCATCGGACTTTTCGGTACGGTCTGGGGGATTATGGCTGCCTTTCACCGTATCGGGCTTAAGGGGAGCGCCAGTCTGGCCACCGTGGCCCCGGGGATCGCCGAGGCCCTGATCGCCACGGCCATGGGGCTCTTTGCGGCCATTCCGGCGGTGGTGGCCTATAATTACTTCCATCGGGCGGGAGAGGCCTTTCTGGAAGACCTCTCCCGGGTGGAAAGGAGACTTCTGGCCCTGTGTCTGCGGGACCTCCTGCGGGAGGCCCTGGATTAGGCCTCCTGGGCCATGAGGTTGAGGTCCAGGGGCCGGGTGGCCAGTTCCCGATCCAGGTGAAAGAGTCCCTGCGGCGAATCCTTAACCAGTTTCATCTGGTTGACCAGGCGGCCGAAGGAATCCTCTTCCTCCACCTGTTCGGAAACGAACCACTGAAGGAAGATCTCGGTGGCGTGATCCCCTTCCTCCTTGGCGGCGGACATAAGGGCGTTGATCCGCCGGCTGACCTCCTGCTCGTGGTTTAAGGCGTATTCCAGGCAGGCCAGCGGTGAATCCCACTCCTCCGGGGGCTTGGGGATCTCCTGGAGACGCACCCTCCCCCCGCGTTCATGCACGAACCGATAGAACTTCATGGCATGCATGGTCTCTTCGGCGGCCTGGGCCTTCATCCAGTGGGAGAAGCCCTCCAGCCCCAGATCTTCGAAGTAAGCGGCCATGGAAAGGTAGAGATAGGCGGAATAAAACTCCCACTTGATCTGTTCGTTGAGTGCGGCCTCCATCTTTTCGGAAAGCATGGGAACCCTCCTTCTTTTTTTGAACTCCTGGTAAAGTTTATGGCATACTTTCCCGCCTCGGGCAATCTCCTGCCTTAATCTTTTTCCTGCGTCCGGTGGGTAAAGCCGGAGTTCAGACTTCGTCTAATCCATGGGAATCATGGGCTGTCCGCAGCAGATAGGGGCCTTTCCTGCCGGATGTTCCTCCATGCGGTTGCAGATCATGCACACGTAACGTATGGTTTTTTCCGGGCTCACCGCAGGCTTCACCCCCTCGATAAAGAATTGTGCGGCTTCGGTGGCGCCGGGGGTATAGATGCCCATGGGCTGGATCTTGCGGTTCTCCCCTTCGCAGACCGTGAGCACCTTCCAGAGACGGTCCAGCTCCCTGGCCTCGCGTTCATTTTCCGGTCGAAAATAAACCACCTGACCCTCGATTTGGATACGCATTACCTCTCACCTCCTTTCTCCAGCTCGCCCATCGGCCGAAAGGCCTTTTTGCTGGCCCCACAAACCGGACACCGCCACTCCTCGGGAAGCTCCTCGAAAGAGGTCCCCGGAGGGATTTTCCCCTTCCGGTCCCCCTTGGCCGGTACATACATGTAGCCACAATTGCTGGTGGAACAGATCCAGGCTCCTTCCAAATTCATGCTTGACCTCCAAATGCAATTTTGTCTCTTTTTCAAGTTTAAGAGATATTTAAGATATTGTCAAGTTATAAAATCTACTTTTATCCAGAGAAGGGATCCTTTCTTTCCCTATGCCAAGGGAGGTTTAGCGGAAGCTTTCCGGAAAGGCCCCGGGCTCCGAGTGCCCGTGAAGATTTATACCCGGAACTGGGCGGCCAGGGAGGCCAGTTCCTGGGAGAGTCTGGAAAGGGTCTGGGCCTGTTCCAGGTTCCGGCGGGCGCTATCCAGGGCCTGGATGGCGGCCTCAAAGGCTTCCCGGGCCTCTTCGGAGAGGGTCTGGGCACTGCCCCGGGTGGCCTCCACCTGTTCGGCAATCTGGGCGATCACCGCGGTCTGTTCCTCTATGGCGGCGGCTATGGCCGAAGCGATCTGGTTGATCTCTTCGATGACCTTTACGATCTCGTCCGTGGCCTGGACCGCCTGAGAGGCTTCGGCCTGCATGGAGCGCACCTTCTCCGTGATCTCCCCGGTGGCCTCGGCGGTCTGACGGGCCAGTTCCTTGACCTCGTTGGCCACCACGGCAAACCCCTTTCCGGCCTCCCCGGCCCGGGCCGCCTCGATGGTGGCATTGAGCGCCAGGAACTTGGTCTGCTCCGCCACCCCGGTAATGAGCTGGATCACGGATTCGATTTCCCGGGAGACCTCGCCCACTTTGTGGATGATTCCCTGGGCCAGACGGGCCTTCTCCACGGCCTCGCTGGTGATGGTGTTGGCCTTGGTGGTGTTCTGGCTGATCTCCTGGATGGCCGAGGAGATCTCGTTGATGGAGCGGGCCTCGGCTTCGGTATGGGAGAGGATCTCTTCGGCCCCGCGCTTCATATCCTCGGCCCGGGCCTTGGTATGTTCGTTGATGGAAATGCCCGCCTCAGCCGAGCTTTTCATCTCCCGGGCGTCGGTCTCCAGTCGGGCCGAGACCTCGCGTAGTTTTTCAATCACCGGACGGAGATCCTGAATGACCCGATTAAGCTTGGTGAGCATTACCGCGATCTCGTCCCCGCCCCGTACCCGGGCCTGATAGGTGAAATCTCCCCGGGCCATGGAGTCCAGAGCCTCGTCCAGGGTGGCAAAACCCTGCCGGAGTTTACGATGCAGATAAAGGGCAAAGACCACCAGCGTAAGCAGGGTCAACAGGGTGAAAACCAGCTGCACGATATGGACCAGACGTAACTTCCGCTCCGCCTCCACCTCGAAAACGTTCAGCAGCTTCTGAATGGACTCTATTTCCCGGTCCAGAAAACGGTAAATGCCCTTGGTGAGGGGACTCACTTCTCCGTTATAAAGATCCAGAAGGGTGTCCCGCAGCTCGTCTTCGTCCTCCCATTGATCCGCCCGGGCCAGGATGCCCAGGACCTTGTCCGAGACCTTCTTCATCTGGAGATATTTCTGCTGAAGCTGCCGAACAAAGACCCGCTCCTTTTCGTCGTGAGGGGTCAGGTCTCGAATATCGGCCTCGAGTTTCTTGGTGGAAAAGACGAAGGGGGAGAGGTTGAACATGCCGGAGAGGATGTTCACCTTCCAGCGGGTGAACTGGTACTTTATATCCTGAAGATCGCTTAAATCGTCCACATATTCCTGACGCTTAAGGGAGGTTTGATCGTAGGAACGTTTGGCCCAGAAAAAGACCCCCAGGGAGACCAGATTCAGCGCCACGATAAGCGTAAAGACTAACCCCATCCGCGCCACCAGCCCGAATCGCATCATTCCCTCCCGCAAATGAATTTAGATTTACCTATATGAACAATGATTTGAAAAGATATCAAAGGTGAAAAAAAAGGTCAAAATTGATTTTCAGTAATACTGCGCCAACTAGCGGACAATAACCGCGGTTAGCCTATTCCGGCCCTGGGTTTTGGAGTAATAAAGGGCCTTGTCCGCGGCCTCGATGAGATCACGCGGGGTTTTATCCGAGGCGGCGGGAAAGATGTTGGCCACCCCCAGGCTTACGGTGATGGAGAATTTCTGATCCCCATAAGAGAATTCCTGCCGGGCCACCTCCTCCCGGATCCTTTCCCCCAGGGTGCTGGCTCCCTGGAGATCCGTCTCCGGGGCGATGATGGCGAATTCCTCTCCGCCGTAGCGGGCCGGGATATCGCTTTTGCGGATGTTGCGCTGGATGACCTGGGCCACGCCGCGCAGCACCTGGTCTCCCACCAGATGTCCGTAGCGGTCGTTGACCCGTTTGAAATGGTCCAGATCCAGCAGGATCAGGGAAAGGGACCGGCGATAGCGCCGGGCCCGCTCGAATTCCTCCCGCAGCCTCTCCTGAAAGTAGCGATGGTTGTACAGGCCGGTAAGGCCGTCGGTGATACTCAGGCGACGCAGTTTTTCGTTGGCCTCCTTGAGACGCCGGGCCAGATCCTCGGCCCGGGCCTTCTCCTCCTTCAGCCGCTGGAGGATCAGGGCACAGTCCAGACTGGATCGTTCCAGCTCCTCGTAAGCCTCCCGGATCAGCTCGGAATAGGAGGTGAGGCCCCGGGCGGAAAGATCAAAGAAGGAAAAGACCTCCTGGCACTCCCGGGCCATCTGGTCCATTAGATGCAGGGTCTCTTTCTCCGAAAACCCCAGATACCGGGCCAGTTCCTCCTTAACCCGGCGATAATGTTCGGTCTGCTGACGGCTGAAATAAACCCCGCTTACCGAAAGGGCCAGGTCCAGCAGATAGGCATGTTCCCTGAACTCCGGAGGGGCATCCTCCCAGGAATGGTGATACAGAATATCCTGATAGATATGTTCCGGTAGCTCCCAGCTTCGCAGGACCCAGGCCCCCACCGGGGCATGGTGAAACCCCAGTAATTCCCCCTCCACCTGGTGTAAGGGACGCGAGGTTACTTCCTTTTCCTCCAGGATCCGGAGATATTCTCCCCGCAGAAGCACGTAAAGGATGAGCACGCCGAGGTCAGCCAGAAGCCCGGCGGAGAAGAGGTGATCTTCCTCCATCTTTTTGGTGCGGGCCAGAAGCCGGGCCGCAAGGGCCGTGGCCACCGCCCTTTTCCAGAAAAGATCCAGATCGAAGAGCCCCTCCGGTGGGACAGGATTTCGAAAGGCCCGGGCCACCACAAAAGAAAGGGCTAGATTCTTGATCACCTCGGTACCCAGAAGGGAGATGGCCACCTCCAGCGAGGTGATGGGGTCCCCGGCATGGTAAAGAGGAGAGTTGGCGAGCCCCAGGATCCGGGCCGAAAGCCCCGGATCCAGACGAACCGTCTCCGCCAGGGCCTGATAGTCTTCGTATTTGACCGCCTGGATCAGACGCGGGATAAGGGCCGGCGGGGAGGGCAGGGAGAGTTCCCGATCCTTGAGGAAGGCCTCTACACGTTTGAGTTCTTCCTTCACGCGTGCAAAAACCCCAGAATTCTGTATTCTTTAAAACCGCCGGAAAAAATGACCCCCGACCCGTATATGCGACATATCCTACTCAAAAATTGCCGCGAACACAACCTCAAGGGTTTTGATCTAAGTTTGGCTCTCTACCGGGTGATCGCGGTAACCGGGGTCTCGGGCTCCGGGAAGTCCAGCTTAGTCTTTGACACCCTTTTTGCCGAGGGCCAGAGACGTTACCTTGAGACCTTCTCCACCTACGTACGTCAGTACTTCGAGCGCCTTCCCCGGCCCCGGGTGGAATCCATAGAGAACATCCCCCCGGCCATTGCCGTCTCCCAGGTGAATCCGGTGAAAAGCTCCCGCTCCACGGTGGGGACCCTTTCGGAGATCACCCATTTTGCGAAGATGCTCTGGTTCCGGGCCGCGGAGGCCCGGTGCGCGGGCTGCGGGCGGCCCATCCTTCCGGCAGATCCGCTTTCCGCGGCTCGGACCCTCCTCCGGAACTATCCCGGGGAGCCTGCGGTGATCACCGCCCCGGTGCGTGCGCAAAGGGACCCGGAGCTTCTGCGCCGGGGGCTCCTTCAGGCCGGATACTTCCGGGCCTTTATCGGCGATAGGGTCTGCGATCTTGAGGAGCTGGAGAGTCTCCCCTCCGAGGTGGAGGTGGTGCTCGACCGGCTACGGATCACCCCCGAGGCCCTTTCGCGTCTTTCGGAGGCCTTGGAGAAGGGGCTTTCCATGGCCGGCGAGGTGCGGGTGCATCTTCCCTACGGAAGGGAGGAACGCTTCGCCTCCGCCGAGCGCTGTCCCTACTGCGGGCTCTCCGTCCCCCGGCGCACCCCGAACCTCTTTTCCTTTAACAGCCCGCTTGGGGCCTGTCCGGAGTGCCGGGGATTCGGCCGGATCCTGGACATAGACTGGGATCTCGTGATCCCCGATAAAAGAAAGTCCCTCTCTGAGGGGGCCATAAGCGTGCTGGAGATGCCCTTAGCCTGGGAGGTGCGGGAGGATCTTTTCGCTTACTGCCGGGAAAAAGGCATCCCCCTTGAGCGACCCTGGGAAGAGCTTCCGGAGGAGGTGAGAAAGAAGATCCTTTTCGGGGATGGTTCCTGGTACGGCGTCAAGGAGCTCTTTGACTGGCTTGAGACCAAGCGTTACAAGGCCCATG
>WGAR01000004.1 GCA_015494725.1 Thermodesulfobacteriaceae bacterium | reverse complement strand
TGCTCTTTTTCCTGAGCTATACCCTGGTGTTTCTGGTCCTGAACGGTCTTACGGTGGGAGGTTTCCTGCGCTATCACCGGAGGCGCCTCTTTTATCCGGCGGTGGCCATCTGGCTGGGACTGGCCCTCTTTGCCAACGCCATCCTCTCCCGTCTGATCCTTCCGCGGCTGGATCTTACCGAGGAAAAGCTTTACACCCTTTCCCCGGTAACCCGTAAGGTTCTGGCCCGTCTGAAGGCCCCTCTGCGTATTACCTATTATGTTTCCTCGCCCGGAAAACTCCCTCCGGTAATGCGCAACCTGGCCGTGGAAGTGCGTTCCTTTCTGGAGGAACTTTCCGCCCTCAATCCCCGGGTGCACTTTGCGGTGGTGGATCCGGAACGCGATCCCGAACTGGCCCGCAAGCTTCAGGATCGGGGAATAGAGCCCTTCGCCGTACAGACCATAGAAAGGGATAAGGTAAGTGTCCGCCGGGTGTACAGCGCCCTGGCCCTTTCCTATCTGGACAAACCCGAGGAGGTTATCCCCCAGGTAGTCCCGGATTCCCTTTCCACCCTGGAATACGATCTGGTCTCCCGCATTTACCGGCTCACCCTGTCCCGGAAGCCGGTAGTGGCCCTTTTTACCGGGGCCCCTTCTTTTTCCGTAAGTTATCAGACGGTGAGGAAGATCCTGCGAGACCTGAACCTCCAGGTAAAGGGCACCCCCCTTACCCGCAATAACGGCCTGCCCAAGGGAACCCGCCTTCTGATCCTGCTCTCCCCGGGCAAATTGAACGATCGACAGCTTTTTGAGATCGGTAAATTTCTCCATCAGGGTGGTTCGGTCCTGGTGGCGGCCTCGGCCGCCCGGTTTTCCTATCAATCCAGTCCGGAGGGAAAGATCCTGGCCACCCCGCTTCCTCAGGATCTTTCCATAAACAGGCTTCTTTCCACCTACGGTCTGCGTATCGAGGATCGGGTGCTCCTGGATCGCCAGATGGTAACCATGGCCATGTCCCAGGAAAGGGAGATGGGGATCTTCCGGGCCATAGTTCATATTCCGGTAAACTTCCCCATGCAGGTTCAGATCCTGCCGCCGCAGATGGATCCATCCTCTCCGCTTACGCGGGGGTTGAATGCCCTGCTTTATCTGTGGGGAAGTCCCCTGCAGCTGGAGACTCCGAAGATAAAGAAGCTGGGATTAAGGAGCGAAGTCCTTTTTCGCTCCTCCTCTCAGGCCTGGACAAGAAAGGTGGATTTCGGGGCCCTGGCTCCGGAGGACCTTCGTCCCTCCGGATCGCTCCGTTCCTATCCCCTGGCGGTTTTACTGCAGGGGCATTTTCCTCTTCCCTTTAACGGGGTTCCTCCTCCCTGGCCCGGGGAAAAGAAATCCCCCCGGAAAAAGAAGGCCCTGCCGTCTTCCGGGGGTTCATCCGGAAAGGGGCGTCTTCTGGTGGTGGGGTCCGGGGCCATGTTCGCCGATGGTATTATCGATATCTTTGACAATGCCCTTTTCCTGGCCAATGCGGTGGAAAGCATGGCCCTGGGAGGAGAGCTCCTTTCGCTGCGGGCCAAGCTCAAGCCCATCCGTTATCTTCCGCCGGTCTCCGAGACCGCGGCCCTTTTCTGGCGCCTGGTCACGGTTCTGGGTCCGGCCTTTTTCTGGATGATCCTGGGAGGGTTTATCTTCTGGCGTCGGCGTTATCGACGGCAGCGATTCTATCGGGAGGTCCGGGGTGAGTCCGCGTAATCTTTTTCTGCTCAGCGGGCTTCTGGTTATTCTGGTCCTCATGTATGTGGTGATTCAGCGAGCCCAGCAGCCTCCCGGGGTCAGGGAGGCCCTGATGGTGCGGCTGGGGAAGAAAAGCTGGGCTCAGGCCGATGAGTTGCGGGTGTGGCTGGGATCCGAGCCGGACAAGGTCCTGCGGATCGTCTTCCGAAACGGACACTGGGAGGTATGGGGGCCCTCCCCCAGGGAGAATTTTCCCCGTCCGGCCAAGGAATCCCTGGTGCGGGAATTCCTTACCCGTCTCTCCCAGCTCTCCGGGGAGGAGAGGGTTCGGGG
>WGAR01000003.1 GCA_015494725.1 Thermodesulfobacteriaceae bacterium | reverse complement strand
TATCCAAAGGAATACCATCCCAGGGTTGCCATCCCGGTCAATGGGGTAATGCCTATTTCCTTAGGAGGCGACCTGGGGATATGTCTGCAGGACACCTCCTTCACCGTGGGGGCGAAACTGAAACCTCAGGGTGCCTGGACAGACGATAATCTCTCTAACAACTCCCGGGGCAGGCACTTTGATCTCACCATTGATCCCCGACCCAATCTTTATTTTGCGGGAAGACGGGCCCTAAGGATCACCCGAAGGGGGGATGAGGTGAAGGTGAGGTCAATCATCGGCTACGATGGCCCGGACTGGTGCCTTAGGTCTCACACGGTTCGTCTAAGACTTACCAAGCCCGGCGGAGAGATAATTTACCGGAGGGACCTTCAGGCAGAACGGGGCCCCGTAGAATTTACCCTCAGTGCCTCGGAGGTGAGGCGTCTGGGCGGAAGGGAGCATGTGGCCGTGGAGGTCTTTCTCGACTGGTGGGATGTCATAAAAGAGAAGAACGAGAACGATAACTGGAGGTATGTATATTACGACTTTTAGACCTCATAAAAATATTGCAGGAGGTGCTACATGTTGAGAAAGGACCTTTCCTTATTGGTTTTAGTTTTGACGTTTGTGTTCGCTATGTTTTTAGCACCGGAAAATATCTCTGCTCAAAAAAAGACAATACCGCTTAAGCCTTTTAATCCTTATTTGTCAACTGAGAAGGGTATATGGAAGATAACAAGATTCTGGACTAAACCTCAATGTTATACTGTTCCCTCCACAAGAGATATACCTATTGAAATCAATGCCATCTTTGAATGCACAGGCAAAGGAATAACAAAGACTGCGACCTGTGAAGATTTAACCTTAAAGTTTTACTGGCACAGCAATATTGAAAAGTTCACAAAGAAGATAAACCTTACCCAAGCAATTAGGAGTTTTTGCGGACCTAAAACCACTTTTTGTAAGGTAAGATTAGATGGCGATGTATTAGAGGTCAAAATTGACAAAAAGACACGCAGAATTTCCATCAGAAAGGTTGCCTATGTAAGTCCTCGGGTAAGAGGAAATATAGACATGGCAATGGAAATATTTACGGGTGTAACCCTTACTGACTCAAAAAAGATATCCTTATCTCCTTGTTCTGTATCATCAAGGGGATACGACGCTACAGCAGATTTTTCCCAAGCAGGCACAGGTTACATAAAAATAACCATTACCGATCTGGACAAGGCAGGTGCAGCAACCATTAATGCCTTTGTGAAAACCAGCCATCCTGCTTTCAGTGGACAGGTCACTTTTACAGAAGAGACTACCAATCCCGGAGTATTTTCAAAAGTTCAGCCATTTGTCTGGACTCAGGGGGTGTCCTGTGAGGTGACTTACATTGATGAAAGGACTTCCTCCGGGAGAACAAATGTCCGGAGGGTATGGAGATATGTGGTTCCGTAATTCTTAATAGAAAACGTGAACTTGGCAGTAATGCTTCAGACGGGGTTATTTAGCTGACCCTCTTGTAGCTTCCCAGCTATCACAGGATTGAACCTATAGACAGGAAAAAAGAACTAAAAACATAGAATTCATCCTCAGGAGGCCAAAATGAGGAGAAATAGTCTTCTAAAAAGAGGGTTTGGGTGGGGAGTGTTTCTCCTTTTGGTTGTTGCAGCGCAGGCCGTGAGCCAGACTTTCAAAGCCCCGGGCCCTCTAAACCCACGCTCAAAAGACTTACAAACAGTTTCACCCCCTACCCCTGCCGTAAAAGAGAGAAAACTCCCGACAAAACCCCAGAAGGTGACCTCCGACCTCTCCATTGAGCGGATATATGTGAGAGGATGTCAGGTTTACATCACGGTGGCAAACAGGGGCAAGGCAGGGCTTTCTTTAAGGGATTACAACAACGGAAGACTCTCCCTGACCCTTCAGTGGCAGACAGGCACCTCCGCGGGGCTTGAACCTCGTGTTTTCACCCTGAAGCAGGTTGATCCGAAAGGGGCGCTGGGAAGGCCCGGTGGCTGGGTCGAATTCAACACGAGGGTCTGGGGGAGACACCCGAATCTCACTATAAGGGCAAAACTTGAGCGTCTTAAGGATGACCGTGGTAAGGGGAGGAAGGAGCTCAGACAGGTTTTATCCGTTCCTGAAAGATGCCTGTCTAAGACCTCCTCTGGAACCCTCAGGGGCGCGGCAGTCAGGTCCCCTGCTGGTAAGGGGACCTATCCTCAGGGGAAGGGCCTGAAGGGTCTCTCCCTTACTCCTCTGCCAGGGAGGGCATCCGACCTATCCATTGAGAGGGTGTATCTCCGGGACTGTAAGGTGCAGGTGTTGGTGAAAAACAGGGGTTCTGCAGGGGTGACGGATGAGGATTACCGGAATGGAGAACTCCGAGTGAAACTCCACTGGAGGGTTCCAAAGGGTGGAGGCAGGACTCATACCTTTGCCCTCTCACAGGTTGATACACATAGGGTCCTGAAGAGACCTGGTATGAGCGTGGATTTCAACACCGGCATTTCATTGGGCGCTTCAGAGATTTACCATGTTACCGCGGAGCTTGTGAATCTCAGGCATGATCTTAGCCAAGAGGGGCAGAAAAAGCTAACCCAAGACTTGATTCTTCCTCAGCAGTGTCTTAGCAGACCCCGAAAGCCGGGAACGAGAAAACCATCCACTGGTGGTTTTCCCAGACCGAAAGAATTAGAAAAAACCGTTCAGGGAAAACCATTGCCAGAAAGGACACCGGGGCTTGAACGGAGGCTATCTTCTAAAAAATTAAACATTCTGCCAGAAAAAGCAAAAAAATTTTCAAAATTAGGAGATAAAAGAGAGTTACAGCACATGAGCACTCCTCCTACTTCAAACGTTTTGAAAGGTTTTCCATTAAGTAAGACCGAAAAGGTTAAAGAAATAGTTTCCGGAAGCGAAATATTTGCACAAAGAGTCTCCAGGGAATTTTGCCCTCAACAAGGTAAAGCTTATTATTATAAACACTCAGAAAGAAATTGGGGACAGTTGGAGATTTCTGAAAATGGACACGATTGGAATTATTTAGTAGTAAGAGGGTGTAATTGGCCTAATCGTCATACTCCAGGGTACGAATCTTACAAGTTTTCCTACAAGTTAGTAGGAATTGATGACGGAATTGAAATCTTTACTGTTTTACCGGAAGATTTTTTGCCTTTCAACGAACGAGATATGATAAACTATTTTTACAAAGACCCCCCTCCTTCTGGTAGAAGATATCAGGTTGTATTAACCATAAGAGATAGAAATAATTTAACAGTTGCTACTTATAGAACCGGTATTTTTACGCTTAATTGGTACAATCCTGAAAAATTTGAATTTGGGGAAGCAGAAGGTACCCTAGAGCAATCTGCATTCATCCTCAATCCCTTTGTGATGGAGTTTAGGTGGCAAAACGAAAATCTTATGAGTCCTGGAGTTCTAAAGGCAGAAGAAAATGTTCCAGGGAAAGAGTATTCAGGTTTTATTTTTACAGGACTTGAGCTTAATTTTAGAACAGAAGATGGTAGTTATATTCAAGATGTATGTAATTACGATAGAAACAGATATAGCTCTTTAAGAGAAGCCATAAGGAACACTACTAAGTTAATTACTGAAGCTAAATACCTTCCGAAAAATGAAGAGGACATAGAAGTAGATATGGATTGGGCTGTTTTGGGGGATAATTTTATTATTAATAGAAACGAAATTTATTTTCCGGATCTTACACTAGCTCTTAATCTTATAGGACCAGGAATGACAGAGATTACTTTTAAGATAGAATTTTGTGGATATACATTTTCTGTTCCTAAGAAAATTGTAATTTATGACGATATATCAGAACAGGAGGCTAAACCTCTTGAAGTCAAGATAGAACGAATAACTACACCTTTAGGAGGAGATGTTCAATATTTAACTCCTGACGAATATATTCTGGTCTTTAACACTTCAAAGTTGATAACAATTGGCACTTTTGTACTTTATTACTTTGATCCCGTAAGCCATTCTTGGCTGGAGTTAAACCGCATGTCTGGAAAAGATCGTCCGCTTGTTGGTAGTGATAAGTTAAGCTTTTCGCTCAAAGATCTTGCTGAAACTTATGTTGGGAATAAAGTCAAATTCAAGTTAGATTGGATAAATAGTAGGGGAACAGTTATAGATTCAGCGACGAAAGAATATGCTTTTAAGAATTTAGTTATCCTTCATCCTAAGTTAGGAGAAAGACTCTATGTTGGCCGTCCTTATCTGATAACATGGCTTTCTACAGACAAAAGCGGTCAAGTAGAGATCTTGTGCGGTACTGATTCTATCCCTGGTTCTGGGCGCCGTATCGTGGGACCAATGCCCGATACAGGTAGCTACCTCTGGACCCCTACCCATGAATTTGTAACTTCGTGCAGATATATAAAGATCATCAAACCCGGATCTTTTCCTTTTTTGAAAGGTATCAGTGAGTTTCAAGGGGTATCTGAGATAGGAATCAAAATCATAAATCCTACCGATGATATTCTGGCTGGTCCGGTTCAGATCGTATGGGATCTTCGGGCTCCGGAAAACGAAAGAGGTGGAACGGTAAGCCTTTATTATCGTATTAGGCCCGGAGCTCTATGGCAGGAGTGGATTCTGATTGCAGATGATATTCCTGCTTCTAATGGCTTTTACAACTGGGTAGCGCCAACTATAGAAGCTTACCAAAAGGATACCCAGCTTAAAATCATATGGAATAAACCACGCACTAGATTCGACTCACGAACCAGGTTTGAAGATATTGTTTTCTTTAGAATAAAGTAAAAGAGTTGAACTTTAAAGTTTTAAAATGAGGAGGTGCAATCATGAGGATAAGAGAGATTATGTTATGGGTGTTGGTAACAGTTTTTGTTTTTAGCTTTTCCTTGTTGTTTAAAAGTTCAGCTTTAGCTGGTTTTCTAGATAGTACGATAGATCTGGAAGTGGAAGATCTCGAATGGGATCCTGTTTATTCTCGACAATGTGTGCCCCGAATATATTATCGGATAGAAGTTGATACAACTCGTAATGTCTCTCCTTATTGGAATAGGGAGATTTGCGAGAATCGCATCCCCATTTTGGCTGTATACAAAAATGGAACTCTGGTAGAACAGATAGACCTTCGATCATTGACCCTTGATTCCTGTGACGAAATGTTTCGTGAGTTACCTAACTGTTCTTCCCAGTTGAAGCCATGTTACCGATACAGCGACAGACATTACCATTCTTCACTCCCAGCTGCCTTAAATCCCGGAGAATATGCAACTTTCAGAGTAGTTATGGACCCAAGAAACGTAGTGCGTGAAGGAAGATTCAGGGTTGATGGAACCCAAATTGCAGACTACGAAAGCAACAATGAAAAAACTTTTAGATTAGGATGTAATGATATTAAATTAACTGTAAACAATTGTCCGTCTTCAATGGTATGGCCTGGTTCAGAAATTACAGTGAATACTGTGGTAGAAAATTATTATATCGAAAACTACTATACTGGACCGGGAGGAACTTACAGAGCATTCAATCCTCAAAAGAGAAGAATAATAGTTTGGGCTAAATTAAGTAAGGATAAATATAACAGAATCAGAGAACCATATCTGGATTACGAGGTGTTAGATTTTGCTTTTGCAGAAAAAAAGTTAGTAACTTTAAAAGGAAAAATACCTTCAAACATTAAGCCTGGAAATTATTACTTGATAATAAAGGCCGAACTTTATAGAGGAATATCTGACGCAAATCCAGACAACAATAAGGCCTATTGTCTATTAAGGATCCAATCTACCGCTCAACACCTTAGTAAGGAGATGACACCCGAAAGACGGATACCTTTTAAGCCCGGGATGCAGAAAGTCGAGCGAATAATAGAAGCCGCATCTTTTGATTTCGTATTAAGAGAAGTTCTCATTACACCGAAATGTAAGCTCACAGTGAAGATTGCAAATAAAGGGAAACCTCTTAAAGACGAAGATTATGTTCGAAATGCTATATTTTTAACTATTAAAGATAGAAGTACCCTTAAACTTTGGAACTTCACCCTTTCTCAAGTAGACCCTCGTAAAGAGTTAAAAACCAGAGGAGAGGTGACTTTTATTTGGCCAACTAGGGGGCAAGCATCTTTTACTCCTGGATCTCAAGTAACGGTGACTCTCAACCCCCAAAGGAGTTTTATAGAAAGCAATGGAGCTAATAACTCCGCTACCCTCCGATGGATTTGCCGCCAGAGTGGAAAGGAGCCAAATAGTGCTAAACCCAAAACATTTCTAAAAATACATTGATTCTTGTTTTTGAATACTCCTAAAGGGAGGAAAAAATGAGAAAATTCAAAAACTTTAAAAATTGGCTTTTCGGGCTAGGAGCGGTGGTTTTCATACTTTCCTCGGTGCGGGCGGAGACGACCTATGTGGATATTATAGGTTGTGGAGGAGTCTTTAACCTCTGGCCGCAGCTTTATATCTCGCGGGCGGATCAACGCTCCTGCTACCTGAAACTCTCCTTCCGGCCCCTTCTGGTGGGAAATTACCAGCCCTACTGGAACGAGTCCCTATGGGAGAGGAACACTCCGCTCTTCTGGGTCTTCAAGAACGGAAGGAGGGTGGAAGAGATAACCATCTCCGAGATCGACCCTCAGAGGACGAGTCTCCGAGGGGCGAATTGTCTGGAATATGCCATCAATACGCCCTATCTCAGAAGCGGGGAAAGTGCCGAATTCAAACTCAAAGTGGACCCCCTCAATCAGGTCACCGAAGGAAAATTTGAAGACGGACATCTGGTTGAGAGTTTTGAGGTGAATAACAACCTGATTACCTTTTCCTATACCTGTAACGATGTGGCCCTTTCAAAGATCTCCTGTCCTTCGGCAAGGGTGATGGCAGGAGAGGAGGTACGCGTTGAGGCTAAGGTTGAAAAAAATTTTCAGGTGGATCCTCAGGCTCCGGTCGCGGTGGAGATGTTTCTTGAGCGGAGCGGGAGAAAGATCCGTCTGGGAGGGACCGAGGTTTCCGCGTCCCAGAACCTGAATCTCACCGCCAGAGTGCCGACGGAAACCTCCAAGGGAAACTACCAGCTGCTGGTCGAAGCCCGCGTCCTTTCCGGTTATCAGGAGGTAAACACCCGAAACAATGTTTTCCGGTGTCCGGTTAATGTGCAACGGATAGATGATGTGGACCTCACTTTCAGCGTGCCCAGAGAGATGGTGGAGGGGAGAACCTCTAAGTTGAGCTGGAAAGTCCTACCGCGCGGGCTTGAGGAACGGGTCTGGGAGAATCGCTGCCAGCCGCGGGCGGAACTTTACTATCAGATTCCGGGAAAAGCCAGCTGGACCTTCATCTACGGTCAAATGCTAGATGCCATTCCGCAGGAGTTCGGGGGTTATTATGTGTATCGGTGGAGGGTCCCGGGGATTTGCCGGGAGGAGGAGCTCCAGGAACAGAGGTGCCGGATCATCGACAATCGGGATCTGGTTCCCGCGGAAGTCAAGCTCGTCCTACGCTGCCAGTCTCCGGATTTTCGCAACATAACCATGGAGGATACGGAAGATACCCATATCCGGAACCTGCGCCCTCATGAACGGCGCCTGGCCCCGGCGGAAAACATTCCCCGGGTTCTTACCCCAGAAGTTCAGGAGAAGAGCCAGCCGGGACCTCATCTAAACAGGCGTCCTCCCCGAAGGTGATCGGGTGAAACTTAAAGCCCGGAGGTCTTTCAGGGCCTTGAGGGTGAGTTCAGGGGAGAGGGTGCCCATGCCGCAGGAGGGGGTGAGGAGGGAGCGGGAAAGGATCTCCTCAGGGGAAAGGCCCGTGCGCCGGGCCGTCTCCTGAAGAAGGGCGTTTAACCTTTCGGAAAGAGTCTCCGGGGTCTCCCTCTCTAAGGCCTCGGCCCGAAGGGTGGGGACCAGCCCCCAGGCCACAAAACCCCTTTTAAGAAATTCCTTTAGCTCTTTAGCATAACTTATAAATTTTTCGGAAAAATCGTAGGCATCAAAGTTTATAATGCGGAAGGGGGTGTTGGAGAGAAGGAGGCTCCAGTCGGTGTTTCCGCAGACATGGATTCCGGGGATGCCGCCTGCAGCCGCTACAGCCTCGGCCACTTCGGAAAGAGAGGAAAGGACCTCCTCGCCCGAGACCCCCATGAAGGCCGAGGAGCCGAAGCCGGAAAGTGCGGGCTCGTCAAAGAAGATGATGACCGTCTCCGAAAGTTTTCGCAGGGTCTCCACCTGAAAACGGGCCTTAAGCGCCACGAGTTTCACCACCAGATCCCTGAGTTCCGGCTCGTAAAAGACGGCCCGGCCGTCGGGAAGCTTGAGCCCGGTTGCGAGGGTAAAGGGCCCGGTGATCTGACCCTTTACCGCCGGGGGGCGGCGATCTTCCGCTGCCTCAAGCAGGGCGTAAAGCCCGGGGGCGTCCTCCGGCAAGAGGGCAAAACGGGTTTCGGAGATCGGGGCCCCGGCCTCGGTCACCGCAAGGTATTCCTCGTAAAAGCGAAGACGGTCCTCCTCAAAGTCCTCTCTTTCGGGATTCAGCATGAGTCTTTCCGGCTCAAAGCCCGGAAGGCCCCGGGAAAACTGAAGGAGCATCCCTTCGGAGGGAAGCTTCGGAAGCTGGGGCCAGCAGGGGATCTCCGGGGTGTATTCTAAGATGAGTCTTACCGCCTCGCGATGGTCGCGAAGGGGGAAACTTCCGATAAGGAGGGCCTTTCCAGAAAGCTTATTCACATTGGGGTTTGAGTTCACTGCACACACCTCCGGTCTGAGGTAAGAGTAAATCTAGGGGAGATGCGGGTTGGGATACCTCGAACCTGCGTTCCAGATAGGAAATTATAGATTTACTTCCCTCAAGAATTTCCCAGCGGGGCGGATGGATTACCACCAGCACCGGGACCCCCTGAATCCCGAGCAGGCGGAAAAGTCCCCTGGCTTTTTCCTTGGGACACAGGTTAAGGTTAGCCCGGGGAATGCTCCGGCAAAATTCCAGAACTTCGTGACAATGCGGGCATCGGGGAGAATAGACAAGATATAGATCCTCCACCGGCGGACGATCCGGGAAGGCCGGTTGAGCTTCGGCCCGCAGGGATAGCAGGGGATTTACCGTAAGCAGGAAACCCGCGGTAAGGCCGATCAGGGCCCCGAGCAGCGAAGAAGGGACCCCAGCATCCCGGCCCAGATCCTTTAGAAGGGCCCCTGTGGCCAGGAAGACCCCCAGAGCCACCCCCAGACAGAAGGGGCAGAAAAGCCGATACTCCAGGGCCTGCCGCAGGAGAAAGACCGTCTCCGCAGAGAGACCCGCCGTACTCCAGATAAGGAGCATCCTTCCCTTTCCCGGAAGATTGCTCCCTAAAAGAAATAGCAGCCCCCCGAAGTAAAAGAGCCCCAGCAGGACCATTTCCTGATGATCAAGAAGGGAAAATTCGGCTACCACCCGGCAGGTGTAGGTTTCACAGAAACTCTGCCCTTTGAGGTTGAGAAAAAGCTCCAAACTTAAGCCCAGGAACCAAAAAAGGGCCACAAAAAAGGAAAATCTGTACGCTTTTGACGCAGGAAGTCTCAGAAGCATGGGTTCCTCACTTGTCAATCTCCAAAATATAAATTATGAAGCCATAAAAGTCTAGGAAAGGAGGGCGCCATGAAGCTTGATCCCACCAAGATGAAAGACTGGGAGATTGCCGCGGAGTGTGAAAAGAACATGAAGACCGTTTATCAGCTGGCCGACGAACTGGGCCTTACCAAGGAGGAGCTTCTTCCCTACGGGCACTATGTGGCCAAAATCGACTACCGCAAGGTCCTTGAACGCCTGAAGGACCGGCCCAACGGAAAATATATCGACGTTACGGCCATCACTCCCACCCCGCTCGGAGAGGGAAAGTCCACCACGGCTATCGGACTCATCCAGGGTATGGGAAAGCGCGGAAAAAAGGTCATCGGGGCTCTGCGGCAGCCCTCGGGCGGTCCCACCTTTAATATTAAAGGAAGTGCCGCCGGCGGAGGCCTGGCCCAGATCATTCCGCTGGATAAGTTTTCCCTGGGGCTTACCGGGGACATCAACGCGGTGATGAACGCGCATAACCTGGCCATGGTGGCCCTTACGGCCCGGATGCAGCACGAGGCCAACTACGACGACGAGTTTCTGGCCAAGCGGGGACTTCGGCGCTTGAACATTGACCCCAAGCGGGTGGAGATGGGCTGGGTCATCGACTATTGCGCCCAGGCCCTGCGGCACATCGTGATCGGGCTCGGGGGAAAGCGCGACGGATACCCCATGGAGAGCAAGTTCTGGATCGCCGTGGCCTCGGAGGTCATGGCCATCCTGGCTGTGGCCAGGGATCTTAAGGATCTGCGGGAGCGGATCGGACGCATCGTGGTGGCCTTTGATAAGTTCGGAAACCCCATCACCACCGAGGATCTTGAAGTGGCCGGGGCCATGACCGCCTGGCTGGTGGATGCCATCAACCCCAACATGATTCAGACCCTTGAGGGGCAGCCGGTCCTCATCCACGCCGGCCCCTTCGCTAATATCGCCATCGGACAGTCCTCTATTATCGCGGACTATGTGGGGCTCAAGCTCGCCGACTACCTGGTTACGGAGTCCGGTTTCGCCGCAGACATCGGTTTTGAGAAATTCTGGAACATCAAGTGCCGGCTTTCGGGGCTGGCTCCGGACTGTGTGGTGGTAGTGGCCACCATAAGGGCCCTTAAGTGCCACGGCGGAGCGCCCATTCCGCCTCCCGGAAAACCCATTCCCAAGGAATACTACGAAGAGAACCTGGAGTGGGTGGAGAAGGGATGCGAGAATCTCCTTCACTGTGTAAATATCGTGAAAAAGAGCGGTTCCACCCCGGTGGTCTGCATCAATGCCTTCCACACGGATACCAAGAACGAGATTGATCTCGTGCGCAAGATCTGCGAGGAGCACGGTGTGCGGGTTGCGGTCTCCGAACACTGGCTTAAGGGCGGAGAAGGGGCCCTTGAGCTTGCGGATGCGGTGGTTGAGGCCTGCGAGGAGAAGAGCGAATTCCGCTTCCTTTACGAGCTTGACGAGCCGGTCAAGGACCGCATCGAAAAGATCGCCCGCGAGGTCTATGGGGCCGATGGCGTAGTCTATCTTCCGGCGGCCGAGGAGAAGATCAAGCTGATTGAGTCCGATCCGGAGCTGCGGCAGATGCCCATCTGCATGGTGAAGACCCATCTTTCGCTCTCCGACGACCCCACCAAGAAAGGGGTTCCCAAGGGCTGGAACCTCCGGGTGCGGGATGTCCTGATCTATCGCGGTTCGGGGTTCATCGTCCCGGTGGCCGGTGACATAAGCCTCATGCCCGGAACGGGATCCGATCCGGCCTACCGGCGGATCGATGTGGATGTGGAAACCGGAAAGGTGAAGGGACTCTTCTAGAGCGGAAATTTTCTCCGGGGGTGGGGAGAATTTCCTCACCCCCGAGTTTTGTTGGTTCCGGAAAAGCACGCTAGACTAAGGGGTTAGGAGAAGGTATGTTATGGTCTGTTTTTTGCAAATAGTTTCCAAATCCCAGAGGGGAGGTATGTGATGTCGGCCAGGATTATCAGCGGTAAAGAGATTTCTCAGCAAATTCGGGAAGAACTAAGGAAAGAGGTTCAGGAACTCAAGGAAAAACATGGGGTTACTCCCGGTCTGGTGACTATCCTGGTGGGAGAAAATCCGGCCTCGATCTCTTACGTTACGGCCAAACAGCGTACGGCCAAGGATCTGGGGTTCTATTCGGTCCAGGAAAACCTACCCGAGGAGGTCAGTGAAAGCGAACTTCTGGCCCTGATCGACAAATACAATAAGGACGAAAAGATCCACGGGATACTGGTGCAGCTTCCCCTTCCCAAGCACATCAATGAACGCAGGATCATTTATGCCATTGATCCCCGGAAGGATGTGGATGGTTTCCACCCGGTAAACGTGGGGAAGATGGTCATCGGAGAGCCCTGTTTCCTGCCCTGCACCCCTCATGGAATTCTGGTGATGCTTGAGCGGGCTCAGGTCCAGGTGGACGGGGCCGATGTGGTGGTGGTGGGGCGGAGCAACATCGTGGGCAAACCCGTGGCCAATCTTCTCCTTCAGAAAAGGAAGCCTGTGGGTAACGCCACGGTTACCGTATGTCATACCGGAACCCGCGATATGGCTGCCCATACCCGCCGGGCGGATATCCTCATCGTGGCTGCCGGGCGTCCCAAGGTCATTACCGCGGATATGGTCAAGGAGGGAGCGGTGGTCATCGATGTGGGGGTGAACCGGATCGGCACCACTCCGGAGGGTAAGGCCATCCTTTGCGGGGATGTGGATTTCGACGCGGTGAAGGAAAAGGCCTCGGCCATTACCCCGGTTCCCGGAGGGGTGGGGCCCATGACCATTACCATGCTCATGAAAAACACGGTGGAGGCGGCCAAGCTCTGGGCCGGACTCCCCTGTGAGGTGGGCTAGTCGTTCTTCCAGAAGTGGTTTAGACTAAGAATCAATAAACATTGCAGGAGGTTGAAACATTATGGATACCAGGGCCAGATCCAGGAAAAAGAGTCCGCCCCGGGTGCAGAATGCCACGGCCCAGATCATTTATGAACGTCTGGGAGACGAGGTGCTGACCACTCCGGCCCGGGTGGAAAGGAGGGGGACCACCCCCTGTCTTTTCGGTAAGGGGGGAACCTGCTGCCGGGTCTGTAATATGGGGCCCTGTCAGGTGGTGGAGGGCGTGGAGGAGCTTCGCGGGGTCTGCGGAGCCAGCGCAGCCACGGTGGTGGCCCGAAACTTTGGTCGCATGGTGGCCGGAGGGGCCTCGGCCCACTCGGATCACGGCCGCCAGGTGGCCATCGATTTTTATGAGACCGTGCACGGAGAGACTCCTTTTGAGGTCAAGGATAAGAGAAAACTCCGGGTGGTGGCGCAGGCTTTGGGGCTGGATCCGGATAAGGAGGAGCAGGAACTTCTCAAGGAGATGGCCGAGGCGGCCCTCAGGATCTTCGGGCAGCAGGAGGGAGAGATCCCGTTATTGAATCGGGCTCCGGAAAAACGGAAGCAGCTCTGGAAGGAACTCGGGGTGTGGCCGAGGGGAGTGGATCGCGAGGTGGTGGAGCTTACCCATCGCACCACCATCGGAGTGGATCAGGACCATCGCAATATCTTCATGGCCTGCGCCCGTACGGCCCTGGCCGACGGGTGGGGCGGGTCTATGGTGGCTACCGAGTTCCAGGATCTCATGTTCGGCAATCCCGGCCCCATCAAGGCCCGGGTGAACATCGGGCTTAGTGTGATCCGAGAGGATATGGTCAATGTGGCTGTCCACGGGCACGAGCCGGTGCTGGCCGAGGCCCTGGCCATAGCGGCGAGCGACCCGGAGATCGTGGAGGAAGCCAAGAAGGTGGGGGCCAAAGGGGTGAATCTCGCCGGGATCTGCTGTACCGGAAACGAAATCCTCATGCGGCGGGGAATCCCGGTGGCCGGAAGTTTTCTCCAGCAGGAGGCGGCCATTGCCACCGGGGCCCTTGAGGCGGTGGTGGTGGATGTGCAGTGTATCATGCAGAATGTGGTAGAGGTGGCCAAACATTTCCACACCGTGGTGATCACCACCAATCCCCGGGCCCGAATGGAGGGCTCCACGCATATAGAATTTGATGCCCGGAAGGCCCTTGATTGTGCCAAACAGATCCTGCGCGAGGCCATAGCCCGGTTTCCCAAACGGGACAAGGCCCGGGTGAACATACCGGATCATTCCGTGGATGTGGTGGTGGGCTTCAGCCACGAGACCATCCTCTACATGCTGGGAGGGCGTTTCCGGGCCTCCTATAAGCCCTTAAACGAAAACATTATTAACGGAAAGATCCTGGGAGTGGCGGCCATCGTGGGGTGTGATAACTTCCGGGTGACCGAGGAGGTCCAGGTGGAGCTGGCCAAGGAGCTCATCGCCAATAATGTGCTGGTGCTCACCACGGGCTGTGCCGCCACCGGTATGGGCCGGGCCGGACTCCTCAGGCCCGAGGCCGCGGAGATGGCCGGGGACAGTCTGCGGGAGGTGCTTGAGGCCGTAGGGTGCCCGCCGGTGCTCCATATGGGTTCCTGTGTGGACAATAGCCGGATCCTTATCGCCGCAACCGAAATGGTGAATACCGGAGGACTGGGAGAGGATATAAGCGATCTTCCGGTCATCGGTTCGGCTCCGCAGTGGATGAGTGAGAAGGCCATCACCATCGGCCAGTACTTTGTGGCTTCCGGGGCCACGGTGGTCTTCGGGCCGGATTTCCCCACGCTTAAAAGCCAGGTGGCCACGGATTTTCTTTTCCACGAGATGGAGCGCATCTTCGGGGCCGGCTGGCGGGTGGCCCGAAGCGCCAGTGAATTTGCTTCCATCATGATCGATCACATTAAGAATAAGAGAAAGGCCCTGGGGATCGATAAGCCCAAGCCCAGAGTCCTTTACGATATGGCCATGCGGCGGGCGCTGGAAAGCCCCAAGGTCACCAGTCCCTTCCACGGGCTGGGCTGTTTCGGTCCGGTGTCCCTCAGGGTTTCGCCGGAAGGGGAGGAAAAGAAGGCGGCTTAAAATATTACAAGGAGGACTTTTATGGCTAAAAAATCCGGAAAGGTCCTCGTGGTGGGCGGAGGGATCGCCGGGATCCAGGCGGCCCTGGATCTCGCGGATCTGGGCTATTACGTCTATCTGGTGGAGAAGAAGGCCTCCATCGGGGGCGTAATGGCCAAGCTGGATAAGACCTTCCCCACCAACGATTGCAGTATCTGAATACTGGCGCCCAAGATGGTGGAGGCCGGTCGGTCTCCCAACATTGAGATCCTGACCCTGGCCGAGGTGGAGGCGCTTTCGGGAAGGCCGGGGAACTTCAAGGCCCGGGTGAAGATTCGCCCGCGCTACATCGATCCGGATAAATGTACCGCCTGCGGGCAGTGTATGCAGTATTGTCCGCGGGAGGCGGTGGATGAATATAACGAGAGGCTGGACTTTACCCGGGCGGCGCGGATCGACTTCCCCCAGGCCGTGCCCACGGCCTATTACATCGACGAGGAACGCTGCCTGCACTTAAACCACGAGACCTGCATGATCTGCACCAATGTGTGCGGGCCCAAGGCCATAGACTTCTCCCAGAAGCCCGAGGTGCGGGAGCTTGAGGTGGGGGCCGTGGTGCTGACTCCGGGGTTCGGTGAGGTGCCGGAGGCGGCGCTTGAGAAGTACGGCTACGGAATCTATCCGGATGTGATGACCAGTCTGGAGATCGAGCGCCTGATGTGCGTTTCCGGGCCCAGTGGAGGGGAGATCCTAAGGCCCTCGGATCTTTCGCATCCCCGGAAGATCGCCTTCCTTCAGTGCGTGGGTTCGAGGGATGTCTCCTGCGGAAGGCCTTTCTGTTCTTCGGTCTGCTGCATGTACGCCATGAAAGAGGCCTCCATGCTCAAGGAGCATGCGCCTGAGGCCGAGATTACCCTCTTTTTCATGGATGTGCGCACCCAGGGCAAGGGCTTTGACGCGGCCTTTGAGCGGGCGGTGGAAAAATACGGACTGCGCACGGTCTATGCCCGGGTGCCCAAGGTGGAGGAGGTTTCCGGACGGCTGGGGCTCACCTATGTGACCGAGGACGGAGAGGTCCACCGGGAACTTTTCGATCTGGTGGTGCTTTCGGTGGGGCTTTCGGCCCCGGCCGGGGCGGAAGAACTGGCCCAGAGATTCGGGATTGAACTTAATCCCTTCGGTTTCGCCCGGACCTCGGTGGCGGATCCCCTCACCGCCAAGCCCGGGATCTACGTGGCCGGGGCCTTTCAGGGGCCGAAGGACATTCCGGAAAGCGTGATGCAGGCCAGCGGGGCGGCGGCCAAGGTTTCGGAATTGCTGGCCGAGGCTCGCGGCAAAGACCAGGTGGCCAAGGAGTTTCCCCCGGAGGACCAGGATCTCCTTTCTCTTCCTCCTCGTGTGGGGGTCTTTGTCTGCCACTGCGGGGTGAACATTGCCGGAGTGGTGGATGTGGAAAGGGTCAAGGAATACGCAGCCCAGCTTCCGGGGGTGGTCTATGCCGACACCACGGTCTATTCCTGCGCCCAGGATTCGCTGGAGAGGCTCAAGGAGATCATCCGGGAGCACAAGCTTAACCGCCTGGTGATTGCAGCCTGCAGTCCCCGCACCCATGAGCCTCTCTTCCAGGAGACCCTGCGGGAGGCCGGGCTCAACCTGGCCCTGGTGGAGATGGCCAACATCCGGGACCAGTGCGCCTGGGTGCACGCCGACGATCCCGAGGCTGCCACCCGCAAGGCCATGGATCAGGTGCGTATGGCGGTGGCCAAGGCCCGGAGACTTCGGCCTCTGGAGTTACAGAAGGTCGAGGTTACTCCGGGGGCCCTGGTGGTGGGAGGCGGAGCGGCGGGAATGGCTGCGGCGCTTTCCATTGCCGAACAGGGATATGAAGTCTATCTGGTGGAACGGGAGCCGGAGCTGGGAGGAAATCTTCGGCGGGTAAAGTTTCTGGCCGAAGGGGAAGACCCGCAGAAGATCCTAAAGGATCTCATTCGCAGGGTGGAAAAGCATCCCCGTATCCGGGTTTATACCTCGGCCAGTGTGGAGAATATCTCCGGGTATGTGGGGAACTTTACCTCCACGGTGCGTACCCAGGCGGGCTCCGAGGTCATCAATCACGGGGTGGTGGTGGTGGCTACCGGGGGCCGGGAACATCGTCCCTCCGGTTATCTCTACGGGGAGAGTCCCAAGGTGGTGACCCAGCTTGAGTTTGAGGAAAAGCTTTCGCGGGGGAAACGCTCGCTGGGGAAGGTCAAACGGGTGGTAATGATTCAGTGTGCCGGCTCACGCGGGGAGGAACTCCCTCATTGCAGCAAACTCTGCTGTCAGCAGGCGGTGAAAAATGCCCTGCGTTTTAAGGATCTGCATCCCGACGGGGAGGTAATCGTCCTTTATCGCGATATGCGTACCTATGGGTTCTATGAAGAGCTTTACCGGGAGGCCCGGAAGCGCGGGGTGGTCTTTTTACGCTATACTCCGGAACGCCGCCCCCGGGTGGAAAAGAAGGGCCGGGGGGTGGTGGTCCGGACCTACGATGCCCTTTTAAAGGAAGAGATGGAAATCCCTGCGGATCTGGTGGTCCTTTCCGTAGGGATCGAGGCGGATAAGGAAAATCCCGTGGCCCAGATCCTTAAGACCCCGCTTACCCCGGAGGGGTTTATCCTTGAGGCCCATGTAAAGCTCAAGCCGGTAGAGGTGGCGGTGGATGGGGTCTATGTGTGCGGGCTGGCGCATGGGCCCAAGCCCCTTGCCGAGATCCTGGCCCAGGCCCGGGCCGCGGCAGCCAAGGCGGTGGTGCCTCTGGCCAAGGGGTTCGTGGAGGTTCCGCCCATTGTGTCCTCGGTGGATCAGAAGAAATGTATCGGCTGCGGCATCTGTGCGGCGCTCTGTCCCTACAGTGCCATCGAGATGGTCAAGGTGGATAAACGGCGTAAGGCCCAGGTGATTTCCGCGGCCTGCAAGGGATGCGGTGTCTGCGGCTCCCATTGCCCGGTGTTTGCCATAAGCCTGGGGGGCTTTACCGACGAGGCCATCCTGGAACAGATCCGGGCCTTCGGCCTGGAGGAAGCTCAGGAAACTGAAAAAGAAGCAGAAAAAGAAGCGGCCTAAGGAGGGGTTACGATGGGGTTTGAACCCAGAATATTAAGTTTTCTGTGTAACTGGTGCTGCTATGCGGCGGCGGATTCGGCCGGGGTGGCCCGGTTCAGTTACCCTCCCAATAACCGGGTCATCCGGATCATGTGTACCGGAAGGATGGATCCTCGTTTCGTGGTGGAGGCCTTCTATGTAGGTTCCGACGGGGTCTTCGTGGGTGGGTGACACCTCGGGGAGTGCCATTACCAGTCTGGTAATTTCGAAGCTCTGGTCATGGCTGAAACGGTAAGGCGGATCCTGGACACCGTGGGGGTGAAAAGGGATCGTTTTTATATCGACTGGGCCTCGGCCGCGGAGGGGCCGCGCTTTGTGCAGCTGCTCACCGATTTTACGGAGCGGATCCGGAAGCTGGGCCCCCTGGGGGAGGCCGAGGGGCTTTCCCGGGAACGGCTACAGTTCCGGCTGGAGGCGGCGCGGAAGCTCTGCTCGAACATGCAATTCCGGGCGCAATATGGTAATTTGGCCCGGGAAATAAAGAAGCTGGGCGATTACAGTCCGGAGAACATAGCCCAGTTGGTGGAGAAGAAGCTGGTGCCTCAGATACGTAAACGGATCCTGGAAAGCGAGGTCCGGGAATTGCTCTCCCAAGGGCCTCAGAGTGTGGATGCGCTGGCCGAGGCCACCGGAGCCAGTCCTCAGGAATTGGCGGGGATTCTTGAAGCCATGGAAAAGGGGAAAAAGTCATGAAACTGGAATTAGCCAGGGAATGGATACCCGAAGTGGAGGGGTTGCCGGAGACTTACAGTCAGTGTTTTCGCTGCGGAGCCTGTTCGGGGATCTGTCCGGTAAAGAAGGTACGCCGGGACTTTGATCCCCGGGTCATCGTGCATGCCACGGTGCTGGGCCTGCGGGAAAAACTCTTCGGGACCCCCATCCTCTGGCACTGTTCCCAGTGCCAGAGCTGCGTCCCGGTATGCCCCATGGAGGTAAAGCCGGCGGAGGTAATTCGGGCGCTGCGGGAATATGCCCTGCGATCCGGTCTGGCCAACGAGGAGACCCTGTTTGAGGCCGGAAGGCTGGCCCGGGTAAATCCCGGAAAGTGTATCGTATGTCTGACCTGTGTGCGGGTGTGTCCCTTCGGGGCTCCGAGTATCCGTGAGGAAGGGTACGCGGTGATCGATCCGGCCAAGTGTCATGCCTGCGGGATATGCGTGCGGGAATGCCCGGCCCGGGCCATCGAGCTCAAGCCCGCGGCGGAATTTGAAATCCTGAGATACGGGGGTGTGAGTTAATGGCTGTAACCATCGGGGTGCTCTGTTGCCATTACACCAATCAGGCCGGAGAGGAGGATTTCCAGGGGATTCCGGGCACGGTTATCGTGCGTCGTTATCCCTGTTCCGGACATATCGAGGTGGCGGATATCCTGCGCACCTTCGAGGAAGGGGCGGAGGCGGTGCTGGTGGCCGGATGCGAGGCGGAAAGCTGTCACAATCTGTCCGGGAGTCAGCGGGCGGAAAAGAAGGTCCAGGGGGCCCGGAAGATCCTTGAGGAGATCGGGCTGGAACCGGAACGGGTGCGTTTTGCCTTTCTGCCTCGACTGGATACCGGGCCTTTCATGGAGGAGGTAAAGAAAACTTTTGAAATAGCTTTAACTATGAAGTCTAAGTCCTGAGGAGAACGGAAAATGATCGTTGCAGAACGCAAACCCATACGCCGAGTACTGGAGGCCATAGAGCCTTATCAGCGGGTTCTGGTTCTGGGGTGTCGGGGGTGTGTGGCCATCTGTTCGGCGGGAGGGGATCGGGAGGTGGAGACCATGGCGGCGGCCCTGAGGCTGGCCCGGAAGAGGGCCGGTCGGCCGCTTGAGACCGGAGAGGCCACCCTCATCCGGCAGTGTGATCCGGAGTATCTGGCGCCGCTGCGAGAATGGGCGGATAAATATGAGGCGGTGGTTTCTATGGCCTGCGGGGTGGGGGTGAACCTCATTGCCGATCTCTTCCCCGAGATCCGGGTCTATCCCGGGGTGGATACCACCTTTTACGGGGCCAACACGGCCCTAGGAGAATGGCAGGAGAAGTGCCGGGGATGTGGGGATTGTATCCTGGATCTCACCGGGGGGTTGTGTCCCATTGCCCGGTGCGCCAAGAATCTGCTCAACGGTCCCTGCGGGGGGTCCCAGGGAGGGCGCTGTGAGATCCGACCGGAGGTTCCCTGTGTCTGGCATCAGATTTACGAGAGGCTTTCGGCCCGGGGAGAGCTGGATCGTCTCATGAATTTCTTTCCGGCCAAGGACTGGCGTCCGGCCGGACACGGTGGCCCCCGGGACAGGATAAGGGAAGATCTCAAGATGGATAAATAAAAGGAGGGAAACGGTGGAACCGAGAAGCCATTTACATCGGGTCCTTTCCGAGGGACATTTCGCGGTTACCGCGGAAATCGGTCCGCCCAAGAGCGCCGACGGAGAGGTGGTACGGAAGAAGGCCCGGTTGATTAAGGGCTATGTGGATGCGGCCAACATCACCGATTGTCAAACGGCCATTGTAAGGATGTCCTCCATCGCCTCGGCGGTGCTGGTGATGGCCGAGGGGGTGGAGCCGGTCATCCAGATGACCTGTCGCGACCGGAACCGGATCGGGATCCAGGCCGATCTTCTGGGGGCGGCGGCCCTGGGAGTGAAAAATCTCCTCTGTATTACCGGGGACCATCAGAAATTCGGAAATCATCCCGAGGCCAAGGGGGTCTTTGATCTCGATTCCATTCAATTGCTGGACATGGTTCGGAGGATGCGGGACGAAGGGAAGTTCATGTGCGGGGAGGATCTCACCGGGGCCCGTCCGGAGTTCTTCCTGGGGGCAGCGGCCAATCCCTTTGCCGATCCCTTTGAGTTTCGGGTCAAGCGCCTGGCCAAGAAGATCGCCGCCGGAGCGGAATTCATCCAGACCCAGATCGTCTATAACGTGGAACGTTTCCGGAAATTCATGGAAATGGCCCGCGATATGGGACTTACGGAGAAGGCCTATATCCTGGCGGGAATCACTCCCCCCAAGTCCTTCGGGATGGCCCGCTATATGAAATATTTCGTGCCGGGACTGGATGTACCGGATGAAATTCTCAAGCGCATGAAGGAGGCCAAGGACAAGCGGGAGGAGGGCATCAATCTGGCGGTGGAAATCATCCAGCAGGTGCGGGAGATACCCGGGGTGGCCGGGGTGCATATTATGGCCATCGAGTGGGAGGAGGCGGTACCGGAGATCGTGAAACGGGCCGGTCTCCATCCGCGTCCGCTGGAAGCCGAGGTCCGTCCGGCCGTTGTGGTGGAGGTGGAAAAGCCCGTGGAGCGGGTGGAGGTGGTGGCTCCTCCGGCAGAGGAGGTGCCGGAAGAGGCCCCGCCGAAGGTGGAGATTCCGGTGGAGGCGGTAAAGGAGGTCTTTTCCACCGTGCGTTCCAGCATAGAGTCTCTGCGCGAGGGGGTGAACCTGCTCCACGATAGTCTGGCTCGCCTGGAGCGGGCCCTCCTGGGCGGAGAGGTGGTGCCGGCGGAGGTGCCGGAGGTTCCGCGGGTGGAAGTGAAGGTGGAAGAGCGGCCTCCGGTGGAAGAAAAGCCCGTGGAGGTAAAGGAAGTACCGGAAGAAAAAGAGAAAGAGGTAGTGGAAGAAAAGAAGGTGGAAGAGGAAAAGCCCGCGGAGGAGGTGGAGGCTCGAGTCGAAGAAAAACCCGCGGTAGAGGAGAAACCTCCAGTAGAGGAGAAACCCGAGGAGAAGCCCGCGGTCGAGGTTAGGGAGGAAAAACCCGCTGAGAAGCCGCCGGTAGAGGAAAAACCGGCTCCTCCGGCGGAGGGAGTGGAGATAGGGAGTTTTTCCGGAGAATATCGGCCGCTTTCCGAGCGAGCCGCCGGTCTTCCCGAGGATCTTTATAAGGAACCGGGGACGGCTTTCATTCGGGAGGTAGAAATCGGGAAAGGGGAAAAGGCCTTCAAGGTGGGAGGCACCAATGTGCTTCCCTTCCATCTTTTCGAGGGGGAGATGCGACACGAACCGCGGGTGGCCATGGAGATCCTGGATGTGAAACCCGAAAACTGGCCCGAGAGTCTAGCTCGATATTTTGCGGATGTGCTGGATGATCCCGCGGCCTGGGCCAGAAAGTGTGTGGAGACTTACGGGGCTGAGGCCCTGTGCATCTACCTCATGGGTACCGACCCCAACTATCTCAATCTGGATGCCCAGCATGCCCGGGAGGTGGTGGAGAAAGTAGCCGGAGCGGTGGATGTGCCTCTTATCGTATGGGGATCGGGACATGCCGAAAAGGATGTGGAAGTGTTGCGCGAGGTGGCTGAGGTGGTAGGTGATCGGGGAGCGGTGATCGGTCCGGTGGAGGAGGCCAATCATCGCACCCTGGGGGCAACGGCCATGGGCTACGGGCTTCCGGTGGTGGCTTCCAGCCCCATCGATGTGAACCTGGCCAAACAGTTGAACATCCTTCTAGAGAACGTAGGGGTGGCCCTGGATAAGATCCTCATGGACCCCTCCATCGGGGCTCTGGGTTACGGGCTGGAATATACCTATTCGGTTATGGAACGAATCCGTCTGGCGGCCCTTTACGCTCAGGACGATAAACTTCAGGTTCCCTTTATCTGTAACGTGGGACGGGAGGTATGGAAGGCCAAGGAAGCGGGGCTTCCCAGCGACGAGACCATGGGGGACCAGGAGGTGAGAGGGGTGCTTATGGAGGCCATTACCTCGGTGGCTCTGGCGCTGGCCGGAGGGGACCTTTTTATCATGAGGCACCCCAAGGCCATAGAATTAACTAAATTAATTATTAAGGAACTCATGCAACAAAATTGAGGCAAGGAGGGATAAGTTATGTCTAAGATTATTGCCACCAAAGCCATTCGCGGGGCCCATAAGATCGTGGAGCGGGCCCAGGAAAAATATGAAGAGGCGGTGAAGAAATTCGGGAAGGAAAAAGAGGTCGCCTTCCCCAACACCGCCTACTATTTACCCATTATCTACGCCATGCTCGGGTATCCGGTGAAAAAACTCGGGGACTGCGGGGAAGTGCTGGAGGAGGCAAGGAAACTTCTTCCTCCGGTTCCGGACGAAAGACTCTGGACCCCTTATCTCGGGCCGGCTCTGGATGCGGGTATGGCCACCTTCTTTGCCGAGGAAATCATTGAGGCCATCCGGTATCTGGAGGACCCGGATTTTTACACTAAGACCGAGGAGCCCGTAAACGGAAACATCTGGCTCGGGGCGGCCGACGACGTGATTTTCCGGAAGCGCGGGGTGGAGTTTGTGGATGGCACGGCTCCGGGGTTTGCGGCCATCCTGGGGGCCCCACCGGACAAGGAAACCGCCGCCCGGATCGCTCAGGAACTCCAGGAAAAGAACCTCTATGTGTTCATGCATGCGGATACCAACGGGGTGCGGATGGCCGAACAACTCAAGGAGGCGGGGGTACAGCTGGGCTGGCCCACCCGACTCATTCCCTTCGGCCCGGATTACACCTCGGTGGTCTTCTCCATCGGATTTGCCTGCCGGGTGGCCATGGCCTTCGGAGGCATCAAGCCCGGGGACTATATGGGAAATCTCCTTTACAACAAGGATCGAACCTTTGCCTTTGTCATCACCTTCGGCCCTATTTCCGAGGAATGGTACGCCAACGGAGCCGGGGCCATAAACTGGGGCTTTCCGGTGATTTCCGACTGGGATGAGCCGGAGATCAAGCCCTACGGTATCTGCCTTTACGAGCATGTGGTGTCCAAGGTCCCCCACGAGGAGATCGTGGATCGGGCCATTGAGGTCCGGGGTCTTAAGGTCACCACGGTGAAGCTGGACATTCCCGTGGCCTATGCCCCGGCCTTTGAGGGAGAACGGGTGCGCAAGGACGATCTTTATCTGGAATGCGGTGGTGGACGCACCCCGGCGGTGGAGCTTCTTCTCTCCAGGCCGCTGGAAGAGGTGGAGGACGGAAAGATCGAGGTCATCGGGCCGGAGATAAACGAGGTGGAAAAGCTCGGGCTTCAGGGGCCGCCCTATCGGCTTCCCTTTGCGGTGGTGGTGGAGGTGGCCGGGGCCAACATGCAGGAGGACTTTGAGGCCATCCTGGAACGGCAGTTCCATCACCTTATTAACTATGCCCAGGGTGTCATGCATGTGGGGCAGCGAAATATTATGTGGTTGCGGATAAGCAAGGCCGCGGCGGAAAAGGGGTTCCTCTTCCGGCATATCGGAGACATTCTCTATGCCAAGATGCGCCAGGAATTCGGGGCCATCGTGGATAAGTGTCAGGTGACCATCTACACCGAGGAGGACAAGGTCAAGAAGGTCCTGGAAATGGCCAAAGAGGTCTATGCCAAGCGGGATGCCCGTATCGCGGGAATGACCGACGAAAGTGTGGATATTTACTATTCCTGTACCCTGTGTCAGAGTTTCGCCCCCAGCCATGTGTGTGTGATTACCCCGGAACGGATCGGGATGTGCGGGGCCTATAACTGGCTGGACGGAAAGGCCTGTTACGAGCTCAATCCCACCGGTCCGAATCAGCCCATCGAAAAGGGAGAGCTTCTGGACGAGCGGCTGGGTCAATTCAGCGGGGTCAACGAGTTCGTAAAGAAGGCCAGTCGCGGAAAGGTGGAGCGGGTGAGTCTCTACAGTATCCTGGTGGATCCCATGACCGCCTGCGGATGTTTTGAATGTATCGCCGCGGTGCTTCCCTCGGTAAACGGGATCATGATTGTGAACCGGGATTATCTGGGAATGACTCCCACGGGAATGAAGTTTTCCACCATGGCCGGAATGGTGGGGGGAGGGCAGGTGACTCCCGGGTTCATGGGGGTCTCCAAGCATTACATCACCTCCCGGAAATTCCTGCTGGCGGAGGGAGGGCTCAAGCGGGTGGTCTGGATGCCCAAGATGCTTAAGGAGGAACTCCGGGAGAAACTCCAGAAACGGGCCGAGGAACTCGGAGTCCCGGACCTGCTGGACAAGATCGCCGACGAGACCGTGGCCAACACCGAACAGGAAGTCAAAGAGTGGGTGGAAAAGGTAAAACATCCCGTGGTGGAAATGGAACCCCTGATGTAAAGGGAGGAGGACGATGGGACTTACCGGTATTCAGATAATGCAAAAACTGCCCAAGACCAACTGTGGGGATTGTGGATTTCCCACCTGCCTGGCCTTTGCCATGAAGGTGGCCGCAGGGCAGGCGGAAATCGACAAGTGTCCGCATGTAGATCCGGCGGTAAAGGAGGAGATCGCCGAGGCCTCGGCCCCGCCCATTCGTACCGTGGTGCTGGGTAGCGGAGAGCACCAGCTGAAGCTGGGCGGGGAGACGGTGCTTTTCCGGCACGAAAAGAGGTTTGAGAATCCGGTTCCCCTAGGGCTTCGGCTGGCCACGGATATGGAGGAGGCGGAGATAGCTCGCAGGCTGGAGAGTTTTCGAAAGCTCCGGTGGGAAAGGGTAGGGGTGGAGCTTCACGCCGAGGTCCTGGCCCTGGAGGAGGTAAACGGGGATAAAGAGGGATTTCTTTCCCTGGTGCGCCGGGTGCGGGAGGAGTGTCCGGAAGCGGTGCTGGTTCTCATAAGCGAGAATCCGGGAACCCTTTCCGAGGCCTGTGATCTCTGTGGTGAACATCGGCCTCTTCTTTATGCCGCTACCCTGGACAACTTTAAGGAAATGGGCCAGGTGGCCAAGGAGAAAAAGGCCGCCCTGGCGGTCCGCGGCGACAATCTGGCGGAAACGGCCCGTATCTCCGAGGAACTACTCAAAATGGGGCTTAAGGACCTGGTGCTGGATACCGGGGCCCGGAGCGTGCGGGAACTCTACGAGGACCAGGTGATCGTGCGCCGGGCGGCTATCAAAAAGCGTTTCAAGCCCTTCGGGTTCCCCACCATTACCTTTCCCTATCGGTGCGCCCGGGGATATCTGGCCGAGGCCATCCTGGCCGCGGTGCTCATTCCCAAGTATGCGGGCATGATCATCATGTCCGATTTCCGGGCCGATGTGCTCTTCCCGCTGCTGGTGGAGCGGATGAACATCTTTACCGATCCGCAAAAACCGCTGGTGGTGGAGGAGGGGATCTATCCCATCAATGGTCCGGACGAAAATTCTCCGGTGCTTATTACCTGTAACTTCGCCCTCACCTATTTCATCGTTTCGGGTGAGGTAGAGGGGAGTCGGGTCCCCTCCTGGCTTCTCATCAAGGACACCGAGGGGCTTTCGGTGCTTACGGCCTGGGCTGCGGGTAAATTCGGGGCGGATACCATCGCCGAATTCGTGAAAAAGTGCGGAATTGCGGAGAAGGTCAAGCATCGGAAGCTGGTCATTCCGGGTTATCTGGCGGGAATTAAGGGAGAGCTTGAAGACGAACTCCCGGATTGGGAGATCATCATCGGGCCCCGGGAGGCCAGCGGTCTTCCGAGCTTTCTCAAGGAGTGGAAGGCGGCTTGAAGGAGGACCCCTGGAAGGAAAAACTGCGCGGTCTGATAGGGGATTTTGTAAAAAAGGAGGAGGGAATAAAAGAGGTCTATCTTTTTGGGTCCCGTCTGTGGGGCGGAGCGGGAGTGGCTTCGGATTTCGATCTGGCGGTGAAAGGAGAGGAAAAAAGCATCAGAAGGCTGGCGGAATTTCTTGAGGAGAGCACTTTCCCCTTCGAGGTGGACGTAGTAGGCTGGGAAGAACTCCCGGAGGGGCTCCGGGAAAAGATTCAAAAAGAAGGGGAAAGGTGGCTCTGAAGGAAAGGAGCCGATTTCGCGAAAGGTGGGATCTGGCCTGGCGGGCCTATGAAAGTCTGCGAGAGATTCTGGAGCGCAGGGTGGATCCCTTAAGTGAGGAATATGTTATCGTACGGGATGCCTCCATTCAACGTTTTGAATATACTTTTGAAATCTTCTGGAAGACCCTTAAGGACTATTTACGGGAGAGGGAAATAGTGGAGTGTTTTTCACCGGCAAACTGCTTTCGGGAGGCCCTTAAGACCGGGGTCCTTTCTCCGGAGGAAACCGAGGCCTGTCTGGAGATGCTCCGGAGCCGAAACCTTACCTCGCACACCTATCGGGAGGAGACGGCTCAACGCCTGTATCCTCGCCTTAAGGGTTATGCCGAGCTCATGGAAAGGATCCTACAAAGGTTAAATAAAAACTTTTTAAGGAGGGAGGCATGAGCCAGCAGGTCCTGTGTATTGCCGAGAGCATCAACATCATGTCCAAACGTATCGGTCCGGCCATGAAGGAGAGGAATCCCGAGCCCATTAAGCAGATGGCCCGGGAGGAGGCGGAGAGGGGAGCGGATTATCTGGATCTCAACATTGGTCCGGCCAAAAAAGACGGGCCGGATCTTGCGGCCTGGATCGTAAAGGTGGTGGAGGAGACGGTGGATGTACCCATCTCTCTGGATACCACCAATCCCGAGGCCATGACCGCGGGGCTTAAGGCCTCCAAAAACCCGGCCCGGTGTCTCATGAACTCCATCTCCGCTCAGCCCGAGCGTATGGAGAAGCTCATCCCGGTGGCGGCGGAACTGGGTTGCGAGGTGATAGCCCTCCTCTGGGGGCCGGAGGGAATGCCCAGGGATGCCAATGAACGGGCGGCGCTGGCGGTGGATCTGATCATGAAGCTTAACGAGGCCGGTATTCCCAACGAAAAGATCTGGGTGGATCCCATCGCCACTCCCATTACCCTGGGCGCGGAACAGATCCTTTCGGGGCTGGAGTTTCTTTCCATGCTTCAGGACATTGCTCCCGGCGCCAAGAGCACGGTGGGGCTTTCCAATGTATCTAACGGGGTGGCCACCCATCTGCGCCCTTATCTGAATCGGGTCTATCTCATGATGCTCATGAAATACGGGATCCATTCGGCCATTCTGGATGTTTATGATCAGGAGCTGGTAGAGATAGCCAAGGGCAAACATCCCGACTGGGTAAAACTGGTCCACGACATCATGGACGGAGACGAACCCGATCCCAAGACCCTTTCTCCCAAAGAGCTTGAAATCTACAAGACCACCCGGGTCCTCTTAGGGAAGACCATCTTTTCCGAATCCTGGCTGGAACTTTAATCTACGAGGCCTCCGGGGGAGCCCCTCCCCCGGACTTCCCCAAAACATCCTCAGGCAGGGGGCAGGGAATGAAGATCTATCTGAACGGAAAGGAGTATGAGGCGAGGGAAGGGGAAACGCTACTGGAAGCCGCGGAGAGAGCGGGAATAGAGATTCCCTCTCTGTGCCATTTGCACGGAGCCGAGACCTCCCCGGTTCCGTGCGGTCTCTGTACGGTGGAGGTCGAGGGGGAGGGGCTGGTTCGGGCCTGTACCACGCCGGTAAGGGAGGGGTGGCGGGTCTGGACCGATTCGGATCCGGTCAAGGAGGCCCGACGCAGGATTCTGGAAACCCTGGTAGCCAATCATTACGGAGACTGCCGGGCTCCGTGCAGCCAACCCTGCCCGGGAGGATTAAACATTCAGGGGTATGTGGCTCTTATCGCCCGGGGGGAATATGCGGCGGCCCTTTCCCTGATCAAGGAGAGGTTGCCTCTGCCGGCCCTGGTGGGAAGGGTATGTCCCCGTTTCTGTGAACCTCGCTGTCGGCGGGCCCTGGTGGATGCCCCGGTGGCCATAAACGACCTCAAGCGGTTTGTGGCCGACTGGGGCCTTGAGCGTGGCGGCATCCGGGTGGAGATGGCTCCTCCCACCGGAAAAAGGGTGGCCATCGTGGGGGCCGGGCCGGCCGGACTCACCGCAGCCTATTATCTCCGGCTTAAGGGTCACCAGGTAACCATCCTGGAAAAGGAATCCGAGGCCGGAGGGATGCCCCGCTGGGTCCTTCCGGAGTTCAAGATCCCCCGGGAGGTCCTGCGCCGGGAGATCGAACAACTGCTTTCCCTGGGCATAGAGCTGCGCACCGGTCAGGCCTGGGGCAGGGATTTCACCCTTAAGGATCTTCTGGCCGAGGGATATCAGGCCGTGTTCCTGGCGGTGGGAGCCTTCAAGGAGAGGGAACACCAGATCCCGGGAGAAGAGAACAGTCTTTCCGGTCTGGACCTTCTCTATCGCCTGAAAAAGGGAGAGGAGATCCCCATCCGCAAGGGCCAGCAGATTCTGGTCATGGGAGGAGGCTACACGGCGGTGGATACGGCCCGTTCCCTGGTGCGGCTGGGGGCCGAGGTCACTCTCATCTATCCCCGTTCCCGGGTGGAAATGCCGGCCCCCCAGAGGGAGATTCGCGCCGCCGAGGCCGAAGGGGTAAAGCTCTTCCTCATGGCCATCCCTCTGCGTATCGAGCGCAATGGCCAGGCCTTCCGGGTGGAGATCGCTCGAACCGTGCTTTCCGAACCCGATCCCAAGACCAAGGCCCGGCGCATCATGCCCCTTGAGGACACCAGGGAGATAAGGAACTTTGACTGGGTGGTTCGGGCCTGGGGTGAGGAATCCTTTACCGAATTCAGGACCTTCGGGGAACTGGAAGCCCGGCTGGCGGTTACCCCCACCGGACAACTCAAGGTTCAAAGCAATACCCTGGCCACCAATATCCCCGGAATCTTCGCCGGGGGAGATTTTGTTTCCGGCCCCAAGACCGTGATCCAGGCGGTGGCCTCCGGAAGAAAGGCCGCCGAAGCCATCCATGCCTATCTTATGGGAATCAAAAAGGAAAAGTCCCTTCCCACGGTCAAGTTCGATTTCAACCGGGGGAGACGCCCTGAAGACATGGATCTGGAGTTTTACGCCCAGTTCCCGCAGGTTCCCCGCGAAAAACCGGCGGAACGTCCGGCCCAGGAACGCAAGGAGGATTTCCAGGAGGTGGTGGGGACCCTTTCGGAGGAGGCCGCCCGCAGGGAGGCCGAAAGGTGTCTTAAATGCGGGTGTCTGGGGTTTCATAAATGTACCTTCAGGGAGATCCTGATACGCGAAAATGTACCGGCCCGGGGAAGGGTGCGGGCCAAATATACCCTCCAGACCGAACATCCCTTTATAGAGGTGGATCCCAACAAATGCGTGGGATGTTTCCGGTGTGTGCGAAGCTGTCAGCACGAAGGGCTGGAATTGAAGATTTACGCCCAGGGGACTCCGGAGGAAGAAATACACTTTAATTTTACCGAGCACTGCGTCTCCTGTGGGGCCTGTGTGGATGCCTGTCCCACCGGGGCTCTGACCCGCAAGGACTCCACGGTGCCCTTTTCCCGGAATGAGGTACGGGAGATACGCACGGTGTGTCCCTATTGCGGTACCGGTTGCAACCTCCTGGCCAGGGTCAAGAACGGAACCATCCTGGAGGTAACCGGGGCGCCAGTGCCCCCCAATTACGGGCGTTTGTGTGTAAAGGGACGTTTCGGTTACACCTGTTACCGTCATCCGGATCGGTTGAAAAAGCCCCTGCTTCGAAGGGACCGGGGGCAGCCTTTCCGGGAGGTCTCCTGGGAGGAAGCCTTTGAATTTGTAGCGGAAAGACTTCTGGAGATCCGGGAGCGTTACGGTCCGGATAGCATCGGGGTCCTGTGTTCGGCCCGAACCACCAACGAGGAGACCTTTATCGCTCAGAAATTCGCCCGGGCGGTGATCGGGACCCATAACGTGGATAACCCAGCCCGCGTCTGACATGCTCCTTCGGTCGCGGGTCTCGCGGCCACCTTCGGATCCGGCGCGGCCACAGGAACCTTCGACGAGGTATATCGAACCGATCTTCTGATCTTATGGGGAGCCAATCCCTCGGAGGCCCATCCCATAGTGTCCTACAAGATAAAAGACGCCCTCTCCCGGGGGCTCAAGCTGGTGGTGGTGGATCCCCGGAAGACGGAACTGGCCTCGCTTGCGGACCTGTGGCTTCCGCTGCGTCCGGGGTCCAACGTGGCCCTGGCCAACGGTATAGCCCATGTGATCCTTCGAGACGGCCTTTACCGGGAGGAGTTTATTCGGGAACGCACCGAGGATTTCGAGGCTTACGCCCGCTATATCCTCACCGAATGGCCTCTGGAACGGGTGGAGAGGATCACGGGAATTCGCAAGGATTATATCGAACAGGTGGCCCGACTTTATGCCCGGGCCGAAAGGGCCCTCATCTTCTGGGGGCTGGGGGTGGCTGAACACCGCAGTGGAAGTTACGGGGTAATGGCCCTGGCCAATCTGGCCCTCCTCTGCGGGCACGTGGGGCGTCCGGGGACCGGGGCCATGCCCCTGCGAGGACAGAACAACGTCCAGGGGGCCTGCGACATGGGGGCCCTTCCCTATGTTCTTCCGGGCTATCAGAAGATAGAAGACCCTCTGGTGCGCAAGAAGTTTGAGGAAGTCTGGGGACGCCCCCTTCCCCAGAGATCGGGGCTCACCGAACCCCGGATGTATCAGGAAGCCCTTTCCGGAAACCTGCGGGCTCTTTACATCGTGGGCTACGACGTGGCCCAGACCCACGCCAATCTCAAGATGGTACACCAGGCCCTGATCAACCTGGATCTGGTGGTGGTTCACGACATCTTCTTTCCCAAGACCGGAGAGTTCGCCCATGTGGTTTTTCCGGTGGCCTGCCTGTTCGAGAAAGAGGGGACCACGGACAACGGTGAGAGACGGGTTCAGAGGATTCGCAAACTGGTGGATCCCCCGGCGGATCTGCCCTCGGATTGGGAAATCCTGGTGGAGATAGCCAAACGCATGGGTTATTCCATGAGCTACCGTTCGCCGAGGGACATCTTCGAGGAGATGCGCCGTCTTATGCCGACCTTTGCCGGGATCACCTACGAGCGTCTGGAGGAGCAGGGACTCTGCTGGCCGGTGCCTCACGAGGATCATCCCGGAACCGGGATCATGTTCGAACAGAATTTTGCCACCCCCACCGGCAAGGCCCGTTTTGCCATCCCCCGGTACTGGCCTCCGGAGGAGGAACCGGACGAGGTTTATCCTTTCCTTCTCATCACCGGCCGCAGGCTATTTCACTACAACTGCGGTTCCATGACCCGAAGGGTGGAAGGGCTGATGGAACTTCTGCCGGAGGAGCTGGTAGAGATGAATCCCCGGGATGCCCGACGTCTCAGACTCAGGGAGCGGGATCAGGTCCGGATCGTCAGCCGCAGGGGAGAGATCGTGGCCCGGGTCCATGTAACCTCCCGGGTGCCGGTGGGAACCCTCTTTATGGATTTTCATTTCCTGGATCCCCTGACCAATACGATCACCAGTGCGGGAATGGACGTGAAGGTACACACTCCGGAGTATAAGGTGGCGGCGGTAAGACTGGAGAAGCTCTCCTAAAGGGCCTCGGCCAGGGAGGAGGCCCTTTTAAGGCCCCAGAGGAGTTCCCGGGTGATTAGGCCTTCCGGAGACTTGAGGCCCAGGAAGGTATATACCCACCCGGGAACCTCATAGACATAGTCTCCGCCGAAGCGTCCGTAGAGATGGGCCAGGTGATCGGCCAGGGTTACCCAGGCGGCTATCTTTCGGCTCTCTGGAGGGAGATCCAGGAACTCGAGCCTGGATACCGGATGATGATAGCCCACCGCGGCCTCTATCTCCGGGGGAAGATCCCAGGTCTTAACGACCAGTTTGCCGAGAAGAGTATGGCCGAATCCGTAACGGATTTCCTCCTCCTTGAGGGGAGGCAGGTCTTCCTCTCCCTGGCTGAAAGAAAACTCCTGCGAGGACGGAAAGAGAGGGAGGAAGAATTTTCCTATATCGTGAAGGATACCCGCGGTGGTATAGACTCCTACATCGTAGCGGCGGGCAAGGGCGATGCTTCCCAAAATGGCGGATACCTCGATGGAATGCTTCCAGATTTTTAAGAATTCCTGCGGAGGAAGAGAGGTGCATTTTTCCAGGGTCCTGCGGAAGAAGTATTCCAGTAGCAGTACGCGCAGATAATTGTATCCCAGGAGGATAATAGCCCGGTGAACAGAATTGATCCGGGGGGCTCCGGAGGGGCGGAAATAGGCCGAGTTGGCCACCTTAAGGATCTGCGCGGTAAGAAGAGGGTCCAGCGAGACCATCCGGGCGATCTCCTGGACGTTGGATTCCGGATTGCTGAGGAGTTCTTCCAGCCTGGGGGAGATGGTTCGGGGAGGCGGAACGTCTTTAAGGAAATCCCGGAGGATTTTTTCTGCCTCCGCCTGGGCCGGGGCCGCGCCCCAGGAGTAGCGAGTGAGGTCGTAAGAGATGACCTCCCGCGGGGATACAGGGGCTGTTCCGGACTCCTGGCCCGGGAGGGAGGAGTAATCGGTAAGGGTCTCGGACCGATTTTCGGTGGATTCGGTGGAAACGGTAACTCCGGTCGCAAAGCGACGGTAGAAAAAATAGAGCACGATACCCACCAGGAGAAAGAGAAACAGAAATTTCAAGGGCATTAATTTTTTATTAGAATATTTTTAAGCCCGAGTCAATCCTTAAGGAGGAAAGTTTTGTTACTTTAGGGATAGCCCCGTTACTTATGTCCGATAATGGATATTATGTAAAATAAAGATCCCTCGGCTTGTCTCCCCGTCGCCGGACCTTTAGACTTAGAAAATGGGCATGACAGGGTTCCTCAAGCGTATCTATGGCCCCGGAGCGGTCCTGGTCTTTGCGGGAGCCTGGTGGGGGCTCCTCCAGGGCTGCCCCTTCCTGAAGACCTGGTTCTATCTTTTCGCCTGGTGGAGCTACATCCTTTTTGCCGACTGGCTCAACCTCAAACTCCGGGGAACATCCCGCCTTACCTCTTCCCCGCGAGGGTTTGCCGCCCTATGCGCCACCTCGGTCTTCTTCTGGCTCATCTTTGAGTGGTTCAACCTTTTTCTTAAGAATTGGTCCTATATCAATGTTCCATCGTCCATATTTTTGCGCTGGTTAGGATATACTCTGGCCTTTGCCACCGTTCTTCCCGGTATCTTTGAGACCTACGATCTACTGGAAAGGGTGCTTCCGGGCCGATATTCCCTCAGGCCCTTAGGTGATCCCGCCCGAACCTTTCCCCTGCTCACCCTCCTGGGTATTCTGACTCTGATCCTGCCGGTGGCCTATCCCCACTACTTTTTTTCTCTGGTCTGGGTATGGGCCTTTTTGCTCCTGGAGCCGATCAATTATCTCCTGGCTCGAGAGGATTCCCTGCTTTACGATCTGGAGGAGGGGTCTTTTCGGCGACCGTTCCTACTGCTTCTCGCCGGTCTGCTCTGCGGCCTTTTCTGGGAATCGTGGAATTACTGGGCCGGCACCAAGTGGGTCTATACCCTCCCCTGGGCCTGGCTTATGCGGGTAAAACTCTTCGAGATGCCCCTTCCCGGCTATCTGGGCTTCCCTCCCTTCGCTCTGGAATGCTGGTCCATGTGGACCTTTGCCCGAATTTTTCGTCGTTACTCCGGATCCGTTCTGGTAATAATTTTTCCAGTCTTATTTTCTCTTTGGATCTTTCACCAGATAGATAAACACACCGTTTTATCCTTTATTCCATGAAAGGTGGCCTCCCATTTCTTTTTATTTTGCTTATTAAAGGTTCCCTGCTTTACTTTTTATTTTCTTTTGTTTTTCCGATTTTTATATTACCAATCATATTTATTGGTCGTCGATATATTTCCCTTAAACTGGAATTTTCAATTTCCATATTTAAAGGAAGTCTTGGTTTGGTATTGACAAGTCCCTTCGGGCTTGTTATTAAAGAAGTAAATAAAGGTTTAAGGAGGTTGTCATGAAGGGGTTAAAAGAGTTGATCCTGGTTGTCCTTGGGTTAGTAGCTTTTATGGTGCTGGGCCCGTTTGCCATTATTCCGGCGATCGCGGGTCTGGCCTTTATTTCCCGCATGGGAACGGCCCTGCATACTTCTACGAAGGAAGAGAAAGAGGTGGGAGTGGCCACGGCCACTGCTTAGTTAAACTTTAACTTTTCCACCTCTTCACCACCTTTTAAAGGGGGGCGCAAGCCCCCCTTTAAAATGCTCTTTATTTAGTTTCATTTTACCCTTTAATATAAAATTTTTATAAAAATTTGGATAAGGAGGGAGAATAATGCTAAGAGAGGGGTGGATTTTTTTTAAGAATTTTATTCGACAAAATAAGTTTTGTTTTATCGGAACTATAATACTTATATTGACGGTTCCTCCTCTAACCATTTTCTCTTTTGTAGATAATATTTACCATGTAGAATCGCCGGCCTGGCAGCAGTTTTTCTATCTGGGTTTGTTTCCTTTGATGATTTTTGGTCTGGCCCTTTTCTGTGTAGGCATTTTTATCTCCAGGCAGGGCTTTTTTTCTAGAGAGGTTATAAGCGATCTGGTCCAGAAGGCGGATAAGGCCAAGGTCCTCAAGGAGACGGCCTTTATCACCTCGGTGGTCCTCACCATTGTGCTTGTCTGCATGGGAGCCATTGTTTACAGTGCTTATCACTACACCGAGTCGGTAAACTTCTGCGGAAAACTGTGTCATCGGGTAATGACCCCGGAATATACCGCCTACACCTACTCTCCCCACGCCCATGTAAAGTGTGTGGAATGTCATATCGGTCCCGGAGCCAGCTGGTTCGTGAAGTCCAAGCTGAGCGGCTTAAAGGAGGTGGTGGAATACGTAAGCAAGACCTATCCGCGTCCCATCCCCACCCCCCTGCACAAACTCCGTCCGGCCCGGGAGACCTGCGAGGAATGTCACCGTCCGGAATACTTCATCGGGGACAAACTGGTCATCAAGGAAAAATATTCCCCGGATAAGAAGAACACCCGGCTCTATACCGTACTTCTCATGAAGATAGGAACCGGTGGTATGTGGGCCAAAAAACCCCACGGTATCCACTGGCACGTTTCTCCGGACGTGGAGATCTTTTACAAATATACGGACGAAAAACGCCAGCATATCGTGGAGGTCACCAAGATAGAAAACGGCCATAAGACCGTTTTCAAACGATCCGGAGAAAAGATCGAGGGCAAAGAGGTCCGCGTGCGCCGGATGGACTGTATAGACTGCCACAATCGTCCCACCCACATCTTCTATTCTCCTGAAGAGGCCCTGGATCTGGAGTTCCTAAAGGGGCGTATCCCCACCGATCTACCCTATATTAAAAAGGTGGCTCTCGAGGCCATCACCCAGAAGTACCACTCCCGTAAAGAGGCCCGGGTGAAAATCGCTCAGTATATCCGGGCCTTCTATCAGAAAAACTACCCCCGTCTCCTTAAGGACAAGACCCAGGAGATCAATCAGGCCATCCAGGGAGCTACCGACGCCTACATGCGCAACGTCTTCCCGCAGATGAATATCTCCTGGAACACCTATCCCAATTTCCTCTCCCATACCGGATGCTGGCGCTGTCACAACGAAGAGTTTGAGAACAGCGAGGGCGAGACTATTACCCAGGATTGCACCCTCTGCCACAATATTCTGGCTGAGGATGAAGAAAATCCGGAAATTTTAGAAACTCTTTTAGGACAATAAGCGTAATCGTCGATATTCGGGGGGCGATAGAGATATCGCCCCCTATTCTTTAAAAAATTCATTGGTAAATCCTTTTTTTCACCCCATATCCCACCAATCCCTAGTCTTCCCCTCCTATTCAATTTGACCTGGACTAAAAAATTCTGCTAAAACCTATATTGCGTGTGCATTTTTGGAAGTATTAATTTCCAAGGATAAAGGAGGGTTTTATGGTGGCGACACAGGGTGCAGTGAAGAATTCAAAGATCGTAGGGTTATTTGTGGTCTCCCTGATTCTATTGGTTATAGGTCTGGGAGCAGGGATTCGATCCTTTGTAGTGGGGCACATGGAGGCCTACGGAGTGACCCGGGAGATCCCCTGGGGAGTCCTGATCTCCACCTATGTGTTCTGGGTGGTGACCTCCACGGGGCTCTGCCTTACCTCCTCCATTGGGCATGTCTTCGGGTATAAGCCCATGGAGCCGGTGGCCAGTCGAAGCATTTTTCTGGCCATCTGTACCATTCTGGCCGGCTTCTTTGCCATCGGTATGGAACTGGAAAACCCCTGGCGGTTGCCCATCTGGAATTCTCTTTCCCCGAACCTGCGCTCCAATATCTGGTGGATGGGAACCCTCTACGGGGCCTACCTCTTTTTTATGCTGATCGAGTTCGGGCTTATCCGGCTGCATCGGCACAAACAGGCCGCCCTGGCCGGGCTTCTGGGGGTCATCGCCGGAGTAGCCGCCCACAGTAACCTGGGTGCGGTCTTCGGGTTACTGCATGCCCACGAATTCTGGTACGGTCCGTATATGCCCATCTACTTTATTGCCTCGGCCATGATGAGCGGGGCCGCGGCCATCATCTTTTTCACCTGGTTTGCCTATCGTTTCTCCGGCCGCGAGATGGACGAATCCACCGTCAAGGCCCTTCAGGTCACGGGAAAGGTCTATGCCCTGCTCACCGCGGTGGTCATCTTCTTTACCGTGTGGAAGATCATCGCCAGTCTGGCCGGCAAACCCCACGGTAAATGGGAAACCATCATGGCCTTCCTCAAGGGCCCCTTCGCCTTCAATTTCTGGGTTTTTGAGGTCTTCCTGGGGCTGGTTCTTCCCTTCCTGGTGGTGGTGGGGGTCCGGGCCCGGGATATCAATGCCATGGCTCTGGTCTCGGGGCTGGCCCTGCTGGCCATCTTCGTAATGCGTTACGACCTGGTTATAGGCGGGCAGATCGTACCCCACTATGCGGGAATGCATATCTATGGCCTTCCCGAGTACTATCACTATACCCCTTCCCTTTCCGAGTGGCTGGTGGTGCTGGGGAGTCTAGGACTTTTCGGAGCCCTCTTTCTCTGGGGGGAGATGGCCTTTGATGGACATAAACCTATTCATTAATAATTTTAGATAACTTAAGGAGGTGACGCCATGTTTAAAGGCTTTGCAGATTGGGTAAAGAGCTTGAAGAACGAGGGCGTTGAACATATCGCCAGCGAGGAAAGAAGGGCCTTCCTGAAACTGGGCCTGGTGATTACAGGGGTGTATGCCGGAGGCAAGCTCCTTTCGGTGGTATCCCGGGTGCGCGAGGTGTATGCGGATATTCCGGAGTATGTGGATAAATATCCGTACAAACCCCACTACAGCATGGTCCTGCGTACGGATCGGTGCATAGATTGTCAGCTCTGCATGGAGGCCTGCCGCAAGACCAATCATGTTCCCCCCTACGGCTGGCGCACCAGGATCCTGGAGCAACATCTGCCCAGCGGAGAGGGGCAATGGACCCGACGTTTCATGCCCATTCTCTGCAACCATTGTAACGAACCCCCCTGTGTGCGGGCCTGCCCCACCAGGGCCACCTATAAGGATCCGGAAACCGGCATCGTGAAAGTGAATGTTAAAAAGTGTATCGGGTGTAAGACCTGTATGGCTGCCTGTCCCTATGATATGCGCTACTTTAACGAGGAAAAACGGGCCATTGATAAATGTGACTTCTGCTGGGAGTCCCGGCTGTCGAAGGGCAAGTTCCCCACGGCCTGTGCCAAGGCCTGTCCGGCAGGGGTGCGTATCTTCGGAGATCTGGCCGATCCCAACAGCAGGGTCTATCAACTGGTGCACGATCCCTACCGGGCCATCTGGGTTCTGAGGCCGTCCATGGGGGCTCGTCCCAATGTGTTTTACACCATTAATTAAAAACCCTTAAGGAGGTACCGGTCATGAAAAGAAATATATTGTTACTCCTGGTTATCTTTGTAGGAATCGGTTTTCTGCTGCATGCCTGGCCTTCCTTCAGTCAGGAGGGTGAGGAAGAGGCGGGGTATCCCACCTATCCTATAATCTTTACCAAACCCCTGAAAGCGGTGCTCTTCGATCACAAGGTGCACGTGGAAAAAGCCGGGCTTTCCTGTGAGGATTGTCACGAGGATATCTTCAAGATGGAGGCTGGAAGCACGCAACAAAACGAGGATTTCAACATGGACTCCCTTTACAAGGGCAAATACTGTGGGGTCTGTCATAACGGAGAGATGGCCTTTGCCTCCAACACCCGCTGTGCCAGCTGTCATATCGGGGTGATGGGGTACGAACGTCTCCTCAAAAAACAACACTCCTCTGAATCCTCTTCGGAACACTGAAACTTAAGCAAGACTTGCCTCTCCGGATATTAACGATTATCTTCCCCCTCGAAAGAGGGGGATTTTTATCTTTATGGCTATAGAAAAAGGAGATCGGGTCACCTTTCGGTATCAGGTCTTTGCCGAGGGCGGTCTGGTTGACGCCTCGGAAAAACCGGTCCATATTCGAGTGGGGGAGGGTCGATTCCCCCCTTCGGTGGAAAGGGCTTTTCTAGGGCGAGAGAAAGGAGCCCGATTCTCGGTATGGGTACCCCCTGAGGAACACTATGGACGATATGATCCTAAAAAGGTGCGTTTTTTGCCCAGCGAAAAAATTCCCTCTCAGGTTCGTATCGGGGAGACCGTTCTGGTTCAGGATGAATTTGGAGTCCTTCATCCGGCCCGGCTGGCCCGCAGGGACCGAAATATCGCGGTGGTGGATCTAAATCACCCTCTGGCCGGAAAATATCTGCGCTTCGATATAGAGATCCTGGAGGTAGAAAAGGAGGAGGTGCGTCCGGAGGTTCAGCATTCGGAGGTTGCGGAGCCTTCCGAGGAAAGGAGGGAGTTATGAAGTACATCGTACTGGTGGGTGATGGAATGGGGGATTTTCCCCTCAAAGAACTGGAGCGACGTACACCGCTTGAGGTGGCCACCACCCCCGGGCTCGATTTTCTGGCTGAACACGGGGAGATAGGTCTGGTGCAGACCATTCCTCAGGGGCTTCCCCCGGGAAGTGACGTGGCTAATATGAGTCTTCTGGGTTATCCACCGGAAAAGAAATATACCGGTCGAGGGCCCATCGAGGCCGCCAGTCTAGGGATACCCATGCGGCCGGAGGACGTGGCCTTTCGTTGCAATCTGGTAACCCTGAAAAAACGGGGGCCTCAGCTGGTAATGGAGGATTACAGTGCCGGCCACATCTCTACCGAGGAGGCCCGGATCCTTATCGAGGATATAAATCGAGAACTGGCCACGGACAAGCTGGAACTCTTTTGCGGAAAAAGTTATCGTCATATCCTTCTCTGGCGCGGGGGGCCGGAGGGGCTTCGCACGGTGCCTCCGCACGATCTTCTGGGGAAAAACGTTTACCATGCCTGGCAGGTCTATCGCGAGGAGCCCCTTTTGAGGGACTTCCTGGTGAAGGCTATCCGGATCCTGGAGAAGCATCCCCTGAATCGTAAGCGGATCGAAGAGGGGAAACCCCCGGCCAATGCCCTTTGGCCCTGGGGGCAGGGGCGTCTTCCCCAGCTGGAGCCCTTTGAGGAGAAGTGGGGGCTTTCCGGAGGGGTGGTGGCAGCGGTGGATCTCATCAAGGGGCTGGGGCGCCTGGCCGGTTTGAAGATCATTGAGGTGGAAGGGGCCACCGGATGGATAGATACCAATTATGAGGGAAAGGCCCTGGCGGCCATGGAAGCCCTGAACGAGGCGGACTTTGTTTTTGTGCACGTGGAGGCCCCGGATGAGGCCTCCCACCAGGGCTCCATAGAGTTGAAAATCAAGGCCATTCAGGACTTCGATCGTTATGTGGTGCGCACGGTGATAGAGGAAGCCGCGGCCCGGTTTCAGGAATACCGCATTCTAGCGGTCACCGATCATCTTACCCCTATTCCCCTGCGTACCCATTCCTCCAAGCCGGTCCCCTTCGTTATCTTTGATTCCCGAGACCCCTCCCGCCGCCGCCAGGAGGGCTTTTCGGAAGCCACAGCCCAGAAGGCCGGTCTCTTCCTCCCGGACGGTCAGGCCTTGATGAGCCGGTTCCTGGAACGGGAGCCCCGGTTGCCTCAGGAGTAAGGGAGATGCTCAGTACGGATTTCCTGATCATCGGTTCAGGGATCGCCGGACTCAGTCTGGCTCTTAAGCTGTCTGAACTGGGAGAGGTATGGGTGATCACCAAAAAGAAGGCCGCCGAGGGGGCTACCTCCCTGGCCCAGGGGGGGATAGCCTGCGTCATGTCCGAAGACGACTCCTTTGATCTCCATATTGAGGATACCCTCCGGGCCGGAGATGGATTGTGTCGAAGAGAAACCGTGGAGCTGGTGGTGCGCCAGGCCCCGGAACGGATAAGAGAACTCATGGCCTGGGGGGTGGAATTTTCCCGGGACCCTCGGGACCCCTCCCGCTTCGATCTGGGACTGGAGGGAGGGCATTCCCGACGGCGGATCCTGCATGTGGAGGATCATACCGGAAGGGAGATCGAGAAGGTGCTTCTGGCCCGGGTTCGTGAAAGGCCCCAGATCAGGCTTCTGGAAGGACACCTGGCTGTGGATCTTATCACCCTGGGAAAGCTCAAAAGAGATTACACCGGAAATCGGGTGGTGGGGGCCTATGTTCAGGAATGGACCAGCGGATGTATCGAGGCCATCCGGGCGCGCATGGTAATCCTGGCCACCGGAGGGGCCGGCAAGGTGTATCTCTATACCAGCAATCCGGATACAGCCACCGGGGATGGCATTGCCCTGGCGGTAAGGGCCGGGGCCCGGGCCACCAATCTGGAATTTGTTCAATTTCACCCCACCTGTCTCTATCACCCGCGGGCCAAAAATTTTCTCCTTTCCGAGGCCTTAAGGGGCGAGGGGGCCCGCCTCCTGGACCCTCAGGGGCGACCCTTTATGCATCGCTATCATCCCGACGGCGAACTCGCCCCCCGGGACATCGTGGCCCGGGCCATCGATATGGAACTCAAACGCAGCGGAGCCGACCACGTGTGGCTGGATATCTCCCACCGTCCGGCGGAGTTCATCAAAAAGAGATTCCCCTACCTTTACGAAACCTGCCTGCGTTTCGGCTACGACCTTACCCGCGAACCCGTACCGGTGGTCCCGGCGGCCCATTATCTCTGCGGAGGGGTTTATACCAATCTTTTGGCCGAAACGGATATCCCCGGACTTTTCGCCGTGGGGGAATGCGCCTGTACCGGTCTTCACGGGGCCAACCGTCTGGCCTCGAATTCGCTGCTCGAGGCCCTGGTTTTTGCTCACCAGGCCTATCTGCGTATTCGGGATCTCTGGCCGGAATGGCGGAAACTGCCTCTGGTGGAGGTACCGGAATGGGATCCGGGGGGAGCGGTGGATATGGAGGAACGGGTCCTCATTTCCCATAACTGGGATGCCATTCGTCGCCTCATGTGGAATTATGTGGGTATTGTGCGCAGCCTGGATCGTCTGGAACTGGCCCGCCGGCGCCTGGCCTTTATCGCCAGAGAGATAGAAGACCACTACTGGCGTTACATCCTCACCCCGGAATTCGTGGAGCTGCGCAATCTCTGCCAGGTGGCCCGGTTGATCGTGGCCTCAGCCCTCTCCCGCCGGGAATCCAGAGGGACGCATTATCTGCGCGATTTTCCCCACAAGGACCCCGCCCTGGCCCGTGAAATTTCGGTTTCCCGGGAGGTACTGGTAAATTATGACCTCTGAGAGCGTGGCCCGCAGGCTGGCCCTTATCCGGGAACGGGTGGCCGAGGCTGCCCTGCGTAAGGGGCGCCGCCCGGAGGAGATAAAGATCCTGGGGGCCTCCAAGGCCCAGCCCCCGGAAAAGATCCGGGAGGCCGTGGAAGCCGGCCTTGAGATCCTGGGAGAAAATTATGTCCAGGAGGCGGAAAAGAAAAAAGCCCTCCTTTCCGATCTTCCGGTTTCCTGGCACCTTATCGGCTATCTCCAGAAGAACAAGGCCCGCAAAGCCCTGCAGCTTTTCGATCTCATCCAGACCGTGGATCGACCGGAAATTGCCCAGCGCCTATCCCGTCTGGCCCAGGAGATGGGACGCACCCTGCCCGTCTTCATCGAGGTCAACGTGGGCGGAGAGGAAACCAAGGCCGGAATCCTCCCGGAGAAAGTCCCCGATCTGGTCCGCTTGATAAAGGATCTGCCTGCCCTCGACCTGCAGGGTCTGATGACCATTCCCCCCTATTCCCCTGACCCGGAAGATTCTCGAAAATTTTTCCGTAAATTACGAGAGTTAAAAGAACAAGTTGAAGATTTTTATGAACTGAAGCATCCTCTGGAGCTATCCATGGGTATGAGTCACGATTACGAGGTAGCGGTAGAGGAAGGGGCCACGCTGGTCAGGATCGGAACCGCGCTTTTCGGGCCGCGTCCTCCCAAGGGTGGTGCCTGAAGGTCCCCTAAAAAAAGCGGCCCTGGGGCTCTCTCTGGGATTGCTTCTTTCCTTCTGGGGAGTATCCCTTCCGCTGCGGATCCTTCTGAGCGGGCTCGGATTCCTCGGGGGGCCGACCACCGGAGTGTTTGCCCTGGGGGGAATGTTCTACGGAGCGTGGTTTCGGCAGAGCCGGAACCGCCCTTTCCCCTCGGGCAGGATAAGCGGAAGGATTGTGGGCCGGAGCACGGGAACCTCCGGGGTGGTCCTGCGGGTAAAACTGGATTCAGGGGCGCGGGGGGAGATCCTTTCCCGGACCCGGATTCCGGAATGTACGACGGGGTCCGGTTTTGAGGCCCTGGTGCGTCCCGCCTCCGGACACCTCAACCCCTTCGGGCCTCCGCTCCGGATGGTCCTTCTCACCCGGGGGCTTTCCTTTCGGGCTTACCTTCGAGGAAACCGGATCCTCTGTTTTCCCTCCCGGGGAGGCTTTTTGGAGAGCCTGCGGGACCGACTGGACTTCTTTTCCGGGGGCCTTTCCCCTCCGGCCCGGGGACTTTTCCGGGCCCTGATCCTGGGAGAAAAGACGGATCTTCCCGGGGATCTGGAGGACCGGATACAGGAACTGGGAATCTATCACTTCCTGGCCGTATCCGGCTTCCATCTGGGGCTTCTTTACGGATTTCTTTTCTGGGGGGCTCGCTTTCTGTGGCCCCGGATCTTTCCCCGTTCGGGGCTTCCGGCCCAGGTTCCCGCCGCCTGGGTGGGCCTTGCGGGGGCCTTCCTTTACGCCCTGCTTTCCGGCCTTTCGCCCTCAACACAACGGGCCTTGCTCATGCTCCTTCTCTATACCCTGGCCCGGAGTCTCTTTCGCCGGGTCTCCGGTCCGGATCTCCTGGCCGGAGCCGTACTGCTGGCCCTGCTCTGGAAACCTTACTGGATCCTTCATCCCTCCTTCCGTCTCTCGGTGATGGCGGTGATCGGGGTCCTTCTGGGGCACCGCTGGAGTCGAAAAATGAAGATCGAAAACCGCCCGGTCCGGTTCCTGCTGGAGGGGTTTTTGATCTCCCTGGGGGCCTGGCTCTTTACCCTGCCCTTCGTTCTGTGGTATTTCGGAAGGGCCGCCTGGACCGGCCCTCTGAACACCCTTATCTTCTCGCCCCTGTGGTGCCTGGTCATCATCCCCGGAGAGATGCTGGCCGCCCTGGGGAGTTTCCTCAGTCCCGAAAAGGCCGCCCATCTGGCCGAAACACTGGCCGGAATCCTGAAATACGCCCTGCGGTTCCCTATCCCCTGCCCTTCCCTTCTTCCTCCCTTTCCGGTGGGGATGCTGGTTCTGGCTCTGGGATTTTTGCTGCTAGGAGGCCTCCTTTATCGCGACCGCAGGGGCGTGGCCGGGGTTCTTGCGGCCGGGGCGTTGGGGCTTTTCCTGCTGGGCTGGATGGCCCGGGAGAGACTTTTCTGGATGGTAGCCCTGGATCTGGGAAAGGCCAACGCGGTGGCGGTCCATCTCCCCGGAAACCGCAATCTGCTTTTCGATGCTGGAGCACGTTTCGGAAGCGTGGATCTGGGAAAGTACCTCCTGGTTCCGGCGCTGGAAAAGATGGGCCTTCACCGCCTGGACCTGGTGGTGCTATCCCACCCGGACCTGGATCATGCCGGGGGACTCCCGGCCCTGAAAAGGGCCCTCCTGGTGAAAAAGATCCTCTCCGGAAGCTTTCGCCGGGCTTCCTGGGAAAGGGTATCCCCGGGGTTCTCCCCTCTTTCCCTGCGCTCCTTTACCCGGGAAAGGGTTGGAGAGGCTGAAGTATGGCTTTTTCCGGGGCGGCCTCGGCCTCCGGAGAGGCTGGAGAACCGGGAGGGACTGGTCGGGTATCTGGAATTCCGGGGTCTCAGCCTCTTCTTTCCCGGAGATATCGACCGCACCCGTCTCCGGCGAATGGAAAGAGTTCTTGCGACCCTGCCTGCCGAGATCCTGATCCTTCCCCATCACGGGGCCCGAAACGGTTTTCTGCCCTCAGCCTGGAAGGCCCTTAAACCCCGGGTGGCTCTGGCCCTGGCCCGGGGAAGACATCATCCTCATCGTGAGGTCCGAGGGTGGCTTAAAAGGGAAAAAATCCCCCTCTATATAACCGGCCAGCAGGGAGCAATCTTCGTCTTTCTTAAAGGAAAAGAATTTCTGGTCTGTACCATGGAGGACCTCACCGGAGGACTTCCTAAAACCCTTCTCTGGCCTTATATTCCTTATGTAATTTCCGGAGGATGTCATTCCTATGCCCTTCATACCTTACGAGACCTTTGAACACGGAGCAGACATCGGGGTGCGGGGGTACGGACGCACCCCGGAGGAGGCCTTTGCCAACGGGGCCAAGGCCCTGTTTTCGCTGATAGTGGAAAATTTTGAAGAAATAACCCCTGAAAAAGATCTTCCGGTGGAAGTGGAGGCCGAACTCCTGGACGAACTCTTTGTGCTCTGGCTAAACCGCCTCCTAACCCTGGCGGATCTCGAGGGGATGGTCTTTCGGGAATTCAGGGTAAAGATTTCCGGAAACAGGCTTGAGGCTCGGGCCCTGGGGGAGGGGCTGGATCCGGACAAACATCGTCTCGGAGTGGAGGTCAAAGGGGCCACCTTTACCCTGGCCCGGGTGGCCCGGGAGGGGGAGTTCTGGGTAGCTCAGTGTGTGGTGGACGTATGAAGCCCGCGGTGGAGATCCTGGATCTGGAACTTCCCGGGCCCTCGCTGAACGATCAGCGCTCTGATGAGAGACGTCTGCGTGAAGGTCTGAAGGAACGTCTCCGGGCCGAGGTAGAGATTCCCCTGGAGGTGCTGCGCGAACTCCCGGAGATCCTGCGGAGGGCGGATTTTCGGGTGAGGGCCATCCTGGGGCGCACCGGTGAGGGCTTCCGGGTGCTGGAGGTGCGCACCCCGGAGGAAAAGGCCCCGGTCCTGGGGCTGGGCATAGACCTGGGAAGCACCGGGGTGGCCCTTTATCTGGTGGATTTTGAAAACCGCAGGGTGGCAGGCAAGAGGGGCTTTCGGAACCCGCAGATTCCCTTCGGAGAGGACATCCTCACCCGCCTTCACCACGCCTCCCGGCAGGAGGGGCTGGCCGAACTCCGCGCGGTAACCCTGGAGGCCCTGGACCGGGAGATTCGTGCCCTGGTGGGCGCAGAAAACGTATCCCGGATATATTATGTGGCCTTCTGCGGCAATACCACCATGACCCACTTCTTTCTGGGGCTTCCCACCCGCTGGCTTTACCGGGAACCCTACATTCCGGCCGCCAACTGGGTGGATCCCTTAAGGCTTTCCGAGGTGGGACTCCCCGGAGCCCGAGAGGGGCTTATCTTCGTTTTTCCCTCCGGCGGGAGCTATTTCGGAGGGGACCTCATCTCCGGGCTCCTTTTTGCCGGGCTCCATCGTCAGGAAGGCCTGGGGCTCTTCGTGGATGTGGGGACCAATGCCGAGATCGTGCTGGGGAACCGGGAATTTCTTCTGGCCTGCGCCGGAGCCGCCGGGCCCGCGCTGGAGGGAGGAGTTCTCTCCTGCGGGTTACAGGCCCGGGAGGGAGCCATCGAGCGTATTCGTATTCGAGACCATCGCATCGAGTACCAAACCATAGGCAACGTTCCCCCCATCGGGATCTGCGGTTCCGGAACCATCGAACTCCTGGCGGAGCTCTTCCTGAGCGGGCTCATTAATCCCCAGGGAATCTTTCAGGTGGAAAGATGGCCGGAGCGTTTTCGAGAGATCGAGGGGGAAATGGCCTTTGTGGTGGCGGAACCGGAGGAGACCGGCCACGGAAAACCTATTTACATCACCCAGGGAGAGGTCAAGAATCTCATCCGCTCCAAGGGAGCCATGTACACCATGCTTACGGTGATCTGTCAGAGCCTGGGGGTGGATTTCCAGGATCTGGAGAGTTTCATGGTGGCCGGAAGCTTCGGAAGTCGCATCGATCCCGAGGCGGCCATCACCGTGGGGATGCTCCCGGATCTTCCCCGGGAACGTTTCCGGGTCCTGGGAAACGCCGCAGGGGAAGGGACGGTGCACTTCCTTTTGCGCGGAAGTTTCGAGGAGGTGCGGGACATCCTCTCCCGGCTTACCTATCTGGAGATGAACGTGGAAAATCGTTTCATGCAACTCCTTACCGGAAGCCTCTTCCTCCCGCATACCAATCTGGATCTTTTCCCCAGTGTGCGAAAAAAGCTCTCCCTGCGGCGGGGGCGTTGACAGAAGCACATCTTCTTCCTACCTTGTTTCTGGAACGGAAATCCGGTCCAAATTTCAGGTACCTTCGGAATCCCGCATGAAAAAACCTAAAATAGCCCTGGTGGGACGCCCCAATGTGGGCAAATCCACCCTGTTTAATACCCTTATCGGGGAGCGTAAAGCGGTAGTGGAACGCACGCCGGGGGTCACCCGGGATCGCATCTATGGTGAGGCGGAGATAGAGGACCAGCAGGTGATCCTCATTGATACCGGGGGGCTTGAACCGGAGGCCGAGGACCTTCTGGTACGGGAGACCCTCAAACAGGCGGAGGCGGCTCTAAGCGAGGCCGATCTGGTCCTCCTGGTGGTGGAGGCCAAGACCGGTCTAACCCCTCTGGACCAGGAAGTGGCCGAACGGGTGAGGGAGAAGGGCAAGCCCGTGATCCTGGTGGTAAACAAGGTCGAGGGTCGGGAGGACCTTCTCAATGTGGCCGAATTTTATTCCCTGGGCATCGAACCCCTGGTCCCCGTTTCCGCCAGGCACCAGAAGGGGCTTGAGGAACTGAGACGGCTGATAAGGGAAATGCTGCCGGAGACAGCCGGGGAGGAAGAAGAGCCCCGGGCCACACCTCTTATCAGGGTGGCCATCCTGGGGCGGCCCAACGTGGGCAAGAGCTCCCTTCTCAATCGGCTGGTGGGTTATGAACGCATGATTGTCTCGGATGTCCCGGGTACCACCCGGGACAGTATCGACACCCTTCTCGAGTTGCCGGATGGACGGCGCTATCTTCTCATAGATACGGCCGGCATCCGGCGCAGACCCCGCATTAAAGCCCGGGTGGAAAAATTCAGCGTGGACAAGGCCTTTGAGGCCCTGGAACGGGCCGAGGTGGCGCTTCTGGTGCTTACCGCCGAAGAGGGTATAACCGATCAGGATCAAAAGATCCTGGCCCAGATCGAAAAGCGCCACAAGGCCTGTATTATCTTGGTAAACAAATGGGATCTCCTCGACGGAAGACGCGAGGAGGGGAATATCCTTCTCGAGCAGGTGCGGCACGGGGCCCGCTTCGTTCCCTGGGCCCCTATCCTTACCGTTTCGGCCCGCACCGGGCGCAGGGTGAAGGAGATCCTCCCTCTGGTGGAGGAGGTCTATGCCGAATACTCCCGACGCATTCCCACCGCTCAGGTAAACCGTGCCCTGGAAGAGATCAAAAGAGAAAGGGCCCTTTACACTCCCTCCGGTCATCGATTAAAATTTTACTATGCAACCCAGGCGGAGATACGTCCGCCTACGGTGGTGATATTCAGCAATTATCCCAACGAAATTCCCAAAAGTGTAGAACGTTTTATTCGTAATCGGTTGCGGGGTTATCTCGGTTTTCAAAAATCTCCTTTACGGGTGATTTTCAGACCCCGGCGCTAATCTATGTCTCGCACGGTTTACGGTCAAACCTCCGGTCTGTCCCCGAGTGAAATCCGGGCTCTGGAACGTCTTTATCGGCGTCGTATTCCGCCGGATTATCTGATTACGCATGAACTCTGCCGGGAAATGGCCCGTCTTTCCCGGGAACTCAACCGCCAGATAGGCATTCTGATCAACCGACGGGGGGAAATCGAGTACGTGATCCTGGGGAGCTATCATCAGATCGTGATTCCGGAGATCGCCCGGGCCCGTAAAGCGAGCGGGCGTCTTCTGGGCTTACGATGTGTCCATACCCATCTTTCCCACGAAGGTCTGGATCAGGACGACCTGCTGGATCTGGCCTTCCTTCGCCTGGACACCATGAGCGCCCTGGAGGTGCGGGCGGACGGTCTGCCCGGGCGTCTTCACACCGCCTATCTTCTGCCCCGGCGCGACGAGAACGGATATTACGGGTACCTGGATCCGGCCTATCCCTGGGAACTCAGGGACGATTACCGGAGGTTAATCGAGTCGCTGGAGGAGGAACTGGAGCGGGTTCGTCCGCTCAAGGAGGTGAGCGACCGGGAGGATCGGGCCCTTCTGGTAGCGGTCCATCCCGGCCCCCGGCTTCTCATGGAGGAACGTCTGGCGGAACTCCGGGAACTGGCCCGCACCGCCGGGGTAGCCGTGGTGGGCGAGGTGCTTCAGAGGAGGAGCGCTCCGGACCCGCGATATGTGGTGGGGAAAGGTAAGCTTTCGGAGATTATTATTCAGGCCATGCAGACCTCGGCCAATCTTCTCATCTTCGACGGGGAGCTCACTCCCTCCCAGGTCCGGGCCCTTACCGAGATCACCGATCTCCGGGTGATCGACCGCACCCAGCTCATCCTGGACATCTTTGCCCAGCGAGCCAGAAGCCGCGAGGGAAAGATCCAGGTGGAGATGGCCCAGCTCAAGTACATGCTTCCCCGCTTGCGGGCCAAGGACGATGCCTTTTCCCGGCTCACCGGAGGTATCGGTGGCCGCGGTCCGGGTGAGACCAAACTGGAAGTGGATCGTCGAAGGATTCGGGAACGTATTGCCCGTCTGGAAAAGGAGTTGAGGGAGATCTCCAAACAGCGGGGGCTAAGACGCAAACGCCGCCGGAGGAAGGGTCTGCCGGTGGTGGCCCTGGTGGGTTATACCAACGCCGGGAAAACCACCCTGCTTAACACCCTCTCCAGGGAAGATTTTCTGGCTGAAGACAGATTATTCGCCACCCTGGATCCGGCCACCCGCAGGGTATATCTTCCCAACGGGAAAACGGTTCTCTTTACGGATACAGTGGGTTTTATCCGGGATCTTCCCCAGGAACTGCGCAAGGCCTTTCAGGCCACCCTGGAGGAACTTTATGAGGCGGATCTCCTCCTCCATCTGGTGGACATCAGCCATCCCCATTTCGAGGAACATATCCAGGCGGTGGAGGAAATCCTTGACCAGATGGAACTCGGGGTAGAGCGTCTTCTGGTCTTCAACAAGATCGATCAAGTTCCTCCGGAAGAGGTCCTGGCCTACCGGAGGCGTTATCAGGCCGAAGCCATTTCGGCCCTGGACCCTCATACCCTCCCTCCCCTACTCTCCCGCATCGCCCTTTTCCTTGACAGAAGAGCTTCAGCGTGATAGCAAAAATTGGCTGAATCTAATTTTTAAAAGGAGGGAGGGAAATGAGTAAAATCTATGTAGCCGGTCACAAGAGTCCGGATACGGATTCCATTTGTTCTGCCATAGGGTATGCCTATTTGCGCAACCAGCTGGTAAAAAGCGGCAGCCCTTACTGTGCGCACCATAAGGAAGAGGCGGTGGCGGTTCGTCAGGGGGATCTCAACCCCGAAACCGAGTTCGTCCTCAAGCACTTCGGGGTTCCCACTCCAGAGCTCATGACCGATGGAGCCGGAAAGAAAGTGATCCTGGTGGATCACAGCGAACGGGGCCAGACCCTGGACAATATCGATCAGGCCGAGATCGTGGCCATCATCGATCACCACAAGATCGGGGACATCACCACTCCCAATCCCATTGTCTTCATCAATATGCCCACCGGATGCACCGCCTCCATTATCAAGTCCCTGTTCGAATTCTTTAAGGTGGATATTCCCAAGGAGATCGCCGGAATCCTGCTGGCGGCCATCCTTTCGGATACGGTGGCCTTCAAGTCCGTAACCACCACCGATTTCGACAAGAAGGCGGCGGAGGATCTGGCCAAGATCGCCGGCATTGATGACATCATGGCCTTTGCCATGGAGATGTTCAAGGCCAAGAGCGATGTTTCCGGAAAGAGCCCGCGCGACCTTCTCTACCGCGACTTTAAGGATTACACCATGGCCGGCAACAAAGTAGGAGCCGGACAGATCGAGGTGGTAAGCCTGGATCTCCTGGCGGAGGTGAAGGATTCCATCTATGATGAGATGCAGAAGGTGAAGGCCGAGGGAGGATACCACACCATCGTTCTTATGCTTACCGACATCATGAAGGAGGGAACCGAGCTCCTGGTGGTAACCGACGATCCTTCGGTAATCGAGAAGGCCTTCGGGAAGAAGCTGGAGGGCAAGAGCATCTGGCTGGATGGAGTTATGAGCCGTAAGAAACAGGTGGTACCGCCGCTGGAGAAGGCCTTCGGGGCCTAAGGAGTTTGAGTCTTAAGGGCGGGCCCTGGCCCGCCCTTTCTTTTTTATTTCTCTTCTCTTAATCTCCGGGCAATCTCCCGGGCTACCTTTTCACCGGAAAGGAGCATTCCGCCGAAGATGGGTCCCATCCGGAAGGAACCGAAGGTGGCATTGGCTGCCATTCCGGCCACGAATATCCCGGGGTAAACCTCCCGGGTGTTTTCCAGGGTGGTAGTTTCGGCCACCTCGGCCCAGAGGGAACGCTCGCCTTCGATCTTGCCGCTGGGAGTGAAAAGTTTCACATTCATCTTGCGCTGAAGCACGTGGAGCACGGAAAGCTCGTGTCCGGTGGATTCCACCACGTATCTGGAGCGCACGGCCAGAGGATCCACGTGAAGCCCGCCCATTTCCACTGCCGTCCAGTTGATAACCAGACCCACCACCCTGTTTTCTCGCACCATGACATCTTCCACACTGAAGAGATTGAAGATGGAAGCCCCGGCTTTCCGGGCGGCGAACCCCAGAGCGCAAACGCATTCCACGGAATCGGCGGTGTAGTATCCCTCCTGCCACGGTTCCACCCGAACTCCCACTTCCCTGAGGATCCGGGCCCCCTCTTCCTGCACCACTATCTCGTTAAACATCATACCTCCGCCCCACATCCCTCCTCCGATGGAGAGTTTGCGCTCGAACACGGCCACCTTAAACCCTTCCCGGGCCAACTTATAGGCCGCGGTGAGTCCCGCCGGCCCGGCCCCCACGATGGCCACATCCAGCTCCAGCGCTCCCTCCAGTTTGGCCATAAACCTCTCCACAATAGCCTGCGTAATCTTCACCTCGTCCAGAGCCATGCCTTCCTCCTTTCTGAGAACTGTGGAATTGGTTAATCCGACCAACTTACTATAATTTCCTTCACCCAAAGGGCAATAGTAAGTGAAAAATTTCAATTAAAGGTTTCGGTAATCTTCAGGTGGATATCCACCGCCGGAGCGGAATGGGTGAGGCGTCCTACGGAAATGAGGTCCACTCCGGTCTCGGCAAAGGCCCTTACATTCTCCAGGGTTACTCCTCCGGAGACCTCAAGGAGCACCTGGGGCCGGAGGGAGCGGGCCCGGGCCACGGCCTCCCGGACGCGAGGGGGATCGAAGTTGTCCAGAAGAATGACCTCGGCCCCGGCCGAAAGGGCCTCTTCCAGCTCCTCGAGAGAGCTTACCTCCACCTCCAGGCGGAATACATGGGGGAGTTTTTCCCGGGCCCTTTTCACCGCCTCTTTAATCCCTCCGCAGGCCCGGATATGGTTATCCTTGATCAGGACTCCCTCGGAGAGACCCAAACGATGGTTGTGGCCTCCTCCTACCCTTACCGCGTATTTTTCCAGATAACGCAGACCCGGGGTGGTCTTACGGGTATCCACTATCCGCACCGGAAGCCCCCGCACCGCCTCCACAAAACGACGGGTAAGGGTGGCTATGCCGGAAAGGTGCTGTAGAAAGTTAAGGGCTACCCGCTCTCCCTGGAGGATGGAACGAATCCGTCCCCGCACCTCAAAAAGGGTGGTATAAGCCTCCACCTGTTCCCCTTCCCTTACCCGGAAATCCACTTCCAGCTCCGGATCGACCACTCCGAAGACCTCCCGGGCCACCGGTAACCCGCAAACCACCAGTGGCTCCTTGCTTCGACATACTCCTCGTCCCTTCAATCCCTCCGGAACCAGGGCCTCGGTGGTAGGATCCCCGAAAAAGAGATCCTCCCTTAGGACCCGCTCCACCAGAGGTCGCAGCCTCCAGGCCTCAAGTACCATGTTAGGGATTGTAGCCCCCACCGCCTCGGGGTCAAGTTCCCGGAGGGTTCAAAAATTTGACACCTCAGGGGCAAAGAGGTAAAAAACGAATACATGCAGGAGATTATCGGGCAAAGTCCGGCCATCAAAGAGGTCTTTCGTCTCATCGAGAAGGTCGCTCCCACGGAGAGCACGGTCCTGATTTTAGGAGAATCCGGGACGGGAAAGGAACTGGTGGCCCGGGCCATTCATCGTCAGAGCCGGCGCAAAGAGGGCCCTTTTATCCCGGTAAACTGCGGGGCCATTCCCGAGGAACTTCTGGAATCGGAACTTTTCGGTTACGAGAAAGGGGCCTTCACCGGGGCGCATCGCAGCAAGCCCGGTCGCTTTGAGATGGCCGAGGGAGGAACCATCTTTCTGGATGAGATCGCGGAGATGAGTCCCAAGCTCCAGGTCAAACTCCTGCGGGTGCTTCAGGAAAAGACCGTGGAGCGTCTGGGAGGAGAACGCCCCATTCCGGTAAACATCCGCATCATTGCCGCCACCAACCGGGATCTGGAAAGGGAGGTTTCGGAGGGGCGTTTCCGCAAGGATCTTTACTTTAGGCTTAATGTTATACCCATCAGATTACCTCCCCTACGAGAGAGGAAGGAAGATATCCCGCTTCTGGCCGAACACTTTTTGCGTCAGTTCTGTGCCCGGGAGGAAGTACCCCTCAAGCGTCTCTCCGAAGAGGCCCTTCGGTATCTTTTACAATATTCCTGGCCGGGCAATGTTAGGGAGCTGGAAAATCTTATGGAGCGTCTGGTAATCCTTTCGGAAAACGAGACCATAGGGCCGGAGGACCTTCCGGATCATATCGTCCGGGCTCAGGATCGTCCCCCCTTTACCATCAAGGACTTCGGCTTTGAGGAATTTAGTCTTCCCAAGGCCCTGCAGGAAATAGAGAAGGAATTCATCCTCCGGGCCCTGCGGGCCTCTAAAGGGGTCAAGAGCCAGGCCGCCAAACTTTTAGGAATAAAACGCACCACCCTCATCGAAAAGATCAAGCGTTTGGGGCTGGAGTAAAGGTCTGTTTTTTGCATATCTCCTCCGGGGAAGATTCAGAGATCGGAACCAAGCGAAGATGCGCAGACTCCTGGCGATAGGAATTCTGATCCTCTGGGTGGGAGGGGGGATAGTCCCGGTTCGGGCCGGACAGAAACCGGAGGAAGACCCGGCCTGGTGGCTGGAACAAACACGCTTTGCCTATCAGCAGGGAGACTTTTTGGGAGCCCTTTATCTGGTGCGAGAGCTTCGGCGGCGTTTCCCCCGCTATCAACCCGCCGCGGTGCTGGAGGCCCATATCCTCTACGACCTGGGAAAATATCAGGAATGTGCCCGGCTTTTAGGTCCTCTCTCCCTCTCCTATGAACTGGCCCCGGAGGATTTGCTCCTTCTGGCCCGGACCTATCTTCATCTGCAAAAGGCCGGGGAAGCCCTGTTTTATGCCCGATTAGTGGAAAAGAAGGCCCGTAGAGCCGACCTGATATGTGCGGCCCGGATGGTGGCGGCCCGGGCCTATCTACGAAATCGCATCCAGACCAAGGCCGCGGAAAAGGCCCGGGAGGTGCTTAAGTCCGGTTGTGCCAAGCCCTTTATTGCTCAGGCCCTGGAGGTGCTTCTTCAGGCGGGAATGCCGATCCAAGAGGTCCAGCAGGATCTAGCCCGACAACCGGAGCTGCAATCTTATGCCCCCGGGATCTTTAAGTTTCTGGGGGATTATTTTCTTCGTAAGGGGCAGCTTAAGAAGGCTGAGGAGGCTTACTTTCGCTATCTCAATCTCTCGGGCCGTGAAAACGAGGCCCCGGAACTCCTGCTCAAGCTCGGGGAGGCTTATTTCCGACGGGGACGCATCCGGAGGGCCCGCATCTTTTACAAGCTGCTGGCCACCGCCTGGCCCCATACCGACCAGGCCCGGTTCGCCAAGTTCCGGCTTTACCACCTTTCCTACATCCTGGACAAACGCCTGGGGCTGCCCACCGTGGAGCAGCGCAAGGCCCT
>WGAR01000002.1 GCA_015494725.1 Thermodesulfobacteriaceae bacterium | reverse complement strand
TGTTCTTGATGTAGTCCGCATGCCCCGGACAATCCACGTGCGCATAATGCCTCTTCTCCGTCTCATACTCCACATGCGCCAGCTGAATCGTGATCCCCCTCTGCCTCTCCTCCGGCGCCTTGTCTATGTTCTCAAACGGGATGTACTCCGCCAAACCCTTCGTCGATAACACCTTCGTTATCGCACTCGTCAACGTCGATTTCCCATGATCAATATGCCCTATCGTCCCCACGTTCAAATGCGGCTTCTTACGCTCAAACTTCGGCTTGGACATCTCTTACCTCCTCTACATCCCTTTCGCTTTCTTTATGATCTCCTCGGCCAGATGGGCCGGTACCTTCTCGTAGTGTGAAAACTGCATGGTAAAGTTGGCTCGCCCCTGCGTGAGCGACCGCAATTGTGTAGCATATCCAAACATTTCCGCAAGGGGCACAAAGGCCCGAATGACCTTCACATTGCCCCGGGCATCCATCCCCTCCACCTTTCCACGGCGGGAAGATATGTCTCCCAGGACATCGCCCAGATACTCCTCCGGCGTTACCACCTCGAGCCGCATGATGGGCTCAAGGAGCACCGGGTTGGCCTTCTTGGCCGCCTCCTTAAACCCCAGCGAACCGGCAATGGCAAAGGCCAGCTCCGAGGAATCCACCTCGTGATAACTTCCATCCACCAGGCGGACCCGCACATCGATCACCGGATAACCCGCCAGCACCCCCTGCTCCATGGCCTCCCGCACACCCTTTTCCACCGCCGGGATAAACTCCTTGGGAATGGCTCCGCCCACAATCTCGGAGATGAATTCAAAACCCTTCCCCGGAGCCGGCTCCAGCACCAGCTTCACATGCCCGTACTGACCGCGACCACCGGTCTGCTTGATGTATTTGCCCTCGGCCTCGGCGGTGCTGGTAATGGTTTCTTTATAGGCCACCTCCGGACGCCCTACGTTCACTCCCACCTTGAACTCCCGCACCAGCCGATCCACAATGATCTCCAGATGCAGCTCCCCCATGCCCCAGATAAGGGTCTGACCGGTCTCCTGGTCGGTCTGCACCCGGAAGGAAGGGTCCTCCAGGGCGATCTTCTGGAGGGCATTGGCCAGTTTTTCCTGGTCGGCCTTGGTCTTGGGTTCCACCGCCACCGAGATCACCGGCTCGGGGATCTCGAGCTTCTCCAGCTCGATGGGCTTGGTCTCGTCACATAGCGTGTCTCCGGTGGTGGTTACCCGCAGCCCCAGGGCAGCCACAATATCGCCGGCCTCGGCGCTGGTGATCTCCTCGCGATGCTTGGCGTGCATACGCACCAGACGCCCGATCCGCTCCCGCTTCCGTTTGGTGGAATTATAAACCGTAACCCCGGACTCCAGCTTACCGGAATAAATACGCAGAAAGGTGAGGGTCCCTACATAGGGATCGGTCATGATCTTGAAGGCCAGAGCCGCCAGAGGCTGATCCGGATCGGTAATCCGCTCCTCCACCTCCCCGGTGTCGGGATTGTAACCCTTGACCGGAGGAATATCCAGAGGAGAGGGAAGATAATCCACGATGGCATCCAGCAGGGGCTGAACCCCCTTGTTCTTGAAGGCCGAACCGCAGAGCACCGGCACAAACTTGAAGGCCAGAGTCCCTTCCCGAATGGCCTTCTTGATCTCCTCCTCGGAGATCTCCTCCCCCTCCAGGTATTTTTCCATGATCTCGTCGTTGATGTCCGCGAGGGTTTCCAGGAGATTGGTCCGAAATTCCTCGGCCTTGTCCCGAAGATCGGCGGGAATTTCCTCGAAATGATACCTGGCCCCCAGGGTCTCCTCCTCCCAGACAATGGCCTTCATACCCACCAGATCCACCACCCCCACAAAACTATCCTCGGCTCCGATGGGGATCTGCAGGGGAAGAGGCGTAGCCCCCAGACGGGTCCGAATTTCCTCCACCACCCGTTCGAAATTGGCCCCCAGACGGTCCATCTTATTCACAAAGGCAATCCGGGGGACCTTGTACTTATCGGCCTGACGCCAGACCGTCTCCGACTGCGGCTCCACCCCGCCCACCGCGCAGAAAATAACCACCGCCCCGTCCAATACCCGCAGACTCCGCTCCACCTCGATGGTGAAATCCACGTGACCGGGGGTGTCGATGATGTTGATCTTGTGACCCTTCCAGAAACAGGTGGTAGCCGCGGAGGTAATGGTGATGCCCCGTTCCTGCTCCTGGGGCAGAAAGTCCATGGTGGCGGTACCTTCGTGCACCTCACCGATCTTGTGCGTCCGCCCGGTATAATAAAGAACCCTCTCCGTAGTGGTGGTCTTCCCCGCATCGATGTGAGCCACAAAACCGATGTTGCGCGTAAGCTTCAACTTTTTGAGAGATTCCGCATCCATGGCCTTGCTCTCGCCTCCTTAAATTTCAAACATCAAACAAAACCCCCGCCTTCTTTTCCCGGGGGCTATACCTATCGTGAAGGGCCTCTACCAACGATAATGGGCGAAAGCCCGATTAGACTCCGCCATGCGGTGCGTATCTTCCTTCTTTTTAATGGCCGCACCGCGCTCGTTGTAAGCATCCCACAGTTCGTTAGCCAGACGCTCCACCATGGTCTTTTCGGAACGTGCTCTCGCCGCCTGAATGATCCACCGAATGGCCAGGGACTGCTGCCGCTCCGGCCGAACCTCCATGGGTACCTGATAGGTAGCCCCGCCCACCCGCCGGGAACGAGTCTCCAGCAGGGGCTTACAGTTCTCCACGGCCTTCTCGAATATCTTCAGGGGATCCTCACCCCCGGATTTCTTCTCCAGCAGATCCATGGCCCCGTAAAAGATACGCCGGGCCACACTCTTTTTCCCATCGCGCATAAGACAGTTGATAAACTTGGCCACCAGCACACTTCCATACTTGGGATCGGGCAAAACCTCTCTTTTGGGAACCGGACCTCTGCGCGGCATGGTTCAACTCTCCTTATTTCGGTCTCGGAGCCCCGTACTTGGACCGGGACTTTCTGCGATCCTGCACCCCGGCAGCATCCAGCGCTCCGCGAACGATCTTGTAACGCACCCCGGGCAGATCCTTCACTCGCCCTCCCCGCACCAGGACCACGGAGTGTTCCTGCAAATTGTGCCCGATACCCGGGATGTAGGCCGTAACCTCAATACCGTTGGTAAGCCGGACTCGAGCCACCTTCCGCAGCGCGGAATTGGGCTTTTTCGGGGTGGTGGTATAAACCCGCACACACACCCCCCGCTTCTGGGGACACCCCTCCAGCGCCGGTGACTTGGATTTACTCTTTCTTTTCTTTCGCCCGTAGCGTACCAGTTGGTTGAATGTGGGCATATCCTCAAAACCCCTCTTTAAAAACTTAAAAAACCCCCTCGGGACCCTGTCCCGCAGAAGGCGACCTCATATATACCGGGCCTCAGGGCCCTTGTCAAGCGGGGCCCCTCCGACCCCTTCGGGAACGTAAAGCCCTGCGGCCAGGGTTCGAACTTGCCAAAATTATACCTCTTTTATATAAGTTGGAAAAACCCGCACGGTGAGGGAAAGAAATGGCCAAGCGCGAACACTGGGGCTCACGGATCGGGCTCATCCTGGCTATGGCCGGAAATGCGGTGGGGCTGGGCAATTTCCTGAGGTTTCCCACTCAGGCCGCCCAGAACGGGGGCGGGGTCTTCATGATTCCCTATATGATCTCCCTTCTCCTCATCGCCATCCCCCTTATGTGGGTGGAATGGGGCATAGGACGTTACGGAGGGGTGCGCGGCCACGGCACCACCCCGGCCATCTTCGGTCTCCTCTGGAAAAATCCCCTGTCGCGATACATAGGCATCCTGGGGCTTTTTGTCCCCTTTGTGGTGGCCTGCTACTACGTGTATATCGAATCCTGGACCCTGGGATACGCCTTCTTCGCCCTGGCCGGAAAGCTCCCCCGGGTGGCCGCGGAGACCGCCACCGGGACCGAGACCTATCTCCGTCCCTTCCGGGATTTCCTCCTCTCCTACACCGGGATGAAGGGTTCCGGAATGCTTTATCGTCCCTCTCTCGCGGCCTATCTCTTCTTTCTTCTCACCATGTTTCTCAACTATCTCATTCTGGTAAGAGGCATCTCCGGGGGGATCGAACGCTTCGCCAAGGTGGCCATGCCCATCCTCTTCGGCCTGGCCATCCTGTTGATGATGAGGGTGGTCACCCTGGAAACCCCACTCGGAAGCGCAGTGCAGGGGCTGAATTTTCTCTGGGAACCCAAGTGGCAGGAACTGGGCAACCCCAAGGTATGGCTGGCCGCAGCCGGACAGGTCTTTTTTACTCTGAGTCTGGGGTTCGGGGCCATCATCACCTATGCCTCCTATCTCAAACGCAACGACGATCTCACCCTCTCGGCCCTTACCGCCTCCTCCCTCAACGAGTTCGCCGAGGTGGTTCTGGGGGGATCCATCGCCATTCCCGCCGCGGCGGCCTTTTTCGGGGTGGCCGCAGCCCAGACCATCGCCGCAAGCGGGGCCTTCAATCTCGCCTTCGTAAGTCTGCCCGCCATCTTCGCCAACCTTCCCCTGGGGTCTCTTCTGGGATTCTTCTGGTTCATCCTGCTCTTTTTCGCCGGCATTACCTCCTCGGTGGCCATCGCCCAGCCGGTCATCGCCTTCCTGGAGGATGAATTCGGGCTCTCCCGTAAAAAGGCGGTAACCTTCACCATGCTGGTCCTCTTTGCTCTGGCCCATTTTGCCATTCTGGTCCCCAAGGCCCTGGATGAAATGGATTTCTGGGCCGGAACCTTCTTCGTGGTGGTCTTTGCCCTGTGCGAGGTATTGGTCTTTTTCTGGGGGTTTGATCCCTCGGCGGCCTGGCGAGAGATAAACCGGGGCGGGCTCATCAAACTTCCCCGCATCTTCTTCTATATCATGCGCTACATAACTCCCTTCTTCCTGGCCCTTATCACCGGCTGGTGGCTTTTTAAAGAACTGCCCGGTTACCTGGAAGAAACCTCCCCGGCGGTGTGGTTCACCCGGGGGCTGCTCTTAGCCATCTTTCTGGCCTTTGGTATCCTGGTATATCTTTCCGGAAAAAAGGGGAAAAGCCATGAAAGGTAGCGCACTTCTTTTTATGCTTATATCCTGGAATATCATTACCGCTCTATGCACCTTCTGCTTTACCCGGATGTTCTGTGGACGCAAAGAAAAAGGGCACTAAACCCCGAGAGTTCGGACTGTTTGCCCCCCGGCCACCGCTGGCCGAAAGGCTGAGGCCCCGGAACTTTTCCGAGTTCGTAGGGCAGGAACACCTTCTGGGCCCGGGGAAATTCCTGGCCCGGGTCCTCCGACAGAAGAAACTACCCTCCCTTATCCTCTGGGGGCCTCCGGGCTGCGGCAAGACCACCCTGGCCCGGCTTCTGGCGCAGGAGGTCGGAGCCCGGCTGGTTACCCTTTCGGCGGTGGATTCAGGAGTGAAAGAATTGCGGGCCGTAGTGGAAGAAGCCCGCCAAGCAGCCGGATCCGGAACCGTCCTTTTCATCGACGAGATTCATCGCTTCAACAAGGCCCAGCAGGACTTTCTCCTCCCCTATGTGGAGGATGGAACGGTTACCCTCATCGGGGCCACCACGGAAAATCCCTCCTTTTCGGTGATCGCTCCCCTGCTTTCCCGCTGCAAGGTCCTGGTACTGAAACCCCTTTCGGCCGAGGAGATCCGGAAGCTCCTGGAAAGGGCCCTTAAGGACCCGGAAAGGGGCTACGGCCGGGAGAAACTCGAGGTTGAGCCCGAAGTCCTGGACCTCCTGGCCGGGGCTGCCGAAGGCGACGCCCGGGTAGCCCTCAATCTGCTGGAAACCCTGGTGGAGAGTGCTCCTCCGGAAGCGGATGGCCGGCGTCGAATCACCCGAAAGGAACTGGAGGACCTCCTTACGGAAAGGGTCCTGCGCCACGACCGGGCCGGAGAGGAACATTACAATCTCCTTTCGGCCTTTCACAAAAGCCTGCGGGGAAGCGACCCGGATGCGGCCCTTTACTGGCTGGTAAGGCTACTTGAGGCCGGTGAGGATCCCCGGGTTATCCTGCGAAGGATCATCGCCGCGGCCTCAGAAGATGTAGGTAACGCAGACCCCATGGCCCTGCTCGTGGCCGTGGCCGCCAAGGAGGCTTACGAGTTCCTGGGACTTCCGGAGGGAGAACTGGCCCTGGCCCAGGCCGCGGTGTATGTGGCCTGTGCTCCCAAGAGTAACGCGGTTTATAGGGGGCTTAAGGCCGCCCGGGAGGATGTCCGCCGCCACGGGGCCCTTCCAGTGCCCATGCATTTGCGCAACCCGGTAACCGCTTTGATGCGGGCCCTGGGCTACGGAAGGGGCTACAAGTATGCCCACGATTATCCCGAGGGCTTCGTGAAACAGGACTATCTCCCCGAGGAGTTACGCCACCGGCGTTATTATCTTCCTACCGAGCGAGGTTACGAAAAAACCCTTCGGAAACGACTACAAAAGTGGTGGAAGGAAGAGAAATCCTGAAAAGGGGCGGGGGTGATGCCCCCGCCCCGGAAGAGCCCTAGAAATAGACCTCAAAGGAGGCGTAGAAGTTGTACATGTGGTCCAGAGGTTCAAACATCTGAGCGTTGGCCGGCATCGGCTGCCCACCCATGAGGACCGTGTCATTAAGCTCATTGATCTCGTGAGGTTCACCCAGCCACAAACCGCTGCCGCTGTAGTTAAACCAGAAATACTGGAAGCCCAGGCGCAAAAAGACCCGCGCGTACTTGGAGAGGGCGTCTCCAGCCGGGAGATCCTGGATCCAGTAAACCTCGGCCACATGACCCCGGGTGACCAGTTTGTTGATGTAAAGATCGTCCGTGGCCACCATGAAGGGCATCCACCACTTGGAGCCGTAGTTGTACTCAAGACCCAGTTTGGCCCCGGAGACCCACGGCACCGGAATCCTGGCTCCCACATAGACCGCCCAACCCGTATGGGTGTCGGTATCTACCTGGCTCTTGGCCTGGGCAAAGCCGCCCAGCAGGGTGTAATACATCTTTTTGGCCACATAGTCGGTACCGTTATACATGTCGTATTCCATGGCGGCTACCTTGTCGGGATCGGTAATGGAGAGCCCGGCGGAGATGAAATAATCCACTCCCTCAAGTCCCAGATAGGGGATATCTACTTTATGCAACCAGGTGGCTCCCAGTTCGTAGATATCTCCCAGATTGTGGGTGGTGGTCACATGCATGGGACCGATCTTGGACATGAACCAGGTCCCCTCGGGGAAGTCCATTACCCCCTCGGCCTTGAAGGCCTGCACGATGAACAGCATGTTGCGATCGGGGTCATCCAGGACATCCCACACGAACCCGTAGAAGTCCACATCGTCCTTGGCCCGATCCCGATAGAGCTTGAACCCGGACTCAAAGCCGCGGCCGTAGCAGAAGCGGATGCGACCGGGCCAGGGCCAGCGGTACTGGAACCCGATGGTGGCCCCGTCAAAGGGGATATCGATGTTAATCCCCGAGGGAGAGGCCTCCCTCTTGTCCAGACCCTCACGCAGGTGCTGCGGGGCCCCGTGGGTGGTGGGCCGGCGACCGAAGGACATCCAGATGGGATACCCACCGATGTTCACCCAGTTGAAATAGGCCCGATCCACATAGAGGCGGCTGTCCGAGGGACGGACTCCAAAGGTAAAGTTGTTGTTCATGCTCGGAAAGATCTCCGGGGAGGCGTAATCGTCGGACATACCCCAGATCTTGTAATAGGCCAGCCGTACCTTAACGTTGGTGTTTTCCGTGGGATTAACCTTGAAATTGATCCGCATCCGGTTGGTCCACACGGTATCATTTTCTCGATGACCTTTGATGGGCCGAAAATGAGCCAGGTCCGTAGCATCGTAAATGGGGACCATCTTTTTGTAGTTGTTCGAATAATGGAACCCGTTGAAGTAGCTCC
>WGAR01000001.1 GCA_015494725.1 Thermodesulfobacteriaceae bacterium | reverse complement strand
CCCCAGGGCGTCCCGGCCCCCCAAGCCGCTCCCTCTCCCGCACCGCCTTCCGCTTATACCCGTTATCCCTATTCCACCCTTACTTACGCTCTGCCCCAGGCCCCTCGTTTCCGCCGGGTGGGAAGACTCCCTCAGATAGTCGCCCATCTGGAAATAGGGGACCTCAACGGAGACGGAAAACCCGAGGTGGTTTATCTTACCCCCAAGGCCCTTTACATCACCGAATATAAGGGAAGATTGCTGGCCCGGTATCAATTTCGGGGCTTCGGTCAGGTCCTGACCTTCTCCCTGGGTCCCTCCGGATGGATCGCCCTGGACATCTATCAGAAGGGACGGGGAATGGTGAGCGAGCTCCTGCGCTTCGACGGTCGAAACATCGTCCCGGAGATTCGGCCCATCAACCTCATCCTGGCCTTTATGGATTTCAACGGAGACGGCATCAACGACACCCTGGTGGGACAGACCTTTTCTCAGGAGGATTTCTTCGGCTCCGAGGTGTATATCCTGGGAAGAAAGGGTCGGAAAATAATCTATCGGAAAAAACTGGTGGTTCCGGCCGGCTTTCGTTTGATCGGAAGCACCTTTGCGGATCTGGACGGAGACGGTTATCTGGAGACCATCTTCATCAACCGCGGACATAAGCTGGAGGTCTATCGTTACACCCAGAAACTCTGGACCTCTCCCCGGAAGGTCGGGGGGAGCCTTTACGGGATCCAGGTACGCGTAGGCCCCTACAAGCAAACCTACACGCAGACCATCCCTGCGGAGGTAAATTTCCTGGTTCGCGATCTGAACGGGGACGGGCGCAAGGAGGTCCTCCTGGTTTCCAATCACAGTGCCCATCACGACCTCCTTCCGGGCATACCGGCCTATACCGCCGGAGAGGTCATGGTCCTGCGGTACTCCGCGGCTGGTTTTGAGCTCCTTCCCTTTTCAGGACAATTCGAAGCCCCGGTACAGGGACTGGGCATCTTAGGCTCCGAACTCCTGGTAGCCCTTACCCGGGGCAACCCCTTCACTCAGGAGGGAGAATCTTACCTGGTGGCCATGCCCCTGGTATCTCCGGGGCACTTCAGAGCTTACGGGCCCCGGGGTGGCGGGCCAGCCATTCCCTGAGAAAGGCCTCGGTAAGAGCGGAAACTCTTTCCTGGTACTCCTCCGTGGATATCCGGGCCCCTTTAAGCCCGCCCCGGAGGTTTATCTCCATAAGATACGGCCCCCCCTCTTCCGTATAAACCATGTCCAGATGGGCGTAGGGGAACCGCCCACGAGCCATCACCCGGAGACAGAACTCGCGTTCCTCCCGGGAAAGATCATAGGGCCTGCTCCTCCCGCCAAAATAAAGATTATGTCTGAAGCTATAGGGGTGTTCCCGAAGATAAGCCTCCTGATAATCCCCGAGAATAATCACCCGAATATCCTGAACCCTGGAAAACCGGGGCTGTAGCACAAAAGGATAATGCAGAGGAGGAAGACCGGCATGATTGAATACCTCTTCCACATTACGCCAAAGATGAATCCCCAGACCACAATTAGCCCGGTCCTCTTTGGTAATCACCTCCTCTATCCCCAGCTCGGCATAGAGGGAAAGGGCCCGAATAAGGTCGTGGCGATCCCTTATCACCAGGGTGGCCGGGGGCATGAACTCCCTCAGTACGATGGCCTGAAGGGTCTTGGATCGGGATAAGGCCTGGGCCAGAAGGGAAGGATAGGCCTCTACCCCCCGGCTGGAAAGATCCAGCAAGATCCCTTCTTCGCCGGGCTTAAGACTTATCCGGCCCAGGATGAGATCTCCGTTTCGAAGCTCCTGATACCGTTCGCGGAAAACGCGATTGGAGGTAATAACCCAGGGAGGGCGCATTACAGACGATCGCGAAGATGACTCAGATCCGCCTGGCACCTCCCGCAATAAAACTTCACCACCCCGGTAATCTCCATATTCTCTTCCATGGGCACAAAAGTTCCGTCTTCATTTTGCAGGAAATGCACCACCACATAGGCATTCTCAGCCACTTCAAAGAATTCCTCGTCATTACCACAATAGGGACATACCAGCTTTTCGCGCACCATCACCGTGACCGGCTTCCGGGCCACGATCCGGTGCCGACGTTCCGGACGACCGGCGTTCTTGGTCATCTTCGGTGCCTCCCTATCGTTCATAATATCCCACAAAAGAAGCCTTATCCAAGAGGTGTCCGGCTACCGCCCGTTCCACCTCCTTGAAAGCAGGTCTTTCCGAGATCGAAAGCTTTTCCACATCCAGGGCGTAAAGGATGAAATGGTAGGGATGAGCCCCGGTACCCGGCGGAGGCTGGGGACCACCGTACCCTCTGAAACCATAGGAATTGATGAGTTCCTGGGCCCCCGAAGGCATGGCCCGCCCCGAGGCCCCTTCGGGTAGTTCTTGCACCGAGGGTGGAATATTGATCACCACCCAGTGCATCCAGTTTCGGGCTATCGGATGGGTATCCACACAGATCAGGACCAGGGAACGCGTCCCCGCCGGGATACCCTCCCACCGAAGGGGCGGAGAAATATTTTCTCCCCCGGCCGCTGGCATTACATACTTACGGGGAATTTTACCCCCATCCGGAATTTCCGGAGACCAGAGTCGCATGGCTACCCCCCTAGAAGAGATAATGATTCCCCCTATCAACAAAAATAAGGGAAACCACCTATGTCTCATACTTCAATGATAAGTCGGATGAGGAAAATCTACAAGGGGAATCTAACGGGGGTGTCCGGATTTAACCCGTTCAGCCAGCGCGATCCGTGTAAGAGCCCGTTGAAGGGCCGCCCGGGCCCGCGCCTC